>JBFMGU010000048.1:0-49727 GCA_040752415.1 Myxococcota bacterium
CGCCGCCAAGAAGTCCGACGAGGAAGGCGCCAAGCCCGCCGCCAGCAAGAAGAGCGACGACGGCAAGAGCGCGGAGGCGGCCAAGTCCGACGACAGCAAGAAGCCCGCGACGCTGACCATCAAGGTCTCGCCGTGGGCGCAGGTGTGGGTGGATGGCAAGAGCAAGGGCATGACGCCGCTGGAGCCGCTGCAGCTCAAGCCCGGCAAGCACACGGTGCGACTCGAGAACAAGGACCTCAACGTCAAGCGCACCGAGACCGTCACCCTCAAGCCCGGTGAAGAGGGAGAGCTGAAGATCAAGCTGAGCCAGCAGTGAACGTCGCCAGGAAGTCGACCCATGCAACGCGGCAACCGGCTTGTCGGGGGACTGGGATGGATGGCGCTGGTGGCGGCCTGCCCGGCCCTGCCGCTCCCCACGACGACCCGCGCCCTCGACGCCGCTCCGCTCGGCGGCGCCACGCCCCGAGGTGATGCCGGCCGCCCCGACGCTGCCGACGCCGCCGTGACCGGATCCTCGTCGGGCGGGGGGGCCGACGGGGGCGCGGACGCGGGATGGGATGCCACGGTTCCCCCGCCGGCGTGGACCGCGTGCCTCACTCCCCCCGACGGCGGGCTCCGCGACGGTTCTCCCGACGAGAGCGGCAACGCACCCGCGTGCACGATGTTGGAGGTGGTGAGCGTGGCGGGCGGGTCACGCGGCTATGGTGACGGGCTGATGCGCAACGCGCGCTTCTACCGGCCGCGCGGCATGGCGGCCACGCCCGACGGGAAGCTCTACGTGGCCGACGAGAACAACCACGCGATCCGCGTCGTGGACCCCGCGGCCAACAACGTGGGCACGGTGCTGGGCGCTCCGACGCGGCCGGGGCACGTCGACGGTCCGGTGGCGGAGGCGCGACTGCGCAACCCGCGCGCGCTGCTGGTGGTGGGCTACTCGCTGTTGATCGCTGACGAGGGGAACGCGGTGATCCGGCGGGTGGACCTGGACGTGGGCGACGGCGGGGTGGTGAGCACGCTGGCGGGCAATCCCGGGATGCGCGGCGGGCAGGACGGCGTGGGCGAGGCCGCGACGTTCAACGGCATCTCCGACCTGGCGCTGGCCCGCAACGGACGCACGCTCTACGTGGCCGACCAGTTCAACCAGGCCATCCGCGTCGTGGACGTGGCCACGCGTGAGGTCACCACGCTGGCCGGTGCGCTGGGCGAGAATGGTAACGCCGACGGACCGGCGGCCGAGGCGCGCTTCAACATGCCCACCGGCCTGGCGCTCTCCCCCGACGGCACGCGCCTCTACGTGGCCGACCAGTACAACCACGCCGTCCGGGAGATCCTGCTGTCGACGGGCACGGTGCGCACGCTGGCGGGTCGCGCGGGGCTGGCCGGTGAGGTGGACGGGCCGGGGCCACAGGCGCGCTTCCAGTACCCCACCGACGTGGCCGCCGACGAGCGCAGCGTCTACGTGGCGGACCAGACCAACCTCAAGCTGCGTCGCGTGGACCTGCCGAGCGGCGAGGTGCTGACGGTGGCGGGCGCGTCCAACGCGCTGCAGCTGCGCCTGGGCACCACCGACGTGGCCCGGCTCTACCAACCCCTCAACCTCCTGCTCTCCCCCGACGGACGCGCGCTGCATTTCACCATGGACCGCGTGCACGGCATCTACGCGCTGCAGGGTCTGCCGGTGGACGCGGGCCCGCCCGACGGCGGCGCACCGCGGGACGGCTCGACGGGTGATGGGGGATGAGGGGAGCGGTGACCCGGAGCGAGGGAGGCAACCCGGGTCACCGCGAGGTGATGCCGTTCAGAACAGCTCGGCGAAGAGCCAGTAGGTGAACGTGGTGTCTGGCGCCGAGAGCTGCGAGCGCGCGACCTCCACGAAGTAGATCCCGGCGCTCAGCCCCGGCACCGTCACCTGGGAACACCAGTTGCCGCCGCCCGCGTCGATGTCGTCGTTCTCCGCCAGCACGGTGACGCCGTCGGGAGCCAGCAAGGCCAGCCGGGAGTCCAGCTGCATGATCGGGCAGCGCCCGTCACCACCGTCCTGGACCTCGACGACGAGGCCGAGGTTGTCCTCGGGGATCTCCACCATGAAGTAGTCCACGTCGGAGGGCGGGTTGATGTCGGCCGGGCCGTTGACGGCGCCATAGGTCAGCGGGCCGTTGGCGTTGGCCACGTCGTCGTTGGGCTCGGTCTCGAAGGGCGGAAGGCGCACGCCGGGGAAACAGGCGAAGTCTCCCTCCACGGTGGCCTGCTCACAGATGTAGCCGTCACGACAATCCGCGTCCTGCGTGCAGCCCGCCACGCACAGGCCCACCGGGTTGGCCTCTTCATACTGCCAGCAGACACCCGCGTAACACTCCGGCGTGGCGGCCCCGACGGTGCACCACTCACTGCAGTAGCCACGCGTCCATTCGAAGGCGTCGGGGATGCACACGGGGTCCGCGCCCGCCCGGCTCACACACTGCGAGTTCGCCGCGCAGCTCTGCCCGGTCATGATGCTGCCCGGAGTGCACTCCGCGGTGCCGTTGCAGTCGGGGTCGGCGCAGTCGAGGGCACCGTCGGTGTCGTTGTCGAAGAAGTCCCAGCAGACCTCCGGCGCGCGCACGCAGCCCTCCAGGCAGGTGAAGTCGTCCACCGGGTCGCACTCCTCACCCGGCTCCACGATGCCGTTGCCGCACTCCTTGAAGGCACAGAGGTTGGTCAGGTTGCCTCCCAGGGTGGCCCCGGTCAGGTCGCAGTAGCCGGTCACCGTGCACTGCGCGTCGTCCTGGCAGAAGCCGTCGCACACCC
The DNA here is from genome assembly GCA_040752415.1 of Myxococcota bacterium. GTDB lineage: Bacteria > Myxococcota > JACRCW01 > JACRCW01 > JACRCW01 > JBFMGU01. Next base: position 2,788 of record JBFMGU010000048.1, read on the forward strand.
CCACGCCCACCGCGTAGTCGACACACGCGTAGCCATCGCGGCAGCCGCTGCCGGCCTGCAGGTCGCAGGTGGCAAAGCAGATGCCGCGGGTGGCATCGAGATCGACGTCGACGCACGCCGAGCCCGCGGGGCAGTCGTCATTGGCCAGGTCACACCACTCCGAGCAGAAGCCGGAGGGACGACCGTAGAACGCCTCGTTGATGCACACCGGGTCGGCGTTGTTGGCGGCGCACTCGTTGCTGCTGCTGCAGGGGGTGCCCACCGCGCCCTGGCCCGCGGCACACTCGGGGTCGTCGGCGCAGTCGGGATCCACGCAGTCGATCAGGCCGTCGCCGTCCTCGTCGCCCAAGCCGTAGCAGAAGAGCTCCTCGGTCTGGCAGCTGGCGTTGCAGGAGTAGCCGTTGGGCGGGTCGCAGGTCTCACTGTCCTCGATCACCGCGTTGCCACAACCGGGGTTCAGCGTCTGGCAGTCGGGCGTGCAGAAGGTGTTGTCAGCCGGGTCGCAGACCTCACCGTTGTCGACGGTGCCGTTGCCGCAGGTGGACTCGCAGAAGCCGTTGTCGTCGGGCGTGACCACGTAGCCCGACGGGCAGTTCACGGAACCGCACACCTGGCTGCTGACGTCGGGACAGTCGACGTCGGTGCCATTGCAGCCGCAGTCGCAGACGTCGTCACCGTACCAGGCGGGATCACACGTCCAGCCCGGCGGCGGGGGCGCCGCGCAGGTGCCGCGGTTGGTGTTGCAGAACCCGGTGGAAGCCGCGCAGTCCGCATCCTCATTGCAGGCCGCGAAGCACACGCTGGTGTTGGTGTCCTGCAGCGGCACGCAGTCATAGTTGTCGCGGCAGGGGTCGGTGGTGGCGTTGCACTCGTCGAGGCACAGGCCCAGGTCGGGGTTGGCGGGGTCATTCATGGTCAAGCAGATGGCGCCGCTGGGACAGTCATTGTTGGCCAACGAGCACTGCTCCATGCAGTAGCCGCCCGGCCAGCCGTAGATCTGCTCACTGATGCACTGCGGGTCACCGTTGGTGCTGGCGCAGGTGGCGCTACCGGTGCACGGCGAGCCCACCGGGTCGGTGCCGGCTGTGCCGCACTGCGGGTCGTTGGCGCAGTCGGGGTCGGCGCAGTCAATGAGACCGTCGTTGTCGTCGTCAAACAGGCCGAAACAGTAGTACTCCTGGCCCTGGCAGCTGGCGTCGCAGTTGTAGCCGTTGGGCGGGTCACAGGTCTCGTTGTCCTCGACCACCGCGTTGCCGCAGCCGGGGATCACCTGACAGGCGCGGTCGCACCAGGTGTCGTCCACGGAGTAGTCGCACACCTCGTCGGAGTCGACCTCTCCGTCGCCGCAGCTGGAGATGCACTGCGAGAGATCGGTGGGATCCACGTCGGTGCCCTCCACGCAGTTGTCCGTGTAGCAGGTGGGCTGGTTGGCGCAGGCGGGGTCGGTGGCGAGGCAGCCGCAGTCACAGAAGGCGTCACTGGCCCAGTCCGCGGGGCAATTCCATCCCTCCGGGGCGATGCGCACGCAGCTCTCGTTGCACGCGAACGGCTCCTGGGCGGGGTCGCATTCCTCGTTGCCGTCCACCACGCCGTTGCCGCACAGCGTGGCCAGGCACAAGCCGCGGTAGAGGCTGCCCTCCGCGGTGTCGCAGATGCGTCCGTCGCTGCACTGGTTGCTGTCGGTGCAGGCGGGAGCGCAGTAGGGCGTGGCGGTGCCGGTGAAGCAGGTGTAGCCGGTGCGGCAGTCCTGGTTGTCGCGACAGCTCCCCGCGCAGGTGCCGGTCTCCAGCGTGCTGCCGTTGTCGTCGGTGTCGGGCACGCACACGCCGCCGTTGCAGTCTCCGTCGGCCACGAGGCATTCCTCCAGGCAGTAGCCCGCGGGCCAGCCGTAGGTGGCCTCATCCAGGCAGAGCACACCGTCGTTGTTGGCGCTGAGGCACTGCGAGGAGTCGGTGCAGGCGTCTCCGTTGGCGCCGCCCGAGGAGCTGCTGGACGACGACGAAGACGAGGACGAAGAGCTCCCCACGTTGCCGGACGACGACGAGGACGAGCTGCTGCTGCCCACGTTGCCCGAGGAGGAGCTGCTGCCGCCCACGTCACCCGACGACGAGCTGGTGCCCACGTTGCCCGATGACGTGCTGGTGCCGCCCACATCTCCCGACGAGGAGCTGGTGGAGCCACCGCTCGAGGAGGTTCCGCCCACGTCTCCCGACGAGGAGGAGCTGGTCACCTCCCCGGAGCTGGCGCCGGAAGACGACGTGGCGCTGACGCTGCCGGAGCTGCTGCTCGCCTGGCCGGAGCTGCTGCTCGCCTGGCCGGAGCTGCTGCTGACCTGGCCGGAGCTGCTGCTGGATTCACCGGAGCTGCTGCTCGCCTGACCGGAGCTGCTGCTGGACTCACTGATGATGCCGGATGATGACGACGAGCTGGACGTGCTGCCCCCGCCGCTGGAAGAGGTGGATTCCTCCTCCGTGCCGGTGGTGGTGGACACGCAGCCGGTGAGCCCGAGCCACAGGACCGCCGTGGCCATTCCCAGGGAACGACGACGCAAACGCATGGACATTGCCCTCCGACGACAGCCGTGGGTTGGGTGCCGTGGGGAGGGCAACGCGCGCCTCTCGCGGCGGGAACATGGCTGCCGTGAAAACGAGCGGCAGTATGCCCGCAGCCAAGGGGCGAGGCTACGCGGAGCAACAAAAGTTGCGTTGACACGGAGCGCTGTCCGCTGCAGCGGATGCACTGTGCCAGGGATCACACGCGGACCAACGCGTGGCTGGGCGTGCGCTCAGAGCGTGCAGGTGGCGTTGTTGTCGGGGGTGATGGTGCTGCAGTCGGTGCCCACGGCGTCGGGGATGTCGCAGGAGCCGTCGGGGACGTTGTTCTCGTTGTTGTCGCCGGCCAGGCAGTAGTTGCAGGCGGCGGCGGTGTTGTTGGGGCAGTCCACGTCCTGGATGCCGCAGCCGCAGTCGCACGGGCCGTCGCCGTAGTAGCCGGCTTCACAGGTCCAGCCCTCCGGCGCGGTGGACTCACAGCTCTCGTTGCACGCGCCCACGCCGGGCGGCTCACACTCCTCGCCTGCCTCGACGAGACCGTTGCCGCACACGTCCACCAGGCACTCCGCGTTGTTGCTGGGGTCGATGCTGGTGCAGTCGGTGAGCTGGCCGTCGCGCTGGTCGCACGAGCCGTCGGGGACGCCGTTGTTGTTGCCGTCGCCCTGGAAGCAGTACTGGCACACCACCAGCGTGTCGCCGGGGCAATCCACGTCGACGATGCCGCAGCCGCAGTCACAGGAGAGGTCGCCGTAGTAGGCGGGCTCGCAGGTCCAGCCCTCCGGTGCGGTGGACGCGCAGTTGACGTCGCAGGCTCCCTGTCCGGCGGGCTCGCAGCCCTCGCCCTCCTCGGTCAGGCCGTTGCCGCAGGTGGCGGTGAAGATGGCGTGGCATTCCTCGTCGCAGGTGAGCCCGTCGGGCGGGTCGCAGTCCTCACCGGCTTCCACGCTGCCATTGCCGCACTGCGGCGCGGCGGCGCACACCGCGTTGTTGTCGGGGTCGATGGTGGTGCAGTCGGTCTCGGGCTCGTCGGGGATGTCGCAGGAACCGTCGGGGACGCCGTTGCTGTTGGCGTCGGCGTGGAAGCAGTCGTCGCAGGCGCTGGTGGCGCTCTCGCAGTCAATGTCGACGACGCCGCAGCCGCAGTCACACAGCAGATCACCGTAGTAGGCCGCCTCGCAGGTCCAGCCGTTGGGCGCGGTGGATTCACAGTTGGCGTCACAGGCACCTTCCTCGGCGGGCTCGCATTCCTCACCGGCGTCGACCACGCCGTTGCCACAGGCGGCGGAGAGGATGGCGTGGCACGCTTCGTCGCACAGCAGGCCGTCGGGCGGGTCGCAGTCCTCGTCACCCTCCACCACGCCGTTGCCGCACTCCGGCTGCGCGCACGCCGCGTTGTTGTCGGAGACCGGGAGCGTCCCGTTGGGGCAGTTGTTGTAGAGGCAGTCCGTGGCGTCCAGCGACGGGCAGTCATGGTCCTGCGCGCCGCAGCCGCAGTCGCAGAATCCGTCGGCGTAGAGCACGGGGTCGCAGCTCCACTCCGCGGGCGGGTCCTGTACGAACTGGCAGGCCGGCCCGCAGTTGCCCTGGTTGGGGAACTCACACTCCTCACCGGGGTCGACCACGCCGTTGCCGCAGTCGGGATTCTCGATGAGCTGGCAGCTCTCGTCGCAGCTGACCCCGTCGGGCGGGTCGCACTCCTCGCCTGCCTCGACCACGCCGTTGTTGCACACGGGCAGGTCGATGAGCTGGCAGCTCTCGTCGCAGGTGAGGCCGTCCGGGGGATCACACTCCTCCCCCGCCTCGACGACGCCGTTGTTGCACTCCGGCACGGGAATCTCCTGGCAGCTGGCGTCGCAGGTGACCCCGTCGGGCGGGTCGCATCCCTCGCCGGGGTCCACCACGTTGTTGCCGCACAGGTTGACCGTCTCGCAGCGCGTGTTGTCGTCGGGCACGGGGTCCTGTCCGGCGGGACAGCTGTCCACGTCGCACTCGTCGGCATCCAGGGAGTCGCAGTCGATGTCCTGCGCGCCGCAGCCGCAGTCGCACTGTCCGTCGGCGTAGAACTGGGGCTGGCAGGTCCATTCCGCGGGCACCCCGCCCAGGCGCTGGCAGTTGTCGTCGCAGGTGCTGCCGTCGGGCGGGTCGCACTGCTCACCGGGGTCCAGCACGCCGTTGCCGCAGCGGGGCGGCGCGGCGGCGCACTCCGCGTTGTTGTCCGGCACCGGCTCCTCGCCGACGGGGCAGTTGTCGTAGGTGCAGTCGTTGGCGCTCAGCGAGGGGCAGTCCGGGTCCTGCGCGCCGCAGCCGCAGTCACAGAACTGGGAGTCATTCCAGTAGAACGACGGACAGGTCCACTCCGCGGGCGGCGTGCTGGTCCGACGACACGCGGCATCACAGGTGGTGCCATCCGGCGGGTCGCACTGCTCGTCACCCTCCAGGACGCCGTTGCCGCACACCGGGCCATCCACGAGCTGGCAGTTGGCGTCGCAGGTGGTGCCGTCGGGTGGGTCGCATTCCTCTCCCACGCCCACCTGCCCGTCACCGCACACGCTGGCGGTGGGCTGGCACTCCGCGTTGTTGCCCGGCACCGGCTCCTGGCCGTTGGGGCAGTTGTTGTAGGTGCACTCGCCGGATGCCAGGGAGTTGCAGTCCTCGTCCTGCGCGCCGCAGCCGCAGTCGCACGGGCCGTCGTTGTAGAAGCTGGTGGAGCAGGTCCAATCCGCGGGCACGTCGTCCATGCGCTGGCACGCGGCGTTGCAGGTGGTGCCGTCGGGCGGGTCGCACTGCTCACCGGGGTCCACGGTGCCGTCGCCGCACTCCGCGCGCTCCGGCTCGCAGTGGGCGTTGTCGTCGGGGACGGGGACCTGGTTGTCGGGGCATACGTTGTATTCGCACTCGCCGACCTCGAGGGAGTCGCAGTCCTCGTCCTGCGCGCCGCAGCCGCAGTCGCACGGTCCGTCGTCGTAGTAGCTGCCGGGGCAGACCCAGTCCGCGGGCAGGTCGGCAATGCGCTGGCAATTGGCGTCGCAGGTGTTGCCGTCGGGCGGGTCGCAGTCCTCCGCGGGAGATTCCACCACGTTGTTGCCGCACTGCGCGGGAGGCTGGTGGCACTGCGCGTTGTCGTCGGAGATGGGCACCTGGCCGCCGGAGCAGTTGTTGTAGCCGCAGATGGACGCGTCCAGGGAAGCGCAGTCCAGGTCCTGGGCGCCGCAACCGCAGTCACAGGTGGTGTCGCCGTAGAAGTCGGTGTCGCAGCGCCAGCCCGCGGGGGCCAGGTGCTGACACAGGCCGTCGCAGCTGGTGCCGTTGGGCGGGTCGCACTCCTCACCGGTCTCCACCACGCCATTGCCGCAGAACCACGCGCCGCCCGACGAGCTGCTGCTGCTGAGCGCACCGCCGGTGGAGGACGAAGACGAGAGGGAGCTGGAAGGGCCGCCCCCGCTGGAGGAGCTGGACTCCGTCACGCCGCCCGAGCTGCTGGAGAACGTCGAGGCCGCGGAGCTGCTGCTGTCTTCCGGGTTTCCGCTGCTGGAGGTTGCCGGGCTTCCGCCCGAGGAGGACGTACTCACCGAGGTGCCCGGGGATGACGACGAGCGACCGCCGCTGGAGGAGCCGCTGGACGAGCTGCTGCTGCTGGAAACGCTGTTGGCGGTCTCGTTGTAGACAATCTCGGAGGGCTCGGCGGTGGGCTGTCCGGCACCGGTGCAGGCGGTCCCGACGAGCCAGGGCAGCGCCAGCCCCGCCAACACGGATCGACGACAAGGCCTCATGAACAGTCCTCGACGGACCGCGCACCGCGGCGCACGTGGCAGCGCAACGGTGCACGGCCCGGGATGGGGGGAAAGCATGCGCGTGCGTGGGCCGGCTGGTCCGGACGTGCGCGAACCTTCCGCGGGGCCTCACGCGGGTCGTGGCTGTTGTAACGTCACGGGGCCAGAGGTTGCACGACGAGGACGGCAAGATCCCACGCCAGGTGGACCAGCAGCGACGGAACCAGCGAGCGGGTGAGCAATCTCAACGCGGTCCAGATCAGGCCGCAGAGGAAGGCCACCGACACCAGCAGGATATCTTGTGAGGTGATGTGTGCCAGCGCATAGATCAGCGAGGCAACCAGCGTTTCCCTCCACCACGCGCGGAGCGGAGGCACCTCGGAGCGGAAGATGACCTCCTCCGAGACCACCACCACACTCAGCAGCGCAACCAGCGTGATGCCGCCGTCCTGCGCGGTCTTTCCCAGCAACCCGTACAAACGCGACGTGGCGGGAGCGAGCCAGGGGAGCCATGAGCTGGCGAGGGCGTAGACCAGGTAGGTGGCGGCGATCATGACCAACGCGCCGATCACGCCGAGCGCCACAAGGCGGAGGTTGGGACGCAGCAGCGTGCGCGCGGAGGGATCGAGGGTGAGTCGCAGCGCGGCCAGCGTGGGGCCCACCCCGACGAGGAGGAGCCAGCTCTGCAGGTGCACCACCACCGCGAAGGAGATGAGCCACACCAGCGCGGAGATGGGAAGGAGCCAGCGCATCATGCTGTGCTTATAGCCGCCGCATTCTCCGTCGACGACGGGTTCGCGGGCAGCACCATGCGGACGGGTCCGCTCAGCTTCCGGGAGGGAGCGCGAGGGCCCACGTGATCCGCACCGGCGACTGTCGGTACACGAGCAGCCAAGGCTGCACCTGGATGCGCCGGGGTGAGGCGTTGGTGGCGCAACAGGGAGTGCAGATTCGGCCCCCCCACCCCGCCGCCCCAGCGGCACCGTTTTCACGACGACGGCGGCGGGCCTCCCCCACGGCGTGGGGAGGCGTAGATGTGCCGCGCCGTTTGCTCGCTCTGATCATTGCGCGGCACGGGAACGATGAGGTCTTGTGCCGCGATTTGACGGAATGAACTCAATGGGCGCGGCACATCTACGCCTCCCCACGCCGTGGGGGAGGCCCGCCGCCGTCGTCGTGAAAACGGTGCCGCTGGGGCGGCGGGGTGGGGGGGCCGAATCCGCACTCCCTGTTGCGCCACCAACGCCTCACCCGGCGCATCCAGGTGCAGCCTCGGCTGCCGCTGATACCGACGGTCACCCGACCCGCATCACGTGGGAGGGGAGCGGGAGAGGAAGGCCGCATTGAGCCGAAAAGCGTCCGGGCGCCCCGCCAACTGGAGTGGCATGGGCGCCCGGGAGAAGAGTTGGACTGTTGCGTTTTCCGACGAGAGCGGGTTCAGCGCGTGGTGGTCGACGCCGCGGGAGCGCCCGGCGGTGCGGCCACGGGACGCGTGACCGGGTTGGTCAGGTTGCGCTGGATGTTGGCGCTGCACTGGCCCAGGTTGCCCACGCAGGCGGGAGCCACGGTGGTGGCCACCGCCACGGCGCCCAGCGTGCCCGCGGCAAGCGTGGTGGCCACGACGCCAGCGCCGGTCACGGCCACGCGCTCGAAACGCGTGGTGCCGGTCTCGTCGCGGGCGGTGAAGAAGGCGCGCAGGGCCTTGCCGCGGTTGGCAAAGCCGCAGCGGTGATGGCGTCCCGCGGGCTGCTGCTCGGGGGCGGGGGACGCCTCGTCGGCAGGAGCGGTCTCCTCCTGCGCGGGCGGGTTCTGGGCCTCGGAGGCGAACACGGGGCCGGTGAACAGGAACGTCACGGAGAGGGTGGCCGCGAGGGCCGGTCGGAGCGTGGTGGTCATGCGCGCGAAGCTAGAGAGCCAGCACAAGCGTGACAATGGGGTTAACAGTTCTTTGCAGAGACGTCACAGACAACGCGTGGGTGGGGAGTCGCGAAAAGGAAGTCAGAGGGCTACCCGACGACGACGTCAGCACGACTGTCTTGGGGCACGGGCAGGGTTTGTTGAGCTCTCCGAACGGGGGTTCAGCGCGAGGAATGCGCGCCCATCAGCTTGCGCGCCCGTTCCACGACGTCAGCGCGCCACGCCGCCGGCGCAATCAGCTCCGCCGAGCCACCAAAGGAGATGACCCACGCAATCAGCTCGTTGCGACCGCCGGCGCGCACCTTGTAACGCAACCGTCCGTCCTTGAGCCGCTCCTTCTGCTCGCGCGGGTGGAAGGTGCGCTCCTCCACGTAACGGACCGCGTCCTTCTCGAAGATGATCTCCACGTCCTCCGGCTTCTCGATCTGCACGCCAAAGGCCTGGAGCGAGTACTCGTCGAGGTTGGCGTGCGGCACCTCGAAGGTCTCATCCAGCGTCTCCAGCTCCAGCAGGCGGTGCACCACCAGCGTGCGCACCTCCTCCCGCTCGCCGATCTGCACGAAGACGTAGAGCGCGTTGTGATGGGCGAAGATGCGCAGCGGGCGGATGACGTAGCTCTTGGGCGCCTTGGCCTCCGCGGACTGGTAGGTCACGCGACAGCAGCGTCGACGCGCGGTGGCATCCATGAGGTCATCCAGGATGGCGCGCCGGTCCTCGCCCTCGTAGCTCACGAAGTTGCGCAGGTGCGGCGTGAACACCCCCGCCATGCGCTGCACCGCCTTGCTGCCGCTCTCCGCCAGCGTGCCGCGCACCTTGGCCAGCACGTTCTGCAGGTCCATGTGCACCGGCGTGCCCATCATGAACTCCAGCACCGAGGAGGACGCGTACAGCGCCAGCAGCTCCGCGGCGCCAAAGCGCATGTTGCCCACCTCGTCGGCGGCGTCCTTGTCAATGGCCCAGAGCTGGCGTTGGCGGTGCTTGGGGTCCGGGATGCGACGCAGCGGAAAACCGGCGCGCTCCAGCGCGGAGAGGTCCCGCTCCACGTTGCTCTTGGAGGTGCTGAGCTGCTCCCCCAGCTCACGCACGGAGTAGCCACCGGCACGACCACTGCGCAGGAGACGCAGCAGGGCCCACTGGCGGGCAAGCTGGTCGGATGCTTCCGGACGGGCAACGCGAGGCATGGGCGCGCGTGTAGCACAAAGGCGCGCGGGTGTGCTCCTCCGACGAGTCGGGCCGCTCCGCTCCCGCAGAGCCTGCGCACAACGGGCGCTTTTCCCCCGAACGGTGTCGACGGTAAGGGGACCGAAAGGGAGGACGCTTGATGGGCGCGTGCGCATGGGGATTGCTGGTGTTGCTGGCCAGCCAGGCGGCCGAGCCTCCGTCGTCACCGGCGCCTGCTCCCACCGACGCCGAGGTGGTGGCGGTGCTGCCGGTGCGGGTGCAGGCCGGCGGGCAGTCGCGCTCCCTGGGGGAGATCCTGGAGGTGCGCCTGGCGGGACAGCTCTCCGAGCGCAGCGGTTGGCGCGTCATCACCACGCGGGAGCTGGAGGAGGTGGCGCGCGTGGAGGGCATGCGCCAGCAGGCCGGGTGCAACGACGACGGCTCCTGCCTGGCGGAGCTGGCGGGGGCCATGGGGGCGCGTCGCCTGGTCTCCTCCGACGTGACCGGGGCCGCGCCGGTGTTGCTGTGGACCGCCGCGCTGGTCGACGTGGGCAGCGGTGAGGTGCTGCAACGTGCGGAGGTGCGCGGCTCCGACAGCAGCGCGTTGTTCGCCCAGGCCTCCGAGATGGCGCTCACGCTGCTGGGGAAGGCGGACCAGGTCTCCTTGGAGGGAGAGGCCGCGCAGCGACGACTGGGACTGGGCTCCCCGGAAGCGCTGGCGGAGTTCCGCGCGTTCCGCGTTGCGCACCCGCAGCTGGCCACGCACGAGGCGTTCACGGCGTGGGTCATTGAGCAGAACCGCGAGAGTCGACGACTGGCGCTGGTGGGACTGCTGCTGTTGTCGGCGCCGGCGTTGCTGTTCCCGCTCTCGGCGTTCTTCAACATGGTCACCATCCAGCAGACGCTGGAGTTCCCTCCCACCACGATCCTCCCGTTGGCCTACTGCGCGAGCCTGGCGACGGTGGGGAGCCTGCTGGGCGCGGTGGTCCTTGGCAGCGCGGGCGCCGTGGTGACGACGCTGGACGCGCTGGACACCGGTCGCCGCGACGTGGACGTGAAGGGCTGCTGCCGCAAGGACGAGGACATCCTGGACGCGGAGCGGGACGAGCGGCGGTTCCAGCGTACGCTGGCCCCCATTCCGACGGTGGCGGCGTTGATGGGTGTTGCGGCCGGCGGGTGGGTGCTGCTGCTTTCCCTGCTGGGCTCCGCGGCCGGCGTGTGGCTGCCGCCGCAGGGCATCACCCTCTCGCCCAACGCGGGCAACGTCGTGGAGGCGTTCCTGCTCCTGGTGCTGGTCACCGCCAACCTCTTCGCCGTGACCGGCTCGTTGTTGTTGCCCGCGGTGACGTTGGTGGCGTTGGCGGTGCACCTGGTGGGCACGGTGGTGGCGGGCGTGGTGACGTTCGCACTGGCGCAGCGTCCCCTGGTGGCGGGCCTCTCCGACGACGGGGAGGAGACCACGCCATGACCGCGCTCCTCCTCGCGCTGTTGCTCTCCACGCAGGCTCCCCCCGCCGAGACGTCGCCACCGGCGCGCAAGAAGGTGCTGGTGATGGGCGTGCGCCAGTCGGCTTCCACGTCGGAGACGGCGCGGGAGGCGGGCCCCGCCGTGGAGCGTGCGCTGGCCTCCGCCATGGCGCGACACTCCGGGATGCAGGTCTCCGACCGTCAACAGGCCATGGCCCTGCTGGAGTCGGCGGCGCGCGCGCAGCTCACGGGGTGCGACGCGGAGTCGTGTCTCGTCGAGATCGCCGACGCGCTGGGCGTGGACTTCCTGGTGACGGCGGTGTTGGACTCCAAGCCCGCGTTGTGGGTGCTGGAGGTCTCGCTGATCGAGCGGGCCACCGCGCGCGTGCACAAGCGGGCCGGCGTGCGCGTGCGTTCCCTGGAGGCGCTCCTGCTCAGCGTGGACCCGCTGGTGCGCGAGATGTCGTCGAGCGCGGAGATCTCCCTGGAGGGCGCGGAGGCGCTGGAGCGGCTGCGCACCGACGCGGCGGGCCTGGAAGCGTTGCGCGCGGCGGTGCGGCGATCACCCGGCACGTCGGTGAGCGAGGCGTGGACGCGGCTCATCGTCGAGCGGAACCGGGAGAGCCGCGCGCTGGCCATGGCGCAAGCGCTGCTCACCACCACCGGGCTGCTCACCTACTTCGCCTGTGCCAGCGTGGCGGGCGCGGCCATTGCCCTCTACGGGGCGTACCGCAGCCTGTACGTGGAGCGCCCGGCGCCGTTCCTGCTGCTGGTGGTGGCGTCGTCGCTGGGCGCGGTGGTGATTCCGCCGCTGCTGCTGGCGGGAGCGGGTGCGCTGGCGGTGTGGGACGCGCTGAACCGTGGGGTGGTGCACGTGGGCCGGGACGGCTGCTGCCGCGACGACTCCCGACTGCGCGCCGCGGAAGCCCCCGCGTGGCGCGACTACCTTCCCGCGGTGGTGACGGCGTTGTCGTCGGCGTTGGCGTTGGCCGCGCCGGTGGGCTTCGTGACCACGCTGGTGATCAGCACCGCGTTGTTGGTGGCAACCCAGGAAAACGTGTTGTCCACGCCGCCACGCGTGCCGGAGCTTCCCCCGTTCCCCGGCCCCATCTGGGTGGGGGACCTGGTGGTGCGCGGACCGCCCGCCGTGGCGTTGCTGATGGGATTGCCGCTGGTGGCGGGCGGCGCGGCGGTGGCGTTGTGGCTCCTGCTGGATGCGCCCTCACGCATGACGGAGCGGGAGTAGCGCTTCAGTGCGCTTCCATGGCGGCCTGCACGGCGCCCTGCTCCGGCTCGGTGACCTTCCCGTCGAGGATGGAGAGCGCGCGCCGCGCGTGTTTGGTCACCCGCGGGTCATGTGTGGAGAACAGGAAGGTCACGCCCTTCTCCGCGTTCAGCTTCAGCATGAGGTCGATGATCTGCTGGCTGGTGACGGAGTCCAGGTTGGCGGTGGGCTCGTCGGCAAGCACCAGGGAGGGCTGGGTCACCAGCGCGCGCGCAATGGCCACGCGTTGCCGCTGTCCGCCGCTGAGCTGGTCGGGGCGGTGGTGGATCACGTGGCTCAGTCCCACGTCGGCGGCCACCTGCATGGCGCGCTCCCGCAACACCCGCTTGGGCTCCGGGCGGGCCCGCACCTGGCACGGGAACTCGACGTTCTCGAGGACATCCAGCACCGGGATGAGGTTGAAGGACTGGAAGATGAAGCCGATCTTGCGGTTGCGGATGTCGGCCAGCGCGTCAAAGTCCGTCTGGCCCACCTCTTCACCTTCCAGCTTGTAGGAGCCACCGGAGAGCCGGTCCAGGCAGCCAATGATGTTGAGCAGCGTGCTCTTGCCACTGCCGGACGGCCCGGTGACGACGGTGAACTCGCCCTTCTCCACCGTCATGCTCACGCCCTTGAGCGCGTGCACCACGGTGCCTCCCAGCATGTAGTCCTTGGTGACGTCCTTGAGCTCAATGAGCGCCATGATGGTCCTCCCTCAGAAATAGGCCCGCATCTCCGCCACCACGCGGCCGCGGAAAGGCAGGGCGTCGTATTCGCCGTAGCGCTTGCCGTCCACGTCGGCGCCCAGCGGAAGCAGTCCTTCCCAGTCCTCCCCCATCTCATCCTCCAGCTTCCCCAGCGGGTCATTGGAGTGGACCTGGCTCAGCCGCCCCAGCGACGGCGTGGGGATGAACGCGTACAGCGCCAGGTTGAGCCACTCCTGCGCGTTCCAGGTCACCGAACCGGTGAGCGTGGAGGAAAGGTCCTCCAGCGCGGTGATGCTGGTCCCCTGGATGGTCCAGTCGTCCAGGATCTTCGGCTTCATGTAGCTCACGATGAGGTAGTGCCGCCGCGCCGGGTCGAAGCTGAAGCGAAGCGGAAGCTCACTGCCGGTGCCGGTGGTGCCCACCGTACCCGCCACCAGGCCCCGCCGCTGGAACGTGCCCACCCGTTTCTGCAACGTCACGAAGTCGTCGAACTCGTCGCGGTCATAGCCGTCGGACTGGAACAGGTACTCGACGGAGAGCGTGCTCTCATCCTGGAACATGGTGCGCGTGCCGAACAGCAGCCGCGGGTAGAACTGCATGCTGTGCGCCTCGCGCATGGTGGCCAGCTCCTTGCCACTCAGCACGCAGCCGGCCAGGTCGTTCTCACTGCCCACGCAGGCGCTGTTCACGTACTGGCGGTTGCTGCCCAGCTGCAAGAGCGCCTCCACGTGGAACTCGTAGTCGGTGAAGAAGTAGCGGCTGAAGCTGAACGCGGCGCGCGGCTTGTTCTCCAACGCGTCGTTGTAGAGGTTGGTGTAGAGCATCCAGACGTTGATGTCGCTGTCGAACAGCAGGGCGTAGAGGCGCGCGGCCACCGCGTAGTGCGGCTGGTTGTCGCGCGGGTCCGCCACCAGCGTGGGATTGCGCACGTGCTCGGCGGGCGGATAGCCGGGGTACATGAACAGCGCATAGGGGATGCCGTTCTGTTGATAGAGCACCTTCGGGGAGATGAGCCCGGAGACCGTGAAGCGCTCGAAGGGCAGGTCCAGCTTGAGCATCCAGGCGCCGGCACGCTGGAAGTTGGGGTCGGTGGGGTCACGGGGAGGGTTGATGAGGTCGGTGGGGTTGAAGGCCTGGCCGCTGCCCCAGACCACGCGCTTCTTCCCCGCCGTCAAGGTCAGGTGCTCGAACAGCTCGAGGGTCCCGTACGCCTCCGAGATCACCACGAAGGGCCGGTAGTTGGGGACGTCATGCTCCTTGACGAACTTCAGCCGGCCGGTGGTGAGGTCGGTGTCCGCGTAGCCGCCGGCGAACGACGCGAACGCCGAGGCGTCGGTGTAGAGGTAGAGCTTCTCATCCAGCCCGCGGAAGCGGACCTGGATGTTTCCCTCCGAGAGGCTCTGCATGATGGCCAGGTCCTGCGTGCTGATGAGCGCGTAGTCGCTGGGCATGGTGAGCTGCAGGCGTTCCGAGACGTAGCCATTGAACGCCGTCTCCGCCCACGCCGGGGCGGGAAGGACCAGCGCCAACAGCAGGGACGCGTGGCGGGGGCGCATGGCTCACTTCCCCAGGTCTTCCAGCACGAAACGCTGGGCGCTGAAGGAGTCCTTGAGCGTCAGGCTCTCCCACTGCATCTCGCTGAAGCGCTGCGTGGCCAGCTCATTGCGCATCACGATCTTGCTGGGGCGCTTGGCCTTGCCAAAGTCCTTCACGTCGGAGAACTGGGCGCTGCGCAGCATCTTGCCGCTGGCCGCGTAGTACTCCGCGCGCACCGGCTGCGGCTCCGCCTCCTTGCTCATCCACAGCCTGATGGCGTCATAGGCCACCTGCGGGTTCTTCGCCTTCAATTCGAGTTGATAGGTGTTGGGGATGGTGCTGGGGACCACCTTGGCGGTGTAGTCGGCCTCGTAGTTCACGCGCAGCACGTCGGCGTTGTTGAAGTCACCGCCCATGAAGCTGTCGCGCGAGGCTACGCGCACGGCGCGCTTGAGGTTGGGCATGTAGAGCCAGAGGTTGTCGCCGTTGCGCAGCATCTCCTGGCCCTTGGCGCTGGAGGGCTCCGAGAAGTACACGCGCAGCTTCTCCTGGCCCGCCTTCATGACCTTCATCTTGTAGGTGCGCGTGGTGCCATCCTCGCGGTGCGCCACCATCGTCGTCACCGCTTCAAAGTTCTCCGGGCCCATCACCGCGTCGTAGCGCTTGAGCAGCGTGGCGGCGTCAGGGTCCGCGGCGTGGGCCAGGGGCGCCAGGAGGAGGAGGGACAGCGCCAGCAGGGAGTGGGGGTGACGCATGGCTGAGTTCTCCGATCAGAGGGTGCGAAGGGCTTCCACGGGATTCATGAGGCTGGCTTTGCGCGCCGGGTAGAGCGCCGCCAGCATGGCGCCCAGCATGGCCACCAGCACCGCCGCCACGGCGACGTTGGGGCTGGCATCCGGACGGATCATCTGCTTGAACATGCTGCCGGGCGGGCTCATCAGGATGCCGGTGGCAGCGAAGTAGAACGTGATGCTGTATCCAATGGCCGCGCCGAGCAGGCCGCCCACCAGCCCCAGGCTCATGGCCTCCAGCAGGAACAGCCACATCACCTGACGACGACGCAGCCCCACCGCCAGCATGGTGCCAATCTCCCGCACGCGCTCATAGACACTCATCAGCATGGTGTTGATCACCCCGAACACCACGATGACGAAGAGCACGAAGGACACGCCGCTGAGGATGATCTTGAGGCGGTTGATGGCATCGCGGAAGAAGGGGAGCACGTCATACCAGGGGGAGACCTCGTACTCGTCGCCCAGGCGCGCGCGCAGCGTGTCCACCACGACGTTGAGGTCCTTGAGGCTGTCCACCGCCACCGCGTACTCGGTGACGCGGCCCTGCATCTGCAGCAGCTCCTGCGCATAGGCCAGCGGGACGGAGACGAAGCGCTTGCTCTCCAGCGGCGCGGCGCCGCGGGTGATGCCGGCCACGTTGACATCCAGCGCGTTGATGCCGCCCTCGCGACCGCTGGCGGTGATGGTCATGGTGTCGCCCACCTTGACGCCGTAGCTCTTGGCCAGCTCCCCGCCCAGCACGCCGCCGTGGGTGTCCTTCTCCGTGAGATGGGCGCCCTCTCCGCCGGTGCCGATCTCCGCGGGACGCTCCGGGCAGACCTGGAACTCGGTCTTCACGTCGAGGGCCTGGCCCAGGATCATGGAGGAGCGGCTGCCGTTGTTGATCATGGCGCCAAAGCGGATGCGGCCGGTCACCGCGCGCACCCCCGGCGTGGAGCGGATCTTCTCGACGAGCTCCCCGCCCTCCGACATGTCCAGCTTCAGCGGCGCGGCCTCGGTGGAATCCATGTAGCCCTTCTTGTGGACCTGCAGCGCGCCGGTGCGACCGTTCACCGTCTGCAGGATCATCATCTCCAGCAGCCCGTTGCCGAACGCAGTGGCGAAGATGACCACCGCCACGCCCACGGAGATGGCCGCCAGCGTGATGGCGCTGCGACGTCGGTTTCGCGTCAGGGAGCGGAACGCCAGGGGAAGGAGATTGGCCATGGCAGCACCTCTTAGACCGAAGCCAGCGCCTCGACGGGGCGCAGCCGGCTGGCTTTGTAGGCGGGATAGAGCGCGGCCAGCGCGGCACCCACGCCGGAGAGCATCACCATGCGCAACAGGTAGGAGATCTTGATGGTGGGGATGAGCAGCTGCGGCAGGCTGGCGCCGGGCGTGGTGAGCCGCACGCCCACGTGACCCAGGATCTCGACGAGACCGAAGCCCAGCACCGCCCCCACGCTGGCCCCCAGCGCGCCCAGGATCAGCGCCTCGATGAGGAACATGGTGAGGATCTGCCGCCGCTTGGTGCCCACCGCCATCATGGTGCCGATCTCACGCACCCGCTCCATGACGCTCATCAGAAGCGTGTTGGCAATGCCCATCAGCATGATGAGGAGGAAGATGTACGTGACGTAGTTGAGCGCGGTGTTCTGGGTCTGGCGCACGTCCTTGGCGAACGCGGCGAAGGTCTCCCAGGTGTGCACCTCGTACTCGTCGCCCAGCACGGCCTGGATGCGCTCCGCCACCGCGCCGGCCTCGTCGAGGTCCGTGACCTGCACGGCAATCTCGGTGATGCGGCCCTCCATGCGCAGCAGCTGCTGCATCATGGCCAGCGGCATCACCACCAGCTTCTTCTCCCCCTGCGTGGCCGCGGCCAGCGTGCCCACCACGGTGAGGTCGGAGGCGTTCATGACGCCGTCGACGTCGTTGGTGAGCACCGCGCCCGGCACACCCGGCCTGGCCTTCACCGCGTTGGCAATCTCCATCCCCAGCAGCACCTCCGTGCCGCCCTTGGTCCACGCGCCGGTGACCACCGCATCCTTGCGACGCGGGGAGACCTTCAGCTCCTGCTCGGGGTCCACGCCGTTGAACATGGAGAACACGGTCTCGTCGCCCACGTTGACCATGCCCGCGGAGTTGATGCGCGGGGTCACCGCGGTGACGCCGGGGACGGCGCGGATCTTCTGCAGCAGCGCCTCATCCAGCGGCATGTCCGGCCTCAGCGGCGTGGACTCCACGCTGGCCATGTAGCCCTTGCGGTGCACCTGGATGGCGCCCAGGCCGCCCTCGGTGATGCTGAGCAGCAGGCTGCCC
Source organism: Myxococcota bacterium (assembly GCA_040752415.1). Classification (GTDB taxonomy): domain Bacteria; phylum Myxococcota; class JACRCW01; order JACRCW01; family JACRCW01; genus JBFMGU01. The sequence goes on from JBFMGU010000048.1 coordinate 20,253, forward strand.
TGCAGGCCGTTGAGGAAGCCGCGGACCCCCACCACCGCGAACACGCCCACCGCCAGGGCCGCGAGCGTGAGCAGGGTGCGACGTCGGTTCCGCAGGAGGTTGCGCGAGGCGATGTGCGCGAGCTGGAACATGGTGGTCTCACTTAACGAGCGTTCAGAAAGTTCATGGCACGACCACGGGGGTTGGGACGGGGGAGAAGGCGCGGACCAGGGTGTCGACGTGGTTGTCCACGAAGCGCTCGCGGTCGATGGGCGCGGTCAGGTGGGCCACCCCCCAGATGGTGGTGAGCTGGCGGTACATGAAGAGCGGGCCCACAAGCTCCATGGCCGCCAGCTCCGGGTCCGCCTGGCGGATGACGCCCCGGTCCATCAGCACCTTGAGCCCCTCGGCGAGCAGCCGGCGTTGCGCGTTGCCCAGCGCATCCACCGGGATCTTGCCCTCGGCGGCCAGGCGGTAGCCGTCGCTCATGATGACGCGCCACAAGCGCTTCTGGCGGGGCTGCTCAAAGAAATCCAGGAGGGCGGTGCAGAAGCGGCGCAGCAGCACCGGCAGCGGTGGCGCCGGCTCACGCACCAGTGCCGCCCGCACCTGCACCGGGCCGCTGGTCATGGTCTCCGCCACGATGGCGTGGAGGATGTCCTCCTTGCTGGGGAAGTGGTGGTACAGCGCGCTGCTGGTCAGCCCCGCCGCGGCGCCAATCTGCCGCATGGACGTCCCGAAGAACCCGCGCTCCGCAAACAGGTCCAGCGCCGCGTCCAGGATGCGCGTACGCGTGACAGCTGCGTCGGCGTTGGGGGGCCGGGCCATGGGCGCACGATAGGTCCCGCCAACCGGCGTGTCAAACTGAACGCTCAATTAGTTTCCAACCCCGCGGATCCCCTGGGGATCTGGCGTGGCGGGGGCGGGGACGGTGGACATCCGCGGACCCGGGAGCGAGACATCCCGGCCGCCCCTTCCGGGCGCACAGGACCTGCCATGAAGCACTCTCCCGGATTCCTCAAGCTGGTGGATGACGCGCGCAAGCACATCAAGGAGTGCACCATCCACGACGTGAAAGCGCGCCTGGATGCGGGTGAGAAGTTCCACTTCATCGACGTGCGCGAGGACAACGAGTTCCAGAAGGACCACGCCCGGGGCGCGCGTCACCTCGGGCGCGGCATCCTGGAGCGCGACGTCGAGAACGTGATTCCCGAGAAGGACGCGCCCATCGTGCTGTATTGCGGCGGGGGATTCCGCTCCGCGCTGGCGGCGGAGAGCCTGCAGAAGATGGGCTACACCAACGTCATCTCCATGGACGGCGGCATCCGCGCGTGGCGCGAGGCGGGCTACCCGCTGGAGAGCTGAGCGCATCGAACACGTCCCACGTTCCGACCGCGGGAACACCGCGCCCGGCTCATGAAAGTCATTCCAGCCGCGCTGCAAGGATCACGAAGAGAGTGAGCGGGACAAGCGGCGCCCTGGAGTGCGGTGCGATCACGACCAAGCACGCCACGACGTGAAGCACCGCCCTGGTTCGGCATCAAGGGCCCCAGTTGTCGTGCACAGCACGAGCGGCCCCACGGTTCACGCTTGGACCGGATGGCAACCGCGGCGTCGCGGCTGCCCGATCCAGGGCGGTGCTTCACGTCGTGGCGTGCTTTGCCGTGGTCGCACCGCACTCCAGGGCGCCGCTTGCCCCGCTTGCCCGCTTCGTGACCCGCCCAGACGCGGCTTGAGGCGCCATCCCGGTCTCGTGCGCGCTCATGTTGGGAACCCTATGCAACCCTAAGCAGGCGTGGGACGTCCCGGGTGCCACCCCGCCATCCGCTCCCGCTGCTCCTTCTGCAGGAACGCCTCGTCGTGGTGGCGCGGGTCGAAGCCGCGGTGCCGCTCATGCACGTCGCCAAGGATGATCCCCAGCAGGATCCCCACGACGATGGCGGCATGGACCAGCAGCGCACCCCAGGGGACCTCCATGGTGACACCTCAGTGCGGACCGGACGCGGTCATGCGCTCCAGCACGCGCAGCGCGTCGACGGTGGTGAACACGCCCACCAGCTGGTCACCGTCCATCACCAACGCGGAGCCGAAGCGGTTCTCGGCCATGGTGCGCGCCACCTCGTGCAGCGGCGTATCCGGGCGGACCACGTAGGGCGCCTCGGTCATGGCCTCCTCGACGGGGGACTCCTCCGGGTCCACGTCCTTGAAGTTCAGCACCAGCGACAGGTCGCGCTCACTGACCAGGCCCACCACGTGCTCACCGTCGGTGACGGGGAGGTGGCGGATGCCGTTCTCACGCATCAGGAAGCTGGCGGCGGAGAGCGGTTGGTCCCGCTCGATGGTGACGGGATTGGGAGTCATGAACGACGCAACAGTGTCCGGGGTCATGGCCTAGCCTCCTCGCCTCGACGGCTGGACGGCACGGGCAAGTTAACGATCCATCCGGCCTTCATCCGCGCGGACGCTTGCGGTGGGGCCCAAGCTCGTCGTCACCGGGCGGCACGGATGCGCTGCAGGACCGCACGCACCGTCGAGGATTGGCCGGCCACCGCCCGCTCCACGGCACGCACCAGCACCGTCTGCGCATAGGCCTCACGTCGGCCCGGCTCATCCAGGTCCAGCCACGCCGGATTCACCACCAGCGCTCCCGACACATCCCGCTGCCGGTACGCCGTGGTGGCGGCGGAGATGAGCGCATCCCTCTCCTCGGCCGGGCTCATCGACCACCTCCCAGCGCGGCCAGGTCCACGCCGCGTCTCGCCAGGCATTCCGCCAGCAGCTTCCGCGCGCGCGAGAAGTTCTGCAGGAACGTGTTCACCGTCATGCCCACGCGCTGGGCCAGCGTGACGTCGGATTCACCACTGCCGTGGATGCGTTGCGCCAGCGCCTGGGCGGGACGGGGCGGCAGCTCCTCGCGACACGCCTCGATGTGACGTCGCAGCATGGGATCGGGCGGGACCACCACGGGAGCCTCCAGCTCGTCCAGGGCGTGTTCATCATGGGTGGTGCGCAGGCGTCGACATTCACTGAGCGCCAGGTTGCGCGCCACGCGGTGGGCAAAACGCAGCAGGGAATTGGCCCGCCCGTCGGGCTTGAAGGCGGGCGCCAGCTGCCAGACGCGCAGCAACGTCTCCTGCACCACCGCCTCGACGTCCACGCTCGTCGCGAACCCGCGCAACGCCAGGCGCAACGGCTCCTCCGCACCGGTCATCCACGCCGCGAAGGCATCCGCGTCGGCGGCCTGGATGGCAACGAGGTGGACGTCGAGGTCGGGGTAGGTCATGGGCTCAGGCTCCCACGTGGATTTCCCACGCCTCGCATGCCACGGACACCACGCGTTCCTGCCGCAGGTCCTCGGTGACGTCGAGAACCAGCTTCACCTGCAGCGACGCCACCACGTTCCCCGCGCGCGTGGACTGCGCCGCATCCACCGTGGCCTGCACCGTGCGTCCGCTGGCCAGGCGGATGGTCACCGTCGTGGGGAGCACCCAGTCCATGCCCTCGGACGGGGAGTCCACGGCGAGGGTGAGCCGCTGCGGCGTGAGCAGACGGATGATGCCCCGCAGGATGCGCCTGACCTGCTTGGCCATCTCGGCAGGGGCCGCGAACTCGTCGTCGCTCTCGTACGACGCGGCGGGAGGAGGAGCCTTGGGCGCGGCGGGAGCGGGTGACCTGGGCGCGGGCGCGTCCTCCCTCTTCATCACCTCCTTGAGCCGCTCCACGAAGCCAGCCTTCTTGGCCTTGGCCGGCGGAGGCGCGCCCATCGGCGCTCCCGCGGCCCGCCTGCGGAGCGCGTCCGCGGGAATGGCCTGCAGGCTCGCCGCTCCACCCGACGACGGCGCCGCCGCCGCACGCAACCCCACGCCCTCCGCCGAGACACCGTGCGGCAGCATCTGCGGCATCGCCTGGTGACGGGAAGGCCGCGTGGGATCCACGGTGATCTCGTCGGAGATGGCCACCCAGGTGGTGTGCGCGGTGGCAATCTGGAAGTCCAGGCCCAGCTGCTCGATCTCCCGCGCGTGACTGCTCGAGGGAGCGCAGGCCTCGCGCAGCTCCAGGTCCTCCACCGCCTCGCGCGCGTAGAGCGCCGCCACGTGCCGCGGCCCCTCGCCAAGCGGAACCGCGGGCACCCGCACCGTCTCCTCCCACTCGCCGGACACCGTGCGCGCGCGGATGCGCAGCAGGCCTCCGTCGGTGCGCAGCTTCACCGCGGCGATCATCGGCGAGCCGGCGTACACGTCGGGTAGCGCCTGCGGCGCGGTGTGCAGGAGCGCGTCCCCGTCCAGGCGCACGTCCATGGCCACCGGCGCGTTGAGCCGCGCGAGCAGGCGCTGGCACGTCATCCCCGCGTCCTCACCCGGCGCCACAATCAGCTCGACGCCACGGCCCGCACGCGCGGAAGGCCGCGTGAGCGCCCGGTTCACCGCCGAGCCCACGCCCACCACGTGGAAACGCGACCCTGGCGGCAGCTTCTCGGCGATGGTGCGCGTCACCTCGTTCTCGAATCCCACGTACCCGTCGGTGAGCAGCACCACCTGACGCTGCGACTCACTGCCCAGCGGCGCCAGCGCCTCGACGATGCCCTCCACCATCTCCGTGCCACCCCCGGCGCGCAGTCCCTCCAGCCAACCCAGCGCCCGCCGCTTCAGCTCGACGGTGGCCAGCTCCGCCTTGGCCGCGAAGCGCATGGCCCGCGACGAGAACGCCACCATCTCCAGGCGGTCCTGCGGCCCCAGCTCGTCGACGATGCGCTCACACACGCGCTTCACCTGCGCCAGCGGCTCTCCCGACATGCTGCCGGAGATGTCCAACAAGAGGCACACGTCGCGCGGGAGGGGGCGCGCGGCGGGGGAGTCGTGCTGGGGCGGAACCAGGGTGACCAGGCCGTAGGCCGCGAGCGATGCATTCCCCGTCGCGGGACGGGCCACGTCGACGGTGAGACCGAGCCGCGGGCGCGCCACATACCAACGCACCACCACGTCGCGGTCCAGCGGCACGCCCTGCACGTCGGCAAACGAGACCGTCACGCGTTCGGCATCGCGCGCCACGTTCAGCGCGTGGGAAGCGGACTCCGGCGCGCCGCCGGTGAGCTCGTCGCGGATGGCCAGGTTGAGCTTCATGGTGACCGGGAGGGTGTGCGTGGCCACCGTGAGCGTGTTCGCTTTCTCGTCGGGAACGCGGCCGGGCTGGCCCATGTAACGCGGCCCCGCGGCCATGGGGAAACGCCACTCCCAGCGGCCTTCCGCCAGCCAGGTGAGACGCTGGTCCACGCGGATCTCCGCCGTCACCGTCGCGTGCGGCGGCACGTTGCCCAGCTCCTGCGTGAACAGGTTGGCGCGCACCTCCTCCACCAGTCCCGCGGTGCGCCCCTCGCTGAGCGCCTCCTCGAACCGCTCCCGCGCGCGCGCCTTGCGGTCCACCTCCCCGACGACACGACGCTCCCCCAGCAGGAACGCGTAACCACTCACCGCGCCGTCGTGGGGGAGCGGCATGAGGTAGGTGACGTGCAGCGGCTCCGCGTAGGGATTCTCGAAGCGCTGCGTGAGCACCACCGTGGCCACGCCCGCGCACGCCTCCACGTGCATGGACGCGTCCTTCAGCGGCAACGCGCGACCGTCATCCGCGTAGAGGAACGCACCGGTTCCGGCGGAGCCTGCGGGGGTGTGGAGCGTGGGAGCGGACGTGGACACGGACGGGGCGAGCATCTGTCATTCTCCGGTGTAGGCGCCAAGGCGCGGTTCACCGGCTCAACGCAACAGGCCCCGGTTTGCTGACAGCGGATCTGTCGATTCCTGGAAGCACCCGGATCTGCAGGGTTTTCCGCCCGGTCGCGCTCAGTCCTGGACGTGGCCGCAGCGTGGGGTCTGCGTGGTCCCGCTGGGCTGGCCAAGCCAGATGTCATGCAGGATGAGGCGGCCCTGCTCGTCGATCTCGAAGGTGCCCGTGCCGTCCACGTCGGGAGGCACGTAGTTGCCGCCCACGACCGTCATGGTGAGCGAGCCGTCGCTGGGACTGGCGGTGAAGTTGCCCCAGTAGTCCACGTAGATCTCGAACGGCGTCCACGTCACACCAAAGGTGCCATCCGCGTGGAACACCACTTCCTGGATGGCCCGCTCCGGCGCGGCCTCGGCTCCACCGTCGCATTCCAGCTGCGCCACTTCCGTCCAGAACCCGACCAGCAGCGCGTCCTCCGGCCGGTACACGTCGAGCCGCGCGCTGATCACGCGCCGTCCGTCCTCGACGTCCGCACTGACGGTGAACGTGCTCCCCGAGGGCGTGTTGGCCGGCACCTCCACCACCCCCGTGGCCGCATCCACCGTGACGCTTCCCGTCGGGGAGATGGACCACGCCACGCAGGCGTCGACGGGCTCGTAGATGTAGCAGCACGCCACCGTGCCCACGGAGAGGTCCAGCGTCTGGCCCGGCTGCATCTGGAAGTGCCCGAACGCGTCCGCGCTGATGACGAGGTTGTCCACCGTGTCCTGCGACAGCGCCGCGCCACTGCAGGCACCACCGGAGCTCGAGCTCGACGTGCCGCTGCTCCCGGAGCTTGACGACGACGTGGCGCTGCTCGCGGTGCCCGACGACGAGGAGCTGGCCCCACTGGAGGCGCTGCTGGAGCTGACGCCGCCGGTGGATGAGCTGGAAGCGCTGGACGACGACGACGCGGCCCCGACGGCGGGATCTCCGCTGCACGCAACAGTGACGAGGACGAGGACGAGCGGAGGAAGGTTTCGCATGCATAGGAGTGTAACATCCGTGGTGGTTCCAGCGAGGTCATGGCATGACACGGCCATGCGCGTGGCCCTGGTTCTCCTCCTCGTACTCGGCTGCACCACCGCTCCTCCCGACGGTGACGCCACTTCTTCCGACGCGGGCGCAACGTCCGGGACCGATGCAGGCACGGCGTCGGATACAGGCTCACGTCGAGGATTCGTGGCGCTGGTGGGTGGCGGGAGCGAGGAGGACCCGGGCGTGCCGGATTCGTGGTCGGAGGCGGCCTACGGGTGGGTGGTGGAGCGCAGCGGCGGTGGCGACGTCATGGTGGTGGCCGCCACCGCGCAGACGGAATGGATTCCCAACTACTTCCGCACGCTGGGCGCTCGGGATGCGTTCAACGTCCTCGTCGAGAGCACCGCCGACGCCGACGATCCCGCGCTCTCCGCGCAGGTGGACGCCGTGGACGCGGTGTTCCTGAAGGGCGGCGACCAGTGGCGCTACGTCTCCAGCTGGCGCAACACCGCATTCCTCGACGCGCTCCACCGCCTCTACGCGCGGGGCGGCGTGCTCGCGGGAACCAGCGCGGGCGGGCACGTGCTCTCCGAGGTGGTCTTCGACGCACGGGAGGGCTCGCTGTATCCCGAGGACGCCATCCGCAACGCGCGCGCACACGAGGCCACGTTCACCGAGGATTTCCTGCACGTCCTCCCCGGCACGTTGATGGACAGCCACGTGGGCGAGCGCGGGCGACTCTTCCGCATGGCCGCGTTGCTGGCGCTGCACTCGGTGGACCACCCCGACGAGGACACGGTGGTGATCGGCGTGGATGCACGCACCGCGCTGCTGGTGGAGCCCGACCTGCAGGCGCACGTGGTGGGCGAGGGAACGGTGATCCTGCTGCACCGTGATGAAGACAGCGTGGTGCACGCTCTCGACGGAGCGCCGCCGGTGGCCACGGGCCTGCGCATGGACGTGATGGCGGAGGGCGGGACGGTGGACCTGACCACGCGCGCGGTGACGCCCACCTCCAACGCAACGACGCTGCAGGTGCCCGCCAATCCGCTGTCTGCCACGCCGCTGACCCTGGATGGCGAGGCCGCCGCCACCAACACGGCGGGGAGCGCCGAGCTGGTAGGTGAGGACGGTGATCCGGACGCGCTCTCGACGGGCGGGTTGCAGGTACGCGCGAGCACGGGCCCGCTGCAGGGGGCGGTGGTGGTGGGCAACGCGCTGGTGTCGTCGGAGCACGTGGAGAACCGCGTGGGCGGTGTGTTGTGGGCGCTGGGCCAGGGCGGCCTGGGCTACGGCGTCCTCGTCGACGGGAATGGCGGCTCCGCCGTGGTGGATGGCGCGGGGGTGCTGCGCGCGGGGAGCGGCGCACCGTCGGTGTTGGTGGTGGACGTGCGTGAGGTGACGGCGGTGGCGCCCTCGCCGCGTCCGCCGCGTCAGACGGTGACGCTGGTGGGTGCGCGTTTGCACCTGGTGGCCGGCAGCGTGGGCTACCGCGTCACCGACGGCACAGTGGTGCGGTGAGGGTCAACCGGGATTGACACCGCTGCCGCTGGACGGCGCGCCGCCGCTGCTGGACGACGACGGCGACCCCGGGCTCCCGCTGCTCGACGCCGCATTCCCACCGGACGACGACGACGCCACCGAGCTCGCGTTGCCACCGCCGCTGCTACTGCCTACCGCCGCGGTGGAAGACACGAACCCGCCTCCGCTCGACGAGGAAGCAACCGAAGCCGTGTTTCCTCCGCCGCTGCTGGAAGCCGCGCTCGACGAGACGAAGCCCCCACCGCTGCTGGACGCGGAAGAGGAGATGCTGGCCGTGGAAGACGTGACGTCGGCGCTGGACGACGAGCTCACGAAGCCGGAGGAGCTGGTGCTGGTGAATCCCGACGAGCTGGTGCTCACGAATCCCGACGAGCTTGTGCTGGTGAATCCCGACGAGCTGGTGCTCACAAAGCCAGAGGAGCTGGTGCTGGTGAACCCCGAGGAGCTGGTGCTGGTGAATCCCGACGAGCTGGTGCTCACAAACCCTGACGAGCTGGTGGTGGTGTTGAACCCGCTCGAAGACGTGGAAGTCACGACCGCGCTGCTCGTCGAGGTGAACGAGCCGCTGCTGGTGCCATTGCCGCCGGAAGAGGACGCCGCGCTGGATGCGGCACCGCTGCTGGAGGACCCGTCGTTGGGAATCTGGCCCAGGAAGTAGCGGGAACCCTGCCCGCCCATGCGCACCTCCGCCACGAAGTAGCGCCCCGGCGTGAAGGTCCCGCGCGAGCTGGCGAACAGGTGCAGGTCATTGCTCCCCGCGAACATGCCCAGCGACGAGACGTGCGTGTTGTTGAACTGGATGCCGCTGCGCAGGACCACCAGGACCCACTGCGTGGCGTCGGCGGTGTCCCAGCGGCTGGCGTTGTCCGGGGTTCCGTCGGAGTAGGCGGAGTACAGGCCCACCGAGGCCACTTCCGCGGTGCCGCTGAGGTTCAACGTGAGGCGGAAGTGTCCGTCGTTGGTTCCGTCGGAGGAGCCGTTGGGGCCCTGGCCGGTCTCGTCGGCGTCCATGCCCACCCAGGTCAGCGCGCCAAAGCTGGCGCCGCCCGAGGTGCTGGACGCCGTCGACGACGACGCGGTGGACGACGACCCCGGCTCACCGGAGCTGGACCCCGTGCCCGTGCTGCTGGTGGCTTCGCCCCCGGAGCTGGTGGAGCCGGTGCTGTCGCCGCCGGAGCTGCTCGTGTCGCTCGACGAGGAGCTGGAGTTGTCCGCGCTGCTGGAAGACGAGAGCGCCGACGAGCTGGCCCCGCCGCTGTTGCTGGCGTTGCTGTCCGCCGTCTCGGGGCCGCTGCCCGCGTCCTCGTCACCGGTCTGGGCGCTGGTGCACGCCGCCACCAGCGACAGGAGCAATGCCCATCGGAACCTGCGCATTCACACCTCCAGCAAGGCCACCCGCGACCCCGAGCGGGCCCACACCATAGCGCGCCCGCCGGACCACGCCGACACCAGCGCGCATCCCACCCCGCCCTACTCCGGAAAATCGCGGCGACGGAGCTAGTTCACCGTGAGTGCGCCCAGGCTGGCCGGGTCGTAGGTGAGCCCGCCGTTGGAGCCGGCTCCGTCGACGTCGCAGTACGTCCAGGTCACGCCGGAATCCAGGCTGAAGCGGTAGGTGTAGTCGTAGGCGCCCGGCGCTCCCGGCACCGTGAAGGTGGCCTGGTACTCGTCGTCGTCGACACCGCAGCCCCCGCACGAGGCGTTGTAGGTGGCGGACACGTACGTCCACGCCGTGGAGGTGGTGGGGTCGGTGCCGTCGGGGCCGTAGCCCAGCTCCACGGTGACGCCGGCGCCCTGACCCGCGCCATTGGTGACGCCTCCCTCGTAGATGCGGCCGTAGACGGTGTCGGAGGTCGCGCCGGTCAGCTTGGTCATGCTGTCGGGGAACTGCAGCTCGCAGTAGTCCACCTCACCCGCCACGTCGCGTTCATTGAGCGCGTCGCTGCACAACGTGCCACGGCAGATGTTCGACGTGCAGTCGCCGTCCACCGCGCAGGTGTCGCCCTTGGCGCAGCCGGCGCAGGTCGCGCCGCCGCAGTCGACGTCCGTCTCATCCTGGTTCTGGAACCCGTCGAAGCACGTGGGCGCGACGCACAGGAACGTGGAGGGGTTGCAGAAGCCACTCGCGCAGTCGCCATTCACCGCGCAGCTGTCGCCGTTGACACAGTCAAAGCAGGTGGCGCCACCGCAATCCACGTCGGTCTCATCCTGGTTCTGGTATCCGTCGAGACAGCTGGGGGTGGCGCACAGCAGCAACGGGTTGCAGTACCCGCTGGAGCAGTCACCGTCGGCCACGCAGGTATCGCCGTTGGCGCAACCGCCGCACACCGCGCCGCCGCAGTCGACATCCGTCTCATCCTGGTTCTGGAATCCGTCGGCGCAGTTGGGCGCGGCGCACAGGAACGTGGAGGGATTGCAGAAGCCGCTGGCGCAGTCACCGTTCGCCGCGCAGGTGTCACCATTGGCGCAGTCGCCGCAGACCGCGCCGCCGCAATCCACGTCGGTCTCGCTGCCGTTCTGGTACCCGTCCCCGCAGTTCGGCGTGGCGCAAATCAGGGTGCTGGGGTTGCAGAAGCCGCTGAGGCAGTCCCCGTTGACGACGCAGGTGTTGCCGTCGGCACAATCACCGCAAACCGCGCCGCCGCAGTCGATGGCGGTCTCATCCTGGTTCTTGAACCCGTCGACGCAGCTGGGCGTGGAACAGACCAGGAGCGGGTTGCAGTAGCCGCTGGTGCAATCCGCGTTGACCGCGCAGGTGTCGCCGTTGGCGCAGTCGCCGCAGATCGCGCCGCCGCAGTCCACGTCGGTCTCATCCTGGTTCTGGAACCCGTCGCCGCAGTTGGGCGCCGCACACTGGAACGTGGTGGGGTTGCAGAAGCCGCTCTGGCAGTCGCCGCCGACGGAGCAGGCCCCTCCGTTGGCACAGCCCGGGCACCCGCCGCCGCAGTCCACGCCGGTCTCCGTGCCGTTCTGGAAGCCGTCGTCGCAGGCGGGCGCGGCGCACAGCAGCGTGGTGGGATGGCAGAAACCGCTGGTGCAATCACCGTGGACCGCGCAGGTGTCGCCGTTGGCGCAGTCCCCACAGGTTGCACCGCCGCAGTCCACGTCGGTCTCGTCCCCGTTGTGGAACCCGTCGCCGCAGGTGGGCGCCGCGCACTGCAGCGTGGTGGTGTTGCAGAAGCCGCTCAGGCAGTCGCTGTCCAGCAGGCAGCCCTGGCCGTCCGCGCAGTCCGGGCAGGTGCCGCCGCCGCAGTCCACACCGGTCTCGCCACCGTTCTCGACGCTGTCGTCGCACGCCGGGACCTGGCAGACGTCGTTCTGGCAGATGGCGCTGAGGCAGTCGCTGTTGGCCAGACAGGCCAGGTTGTCGCCGCAGGGCGCGCAGGTGCCGCCGCCGCAGTCCACCGCCGTCTCGTTGCCGTTCCGCACGTTGTCATCGCACGCCGGCGCGGCGCACACGTTGCCGCTGCACACGCCGGAGAGGCAGTCGCTGTTGGCCACGCAGGCGTCGTTGTCGGGACACGCCGGGCAGAAGCCGCCGCCGCAATCCACGTCGGTCTCCACGTCGTTCCGCACGTTGTCATCGCACGCGGGCGCGGCGCACACGTTGCCGCTGCACACGCCCGAGACGCAGTCGCTGTTGGCCACGCAGGCGTCGTTGTCGGCGCAGGGGCCGCAGGTGCCGCCACCGCAGTCCACGTCGGTCTCGGAGCCGTTCTGCACGTTGTCGTCACACGCGGGGACGGCGCACACGTTGCCGCTGCACACGCCGGAGAGGCAGTCGCTGTTGGCCAGGCAGGCGTCGTTGTCGGCGCAGGGCGCGCAGGTGGAGCCGCCGCAGTCCACGTCGGTCTCGGCGCCGTTCTGCACGTTGTCGTCGCACGCGGGGGCCGCGCAGACGTTGCCGCTGCACACGCTGGAGAGGCAGTCGCCGGGGAGCAGGCAGTCCAGGCCGTCGGCGCAGGGACCGCAGGTGCCACCGCCGCAGTCCACGTCGGTCTCGGTGCCGTTGAGGGTGTTGTCGCCGCAGGTGGCGGGGAGGCAGACGTTGCCCTGGCACACGCCGCTGCCGCAGTCCGCGCCAACGTTGCACTCCACGCAGGTGCCGGTGGCGGAGCACATCAGCCCGCCGTTGTCGTCGCACGGGAAGCCCGCGGACTGGTTGCCGCTGGTGGTGGAGCCACCGCTGCATCCCTCGACGGTGCAGTCGTTGTTGTCGTTGGGCTGGTCGGTGTCGTCGGGGTCGCTGCGCTGGCCGCCGCTGCCGTCACACACCACCACGCGACAATCCCCCGGCGTCTGCCCCGCCACCTGCGTGCCGTCCGGCTGGTAGCTCATGCCGCACTGGCCGCTCACGCAGGTGCGCGCCTGGCACTCGTCGTCGTTGCCCGGGCAGTCCGCGGGAGCCAGGCAGCCCACGCAGGCGCCACTGCCGTCGCACAACAGGTCGCCGTTGACGCCGCACGCGGTGCCGGCCTGCACGTCGGTGTAGACCTCGGTGCCATTGTTGCAGGTGTCGTCGGTGCAGTCGTTGTTGTCGTTGGGAAGGTCGGTGTCGTCCGCCGCCACGCGCGTGCCGCCGCTGCCGTCGCACACCGTGACCTGGCAGTCGCCCGAGGTCTGGGTGGCCACCGCGACGCCGTCGCCCACGAAGCTGGTGCCACACACGCCGTTGTTGCACGTGGGCGCCATGCACTCGGTGAGCTGGCCGGGGCAGTCGGAGTCCTGCAGGCACTCCACGCATGCGCCGGTGGCGTCGCACACGCCGGTGCCGTTGCAGCTGAAACCCTCCCCCAGCAGGGTGTGGCTGGGGCTGCCGTTGCTGCAGGCGTCGGCGGTACAGTCGTCGTTGTCATCCTCCACGTCGGTGTCGTCGTTGGCCAGGGTGGTGCCACCGTTGCCGTCGCACACGTCGCGCTGGCAGTCGCCGGGGGTGGCGTCGGTGATGGGCGTGTTGGCCGCCACGTTGCTGACGCCGCACACGCCGTCGGTGCAGGTGCGGGCGGCGCACTCGCTGTCCTGGCCCGGGCAGTCGGCGGGGACGGTGCACTCCGGGCCCTCTCCCACGAAGCCCTGGCTGAAGTGGGTGACCTGGGCGGTGATGACGTTGCCGTTCACCGTGCCGCCCAGGCTGTCAAAGCCGGACTGGCCGTTGGGCTTGGACCAGTAGATCACCGGGCGCGTGCCGCCGACGGTGATGGGCAGGCTGACGGACACCGGCGTGCTGAACTGCAGCCCGGCGGGGGCGAACACGTACAGCGGCGAGAGCGCGGTGAACTCCGGGGGCGCGGCCTGGGTGCTGGAGGTGACGGTGATGGAGACGGTGTTGCTCAGTGCGCCGGCGGGCACGCTGAGCGTGGCGCCGTCCACCTGCACCGTGCCGCCTGCCGCGGTGGTGACCTGCTGGGTGGTGCTGGCGCCGGTGCCGGTGGGGTTGACGTGGATGCCGGAGCTGCTGCCGGAGCTGCTGGTGGAGGAGCTGGCGCTGCTGGAGGAGCTGCTTCCCGACGAGGTGGAGGACGCACTGCCCGAGCTGCTCGAGGAAGACGAGGAGCTGGAGGACGACGAGCTGCTGGACGAGGACGACGAGCTGGACGAGCTCGACGACGCGGAGCTGGAGGAGGAGCTGCTGGAGCTGCTTCCCGACGAGCTGCCCGAGGGCTCCACCCCACCGTCCACCTCCAGCGGCGGGTTGTCGGCCAGCGCCGGGACCAGCAGCTCACAGCCCATGCTGCCCGCGGCCAGGAGCCACAGGACAGTGGAACGGGCAACGGAAGAACGATTCCGAGTCATGACACGGCTCCTTGCATGCACCGTCGGGCACCCGGGAGGGCGCTCAGGCAGGCTGGTAGGAAACCATGTCCCCGGTCAAGACGCGAGTTTGGAGGTTTTCGGTGACGCAACGCACCACCGCCGGTCCGTCGTGGCGGCGGGGCGCAGGATTCTCGTCGTGGACGGGAGCGGGGGCGGAGGCGGGGAGCGCACGGGGCCGGCGGGGCGCCCGTCAGTCCATGTACTTGCCGCAGTTGGGGCAGGACGGGGGCGTGCCGGCCAGCTCGTGCAGCGGGGGCAGGACGCCGAAGCCGGAGATGGCCAGGACGGGGAGCATGCCCAGGATGCCCAGGCCCAGCAGCGAGCTGCACACCACCATCACCGAGATGACGCCGTAGCCACCCACCAGGGCGAGCTTCCAGATGGGACCGGGGCCCGTGGGGACCACCGTCTGGGAACACGAGGGACACGCGCGCGCGCCAGCCATGCACTCCTCCAACACCACCGGGGCAAGGCCGGTGACGAGGCGCGGGACCCTAGACCGCCCCCGGCCCCACACTCAACGCGGCATTGGGCCGCCGGGGTGCGGTGGAACGCCGCAGGGTCACAGGTTGGAGTGGCGCTGCGAGGCGGCCGGGGAGCGGGCCCGGCCCACGTGCTTCTGGATGGCGCGGTCGAGCAGGTCGGTGGCCACGTCGATGGCCGCGTACATGTCGGTCCGGGTCTCGGAGACGTTCACCACCACGCCGAGCCGGGTGTAGGCGACCAGCTTGCAGGTCATGTCGTCGCCCCCCTTGGGACCGTTGACGTCGTCCAGGCGGACCTCGATGCGCTCGAGGTAGCGGTCGTAGTGCCTGAGCACGGGGGCCAGGCGCTGCTCGATGTGGATGCGCAGTCCGTCGGTGATGGTGATGTTGTGTCCACGGATGTCAATCCTCATGACACCTCTCCGGCATGGGGTCGGGCCGCGGGAGCCGCGGGTGTGACGACGGGAAGGCCCGTCCCCACGGTTCTAACGACCCTCCCCGGGGATGCACCGGTGGCGACGTCCGCGTCCGGGTCTCAGCCGGCCTGCGCGGCGAGCCAGGTGGTGATCTCCCGGGCCACCCGCTCCGGCTGCTCGACGTGGACGTGGTGCCCCACCTCCTCGAGCTGCACCACGGTCAGGCGGCGCAGGGCGTGGTAGCGCGCGGGGGAGGTCTCACGGGCGGGGACGTAGCCGTGGGCGGCGCGCACCAGGAGCACGGGGACGGTGATGGCGGAGAGGAAGGCGAGCATGGCCTCGTCGGAGAAGCGCAGGGGGGCGTTGCCCTGCACCGCGGGGTCGAACTTCCAGCGCCAGCCGCCGGGCACCGCGGACAGGGCGTGGGCGGCCATGCGCTCGGCGCCGGGGCGGGACAGGCCGGGGTTGGTCTGCTGCAGGCGGGAGATGGCGGATTCCACGTCGGGGACGAGCTTGGGAGCACGCAGGTGGGCGCGGTGCTTGAGGGCCTCTCCCAGACGCAGCGGCGCCTCCGCGCCTCCCTCCGCGGGCGGGCCCAGGGTCTCCAGGAGCACCAGCGGCCCCACCCGCTCCGGCAGCGCGCCGGCCAGGAGCACCGCGGCGTTGCCGCCCATGGAGTGCCCAATCACGACGGGCGTGGTGAGCTCCAGCGCCCGGATCAGCGCGTCCAGGTCCTTGACGTGATCCAGCAGGTGGTAGGAGCCGCCGGGGCCCACGCGGTCGGAGTCGCCGTGGCCGCGCCAGTCCACGGTGAGCACGCGCCACGTTGGGGGGAGCGCGTTGGCCAGCGCCTCCAGGCTGCCCCGCTGGTCCAGGTAGCCGTGCAGCATCACCACGGTGGGCGCGCCGGCGGGATTGCGCTCGGTGACGGCGAGGTGCAGCCCGCCGGCCACGTCCACGCGCAGGGTGCGGTGGGGGGTGCTCATGGGCGGAGCATGTGCAGACGGGTGCGGGTGCCGTCCATGGCGTGGTCGGTGACGTAGACCTCGCCGTCGGGACCCTCGCCGAAGGAGGAGATGTGCAGCGCGGTCTCGAGGAGGAGCAGGGGTTGGCCCGTCCCATTGGGACCGCGACGCACCGCCCAGATCCGGCCGCTGAGGTAGTCGGCGTAGAGGTAGGCGCCCTGCAGCCAGGGGAGCTTCTGCCCGCGGTACACCACGCCGCCGGTGATGGAGCCGCCCTGGGAGTGGTCGTACTCCGCGACGGGAGGACGCGCTTTCAGCGCCAGGCAGGGCGGCTCGGTGGCGAAGAGGTGGAAGCCCTCGTGGCAGCGCCAGCCGTAGTTCTGCCCGCGCTCGATGACGTCGACCTCCTCGTACGCGCCCTGCCCCACGTCACCGGTCCACAGCGCGCCGGTGGCGCGGTCAAAGGCGAACCGCCAGGGATTGCGCAGGCCCAGCGCGTAGACCTCGTCGCGGATTCCGTCGGTGGGGGCGAGGAAGGGGTTGTCGCGCGGGATGGCGTAGCCAAGCGGCGGCGTCGGCGGGCTGTCGACGTCCAGGCGGAGGAACTTCCCGAGCAGCGAGGCGCCGCTCTGCGCGAAGTTCTGCGGGTCGCCGCCCGCGCCGCCGTCACCCAGGCCCACGTAGAGCATCCCATCGGGGCCAAAGGCCACGCCGCCGCCGTTGTGGTTGGGATAGGGCTGTTCCACGACGAGCAGCCTCTCCAGCGCGCGCGCCCTGGGATCCGCGGGGAGCCGCACCCGCGCGATCACCGTGGCCCCGTCGGGGGCTCGGGTGAAGTTGACGACGAGGACACCGTTCTTCTCGAAGCCCGGGTGGAACGCCACGCCGAGCAGCCCCTGCTCGCCGAAGGCGTCGTCGGCGGGGCTGAGCACCTCCGCGCCCAGGTCCAGCACGGTTTCCGTCGTGGTGGCGGCGGGGTCGGCGGGGAAGAAGTGCAGCTTCCCGTCCTGCTCCAGCACGTACATCCGCGCCGGCGTGCCCGGCACCGTGCCCACCTGCACCGGCCGCAGGAAGCTCCGCGCCGGATGGGCCGGCTCCACCCGCACCGACGGAGCACGCCCGTCCGCGGTGGCGCCCATGCACAGCGCGAGCAGCAGGCCCAGCGGGCCCCCGCCCTTGGTGTTCAACCAGGTTTCCGCGTTCACGGCGGGAAGCATAGCGCTGCTGCATTGCTGGGGGGCTGGGCGGGAACCGGGGTTTCTGGGAACTGTGGACTGCCGGTTTCACCGCCTGCACCGCTTCAAAGTCCACAGCATTCCAGGGTCGCGTAAGCCCCGAGGCGAGCAGAGCTCGTCGGGGCTTCTTCCACTGAAGACCGCGGGGCGGTGTTGCCCTCGACGAGAGGACCTTTGTGGGGGCCGTTGTTGCTGGGAACCGTGGACTGCCGCTTTCACCGCTTGCACCGCTTCAAAGTCCACGGCATCCGGGTCGCGTAAGCCCCGATGCGAGCAGAGCTCGTCGGGGCTTCTTCCGTTGATGGAACGCGCTGTGTCTCCGACGCCACCGGGGACGGCGCCGTGGAACGGAATCCACAAATGGAAGAAGCCCCGGATGGCGGAGCCACGCCGGGGCTTACGCGTCCCTGGCATGCCGTGGACTTTTCAAGCGGTGCAGGCGGTGCAGGCGGCAGTCCACGGTTCCCAGCAACAACGGACCCCACAAAGGTCCTCTCGTCGAGGGCAACACCGCCCCGCGGTCACTCAACGGAAGAAGCCCCGACGAGCTCTGCTCGCATCGGGGCTTACGCGACCCGGAATGCCGTGGACTTTGAAGCGGTGCAAGCGGTGAAAGCGGCAGTCCACGGTTGGAAGAAGCCGCGGTCCACCCACCTGTCCACCGGGATGGGGGAATCAGCGCTTGCGCAGCGTCTTGGCGGAGCGCGCCGTGGCCTTGGCCTTGGTGCCGCGGGTCAGCTTCACCGCGGGAGTCTTGCTGGGCGCGCTGCGACGCGGCTGCGGCCGCCCCGCAGAGGGCACCACCGACGTGGTCACCACCGGCGCCGGCGCGCCCACCGACGTGGACACCACCGGGGAAACCACCCGTGGCGGCGGCGGACGGGAGGGCGCATTCACCAGGTGGCTGCTGCGCTCACCATGGCTCACCCACTCCGCCAGGATCCGATCCCGCTGCGCCTTGGTGCGCGCCGGATAGCGACGGGCCTCGAACTTGGGCACCGAGATCCCCGCCTTCTGCAGCCGCTGGTGCAGCTTGGCGCCAAACAGCGACCGACACAGCGGGCTGATGGCCTTGAGGCGGTTGATGTCTCCGCGCCAGTAGAACCCGCCACCCTGGAAGATGGCGCGCCCGGCTCCCTCGGTGGCGTGCTGGTGGATGAAGTCGGCCACGGAAGCGGAGTAGAACTTCATCTCCGCCGCCTCCGTCAGACCCGGCCGCACCATCACCGAACCTGCCCGGCTCTCCACCGTGAGCCAGCGATCTTCGTCCCGGAAGTACCAGCTGAACGTGGCATCAACGGAGACGGGGACGTCCGCGCATCCGTCAGCCAACGCATCCATGACAGCGTCCCAGAGCACGTTTGTTTCTATACCTCATTTCATGGTCGAGGTGTGAACCTTTTGCTTACGATGCCACACCCGCCCACCTCGACACCGTGTTGGCGTGCCATACCCACCCCGCAGCCCGTGCGCAGGTGGTTTCAGGCTGGTGCCCAAGTTGTTGTTTCTCCCGGTGATTTCAGGGGCCCCCGGGAACCCCCGGGTGGTGGCGGTCCGGGCGTTGGATCCGAACGCGCAGGAGGCAGGTGGTGTGGGTGGTGCTGATCTGGCTGGCGGTGGTGGCACAAGAAGTCGCGGATCCGCTGGCGGAGGCTCGGGATCGGCTGGCCCGGGGTGATCTGGCCGGCGCGGAAACCGTGCTGCGCGCGGGCCTGCCCGGCGTGGAGGCGGAGCTGCGCGCACCGGTGCACGTGGCGCTGGCAGAGGTCCTGTGGCGCACGGGCCGGTCCGCGGAAGCGCTGGCGGAGCTCGACGCTGCGCTCCGCCTGGAGCCCAACCTGGGCGCAGCCCATCACGTGGCGGCCCAGCTCCACCTCGCGCGCGGCGCATACGAGGAGGCCCTGGTGCACGCGCGCGCGGATCTCTCCGAGGACCCCTCGTGCGTCCCGTGCACCGGCGCGGAGCAGGAGGCGCTCCTGGCGCTCGGGCGCGTCGACGAGGCGGCGGAGCGCTGGGAGACCATCTCCCGTCGCGCGGTGGCGGGCAGCGTGCGGCTCTCCCGGGCGCGTGGACTCATGCGGCTGGGCGCGCTGGACCCGGCCCGACGCGAGGTGGAGCACGCGCTTGCCGCCGGCAGCCGGGATCCCGAGGCGTACCGCATGCTGCAGGAGATCCGCTCCCGTCGACAGGTGCGCTGGATGGTGGTGACCGCGGTGATGCTGGCGGTGGCGCTGCTGGCCGCGGCGGTGTGGGCCCTGCGCGGCAGCCTGGCCCGACGGACGTGACCGACTCGCCCGGGTCGCGACGAGGCCGAAAGGCGGGGAGAGGGAGAGGGAGAGGGAGAGGGAGAGGGAGAGGGAGAGGGAGAGGGTCAGCGCGGAGCGCGGATCAGGGGCCGTGGCTGTCGCGCTCCAGGACCACCGCCATGTCCTTCACGTCCTCCCGGGTGCGCGCCTCCTCCTGCTTGAGGCGACGGGCCGCGTCGGCGGCAAGGCGGTTGGTGACGTGGCGCTCCGCGCGGGTGCGACGCATGTAGAGATGGCGGCCCAGCAGGACGAGCACCCCCAGGATGGCCGCGCCCACCAGCAGGCCGCGCTGCGCCTCCTTGATGAAGGCCAGGATGGCGTCGAGGTTCTCGCCGAACTTGTAGCCCACCCAGATGAAGAACGGCACGGAGATGCAGGCGCCAAACCCGTCGGCCAGGATGAACTTCCACGGGCTCATGCGCGCCACGCCCGCCATGAGGAAGCAGGGCGCGCGCAGTCCCGCCATGTGCCGCGCCGCCACGATGGTGAGCGGGCCGTACTTCAGGAAGTGGCGCTTGAGCAGGCGTTGTCGACGGTGCGTGAGCAGCTTCACCGCCCAGGGCCGCTTCAACGCCGCGGGCCCCAGCCGCCGCCCCGCGCTGAAGATGATGAAGTCCCCCACCAGGATGGCGGCATAGGCGAACGCGAAGATCAGGTAGACGTTGGTGTAGCCGCGCGCGCTGAGCAGCCCGCCCACCATGAGCGGGATGTCCTCGGGGATGGGGACGCCCAGGCCGGCGGCAAGCAGCACCGCCACCAGGCCCACGTAGGCAAACTGCTCCAGGACCGAGGTCAGAAACGCAAGCATGGGGGAACGCTCCCAGTCCTTACCCGGGACGGCGTACGCCAACAACCGCCACAGCCCCCGCAAGCCCCTGCGTGTGCCACGCCCGGACGCGCCTGGCAACCCAGGGGCCGCGCCTCCCGCCCGCCGGTTGACGGGAAACCTGGGACGCGTCACAGCGCCGTTCCGGGCCTCACGGTTGTCTCCTGGGCCGGTGAACGCGGGTGATGACGGGCGACTCCCTCACGCTGCTGATGACGCTGGCGGCAAGCCTGGTGGGCTTCATGGTCAGCAGCACCACCGGCGTGGGGGCGGCGTTGGTGCTGGTGCCCGTGCTCAGCCACACCCTGGGCGCGCGGGTGGCGGTGGCGGTCATGGCGCCGGTGCTCCTGTGCAACAGCGCCATCAAGCTCTGGGTGTTCCGCTCCCACGTGGAGCCGCGCGCGGCGCGACTGGCGCTGTGGGGCGGCGTCCCGGGCGCCTTGCTGGGCGCGCTGCTCACCAGCAGTGTCCCCGAGGGCGCGCTGCGCACGACGGTGGCGCTCATCATCCTCGCCTACGTGGCCCACGGGCTGTGGCGCGGGGAGCGCGCGCTGCAGCTGGGCCCGCGCGGCATGGTGGCCACCAGCTTTGCCACCGGCGTGGCCAGCGGGCTCTCCAGCGCCGGCGGGCCCACCAACGCCATGGTGCTGCAGAGCTACGGGTTGGTTAAGGAGGCCTTCATTGCCACGGGGGCCCTGGTCAGCGTGGTGTTGCAGGTGGTGAAGCTGCCCGTCTACATGGGCTCGGGGCTGCTGGGGTGGCAGCACGCGCCGCTGGTGGGCCTGCTCGCGGTCAGCGCCGCGGTGGCGGCGATGGTTGGCCGCAACGCCCTGCAGCACCTCTCCGAGCGGGGCTTCCGCCGGTCCCTCCAGCTGGTGCTGCTGGTGCTGGCTGTTTCCATGTTGTGGTGAGTGTCGACGATGAGAACGTTGGTGTTGAACCAGAGCTACGACGTGCCGCCGTCAGTGCTGATGGACGCGCTGCTGCACCCGCAGCTGGACGCGTTCATGGCGGAGCGGGTGCCGGACCTGCAGTCACGCACCGAGCTGCGACGCGTGGAGCGCGGCAACGTGGTGGAGCGCGCGGTGCGCTGCGTCCCCGTGCCTAAGATCCCCGAAGCGGCGCGACACGCGGTGAAGCCCGACATGATCCAGTGGGTGGAGGAGAGCCGCGCGGACCGCAGCACCGGGGTCATCACCGTGCGCGTGATCCCCGACTCCTTCCGCAGCGTCTTCGACTTCCAGGGCACCATGCGCATCACCCCGCAGGGGAGCGGCGCGCTGCGCAGGGTGGAGGGACAGCTCACCATCAAGATGCTGCTGGTGGGGAAGCTGGTGGAGGACTACCTCATCGAGGAGATCCGCCGGAACATGGAGGCGGAGGGTGAGGCGCTGCGCGAGTTCGTGCGCACGGTGGCGCGCGCGGCCTGACCCCTCAGCGTCGTCGGACGCGGGCCAGGTACGCCTTGCCGCGTGGTGAGATCTCGTAGCCCACCTCGAAGCTCTGGGTGAGCCCCAGCTTCTTGAGCTTGCGCACGTCCGCCTTGAACTCCAGCGTCTCGCGCCCCTCCTTGCGCGCCAGCTGCGAGGCGGCGGTGCGCGGGTGCTTCTCAATCAGCTTGAGCGTGCGCGCGGTCCACGGCCCCACCGCGCTGCGCTCATCCATGCGCGCCAGGCGCTCCCGGATGTCGGCCACGTCCTCGTCGGAGAGGCGGTCCTGCAACGCGGTCTCCACGCGGTCCCCGTCGCCGCCGTGGTGCAGTGCCACGCGCCACAACCTGCCCTGCTCCGTCACCGGCTGACCAAAGGGCGGCGCCTCCAGGTACTCGCGCAGCTCCTCCCGCGAGACGAAGCCGGCCCGCGCCACGTCCTCCGCGGTGATCTCCCGGAAGGCCACCTCACGCACCTCATCCACGACGAGAACCCCGATGGGATGACAACGGTAGCGCCCACCCGGCTTCACCCGCGACTTCTGCCACTGCCGGAAGGTCAGCGTGACCTCCCCCGAGACGAGACCGGCGTGGAAACGCTTCTTGAAGAGCAGCATGGCGCCGGTTGGTAGTGCGCACCGCCAAGGCAAGTCGAGCCTCCCGCGTTATCCTCCGCGCGCCATGTCATCCCTCCTCCTCGCGTTCCCGCTCCTCCTCACCACTCCCGACGCCTGCCAGCTCAGCGCGGGCACCCACCAACTCTCGCTCACCGCGGGAGGACTCAGGCGCGAGGCGATGGTTGTTGTTGGGAAGAAGGTGGCGGGAGCGGCGCCGGTGGTGTTTGCGTGGCACGGGTTTGGTGGCTCACCGGAGGACCTGGCCCCCGCGGTGCACGCCGAGGAGCACTGGGAGGACGCCGTGGTGGTCCTGCCGCGTGGGATGGACCGGACCATTCCCAAATTCGGCGAGGTGAAGCGGCCGGGATGGCAGATCCTCGTCGGGGAGCTGGGCGGGCGGGACCTGGCGCTCTTTGACGCATTGCACGCGCGCCTGCGCAAGGACGGCTGTCTCGACGAGCGTCGCGTGTACTCCACCGGTTTCTCCAACGGCGCGTTCTTCTCCAACCTGCTCGCCTGCCACCGCGCGCACGTGCTGGCGGCCATTGCGCCGGTGGGCGGCGGCGGGCCGTTCGAGGCGTGTGGTGGCGCGGTCCCCACGCGGGTCTTCCACGGGACCGCGGACCCGGTGGTGCCCTTCGAGTCGGCGCAGCGCACGGTGGAGACCTGGTCCCACCTGGCGGGTTGTCCGGGGAGCCCCGCGCCGGTCGAGGAACAGTGTGCCAGCACCACCTGCGCCGGCGGCGTGGAGATCATGTTCTGCAGCGCGCGGGTGGGGCACAGCTTTGGCGGGCGGGCGCAGGCCCAGGCGGTGGCCGCGTTCCTCCGTCGCCACCAGCGGCCGGCGAAGGCGCGCTAAGCTCACGGGTGCGCGGACCCGAGCGCCCCATCCCCGGGGACGCCACGACGCGCGGGAGCGGGTTGGCGGATGGGCCAGGACACGGTCTTCAGCCACACGCCGAACTGGTCCGCCGGGATGGGTGGCGTCAGGTAGTAGCCCTGCGCCTCGTCGCAACCCAGCCGGGCCAGCGCTTCACAGATCTCCCGGTTCTCCACCCCTTCGGCGATCACCCGCAACCCCAGGTTGTGCCCCAGCTCAACGGTGGAGCGCACGATGCACGCCGCATCCTCATCCCGGAGCATGGGCAGCACGAAGGCCTTGTCGATCTTCAAGGCGTCAAGCGGGAGCTTCTGCAGGTAGGCGAGCGAGGAGTGGCCGGTGCCGAAGTCGTCGACGGCGAGACGGAAACCCAGGCGGCTGAGGTGCTGCAACGTCTCCAAGGCCACCTGCGGGTCGGCCATGATGGCGCCCTCCGTGATCTCCAGGTCCAGCCAGTCCGGCTCCCCGCCCCAGGTGGCCAGCGCGTGCTGGACGGTCTCCACGAGATGGGCGTCCGCGAGGTTGCGCGCGGAGAGGTTCACCGCCAGCGGCACGCGGATCCCCTCGCTCTGCAGCGTGTGGCAGTGCATGAGCGCCGCGTCCAGCATCCACTGCGTGACCGGGCCGATGAGACCGGTGCTCTCGATGAGCGGCACGAACTGGTCGGGGGACACCAGGCCCTGCTCGGGGTGTCGCCAGCGCACCAGCGCCTCCATGGCGACGATCTCCCGGGTGTGCAGGTCCAGCTTGGGCTGGCAATACAGCAGCAGCTGGCGCTCGCCGATGGCGGTGCGCAGCTCCCCCATGAGCTGCAGGCGACGCGGATTGTAGGGGTCGCGCTCGGCGTCATAGATGCGGAAGCCCACGCCCGCCTGTTGCGCCTGGCGCAGCGCCACGTCAGCGCGACGCATGAGCACCGCGGCGTCCTCCCCGTGCCCGGGGAACGTGGCAATGCCGATGTTGGCCCCCACCTCGACGGTGAAGCCGGCGATCTCGAAGGGCCGCTCGAACTCCCGCACCAGCTCCACCGCGGTTTCCGCGGCGGCGTGCGCACCCTGTCCCGGGAGCAGCACCGCGAAGCTGGGCCCGCCCAGGCTGGCCGCCACGTCGTGGGAGCGCAGCACCGCGGCCATGCGCGGCCCCACGCCCTTGAGCAGCAGCTCCGCGTTGGCCTGGCCCAGCGTGTACTTGATCTCCTCGAACCGCTCCAACGTCACCACGAGGAGCGAGCACGGCTCTCCCGCCCGCTGGGCGCGCGCCAGGGCTGCCCGCAAGCGCTCTTCGAGCTGGAGGCGGTTGGGCAGGTTGGTGACGGGGTCATAGAACGCGAGGTGCCGCACGCTGTCCTCGGCGCGTTTGCGCTGGATCACGGCGCCCAGCTGCGAGCCCAACGCGAACACCAGGCGCTCCAGGCGCTGGTCCGCCGGGCGCGGCTCGAACATGAAGAACTCCAGGACTGCCACCACCGCGTCGCCGTCGAGGACGGGGATGGCCAGGCCGCACTTGATCCCGCCGCGGCGGGCCACCGCCAGGCGCAGGAACTGGGTGTCGGTGGTGACGTCCTCCACCCACACCGGCGTCTTGCGATCCCACGCCCGCCCCGGCAGGCCTTCCCCCTTGG
This sequence comes from Myxococcota bacterium, assembly GCA_040752415.1. Lineage (GTDB taxonomy): Bacteria > Myxococcota > JACRCW01 > JACRCW01 > JACRCW01 > JBFMGU01. Next base: position 45,100 of record JBFMGU010000048.1, read on the forward strand.
CAAACACGTGGCGTTGACTTGCCGCGCGGAAGGCCTCCAAACCCTGCGCCTGCACGTACCAACCGGGGCTGCACTCCAGCTGCGTGCCGTCGGGGTTGGGCATCCACGCCTGGCCCAGCTTCCAGCCCGTGGCCTCACAGATCATGCGCAGCGCAGTGGCCAGCGAGGCATGCAGGTCCGGTGCGGTGCTGATGGCCATGGTCATGGATTGCAGCAGCCGGATCTCCTCCGCGGCGCGCCGCGCTTCCGTCTCCCGGGTCTGCAACGTGGCGGCCATCTCGTCGAAGGCGTGGGCCAGCAGGTGCAGCTCCCCGCGTCCCGCCCCCATGCCGGTGCGCGCGCCCAGGTCTCCCGCGGCGAGACGTCGGGTGGCGGCCACCAGCGCGTTCACCTGGCGCAGGATGAACACGTTGCCGCCCACCCACGCCGCCAGCAGCGCCAGCAACGCCACCAACGCCAGGCCCAGCAGGCTGCGACGGAAGACCTCGTCGACGTGCGCGTACACCGCCTGGCGCGGCATCCCGACACTGAGGAACACCCCCACCGCGGGACCGCTGGGCAGCGGCGTGAAACCGTAGAGGCGCATCACACCGTCCAGGCCTTGCGCCTCCGCGGTCCCCCCCTGCGCCTGCGCACGGATGCGCTGCACCAGCGGAGCCTCCGGCAGTTGCGCGCCCACCCAGTGCTCCGGGTCGGGATGGCGCGCCAGGATGACGCCGTTGCGGTCCACGACACTGAGGGAGGCGCCCTCAGGCAATTCCGTCTCCGCGGCAAAGCGGTTGAGCCAACGCAGGTCCATGGCGGCAAAGACCACCGCGGTCACCACGCCGTGCTCGTCGATGATGGGGTAGCCGAAGTTGACCGAGGCCACGCCGGTGATCCGGCCCACCTGGTATTCCCCGACGACAAAACCGCGCTCCACGAGCGCACCGCGGAAGTAGCTGCGGTCCGCCAGGTTCAGGTTGGGCGGCGCGGGCAGGGCGCTGCACAGCAACTCTCCATTGGGGGCGATGACGCCGAAGTTCACGTAGCCGGGGAACTGCCCCAGCAGCGTGGCCAGGAGGATGCCGCACGCCCGCGGGTCGGCGCTGCGCACGTTGGGGAGCAGGGCCAGGGTGGTGAGGAGCTGTCGCGCGCCCTCGATGAGCCGGTCCTGGTTGGCCGCCGCGCCGCGCGCCACCCGCAACGCATCCTCACGGACCACCCTGCTGGCCATGCTCCGCTGCTCACGCGCGGTGTGCAGCATCAGGCCCCACGCCGGCACCACGGCGAGCGCCACGAGCAGCAGCAGCCGACCACGCAGCGAGGCGAAGGGATGGTGAACCTTGAGCTCACGCATGCGGCACGACCTTCACCGCGGGATGTAGCCAACGCGCCGCACGCCACAAACCCCTTCCGTCCGACGTCACCACGGACGAGGACGAATGCGCTGCCCGGAGGCCCGCCTTTCAAGTAGGTTGCGCCGCCCCATGGAAACCGCGCCCTTCGCCGACGTCCCCGCTCCGCTCCAGCACACGCTCACGCAACGTGGCTTCACCCGTCTCACCCCCGTGCAGCAGGCGGTGCTGCAGGAGGAGCACGCCGGGCGTGACCTGCGCATCTCGTCGCAGACCGGCTCCGGCAAGACGGTGGCGGTGGGGCTGCTGCTGGCGGGGCTGGTGGAGCGGCCGGAGGGTCGCGCGGAGCGGGTGTGCCAGCCACGCGCCGTGGTCATCACGCCCACGCGGGAGCTGGCCATGCAGGTGGCCTCCGAGCTGTCCTGGCTGCTCAAGGAGCTGCGCACGCGGGTGCTTGCGGTGACCGGCGGCACCAACGTCCGCGCCGAGCAGCGCGCGCTCAGCCACGGCGCGGAGATCGTGGTGGGCACGCCGGGGAGATTGCTGGACCACCTCACGCAGCAGGTCATCGACACCTCCGCCGTGGCCGCGGTGGTGCTGGACGAGGCGGACCAGATGCTGGACCTGGGCTTCCGCGACGAGCTGGAGGCCATCCTGGAGAAGCTGCCCACGGAGCGTCGCACGCACCTGATGAGCGCCACCTTCTCGCGCGAGGTGCTGGCGCTGGCCCGGCGCTACCAGCACGACGCGGTGCACGTGGAAGGCACCACGCTGGGCCAGGCCAACGTGGACATTGCGCACGTGATCCAGCTGGTCCGCCCGCACCAGGTCACCGACGCGCTCATCAACCTGCTCCTGCTCTCCCCCGACGAGCTCACGCTGGTCTTCGCGCGCACGCGCGCCGACGTCACCAACCTGGCGGGACAGCTGGCGGAGCTGGGCTTCAGCGTGGCGGGACTGACCGGGGAGATGGACCAGCCGGAGCGCACGCGCGTGATGAATGCCTTCCGGGCCGGGCACCTGCGCACGCTGGTGGCCACCGACGTGGCGGCGCGCGGCATCGACGTGCCCGAGGTGACGCGCGTGATCCACGTGGACGCGCCCACCGACTCCGACGTGTACACGCACCGCAGCGGTCGCACGGGGCGCGCGGGGCGCAAGGGGACGAGCATCCTGATTGTTCCGCCGCAGGGTCGGGACCGGGTGACGCGGACGCTCAAGCACGCCGGCGTGCGCTACACGTTTGCGCCCGTCCCCGACGCGCAAGCCATCCTGCGTGCCTCCGACGACCGCCTGCTGGCCGAGCTGACCACGCCCCCGCCGCCCACCGACGACGGCGCCTGGGAGCCGCACCTGCACACGCTGGCCACGCGCCTGCTGGAGCACGTGGAGCCGCTGACGCTGGTGCACCGGCTGCTGGCGCGCGTGGGCCACCACGGCCCGGTGCTGCCGCGCACGGTGGAGCCGGTGGGCGCGCCCACGCCGCGGGAGCCCAGGGAGCGGGTGAAGCCGGAGCCGCGTGCACGCAAGGAGCACCGCGTGCCCGAAGGCGGCTGGGTGTCGTTCCGCCTGACGTCGGGGAGCCGGTTCGGGATGGATGCGCGGCGGCTGCTGGCCACGGTGTGTCGCCGGGGGAACATCCGCGGCTCCGACGTGGGCGCCATTGACGTGGGCACCTCCCACAGCATCTTCCAGGTGGCCGCCGAGGTGGCGGAGCACTTCGCGGAAGCGGCGGCCCGTCCCGACCCGCGCGACCCCCGCGTGCGCATCGAGCCGTTGCAGGAACACGCGGCGCGGATGGCGCGTGAGGAGGAACGGCCCGCGCCGCGTCGGAAGGGACCGCCCCCGCCCGGCAAACGCAAGCCCCACCGCGGCACGCACCGCAAGTAACCTCCCGCCGACACCATGGCGACCGCAGAGCGGCTGGACCCACCACCCGGAGCCCCGCGCCCCACCGGCCGCGAGAGCCGTCTGCAGGAATCCCTGCTCACGCGTTGGCGACGTCGGGCGGTCACCATTCCCGCGATCTACCTCCTGTGGGCGCTGGCCACCGTGCTGGCTCCCCTGCTCCTCGTGGCGGCGCTGCTTCTCGACGGAGCGCGGCGTTCCCGCCTGGTGCTGACGCGCGCGGTGATGTTCTTCCTGGTGTTCCTGTGGTTCGAGGCGGTGGCCCTGGTGGCGACGTTGCTGGTGTGGCCGCTGGTGGTTCACCCGGACACATTCCGCCACCTGAACGCGCGACTGCAGGTGTGGTGGAACGCCGGGCTGTTCCGCGCCGGGTGCGTCATCTTCGGCATGCGCGTGGTGGTGGAGGGGCGGGACGTGCTGCAACGCGAGGGGCCCCTGCTGGTGCTGGTGCGCCACGTCAGCACGGTGGACGCGGTCATCCCGGTGACACTGCTCTCCGACGTGGGGCGGCACCTGTTCCGCTTTGTGCTCAAGCGCGAGCTGCTGACGGACCCGTGCCTGGACGTGGTGGGCAACCGCCTGCCCAACTGCTTCGTGAAGCGTGAATCCGACGTGCGCGACGACGAGGTGGCGCGCGTGGTGGGACTGTTGGAAGGCATGGGCGGGGAGGAGGCGCTGGTGATCTACCCGGAGGGCACGCGCTTCTCTCCGTCGCGGCGCACGCGTCTGCTCGAGAAGATGCCGCCTGGGCCACCGCGGGAGCTGGCCACCACGCTGCAGCACACGCTGCCTCCGTTGACGCGCGGCACGCTGGCCCTGCTCGGCGCCAACCGCCACGCCGACCTGGTCATCCTGGGTCACACCGGGCTGGAGGGCGCCGCCGCGTTTCCGGACTTCATCCGCGGCGGACTGGTGGGCACCACCATCCACGTCTGGGTGCGACGCATCCCGCGTGAGCGCATCCCGGCCGACGAGGCGGGCCAGATTGCGCTGCTCTCCGACGAGTGGCGACGCATGGACGGGCTGATCGAGGCGCACCGCCGCGCGGTGATGTGAACATCACGTTTTCGTCCCCCGGCACTCAACACCGGACGAGCAGAAACCGATACACTTCCTGCCCAAGGGGCGGTGTGCGAACCGCCCACATCCGGGAGGGAAACGCGAATGACCCGTATCACCGCGGCGGCCGGGCAGACCCTGGCGCGCAGGGGGCTTGATCCCCAGACGCTGACCCAGCAGGAGCTGCGCGGCCTGGACACCAACCAGGACACCCGCGTCACCGCCAACGAGGCGCATGACGCCGTGAAACGGGTGGACACCAACGGCGACGACCGCCTGAGCCCCCAGGAGGCCACCACGCTGCGCAAGGACGCGGCCAAGGCG
>JBFMGU010000480.1:0-2397 GCA_040752415.1 Myxococcota bacterium
GCACCCCACGCTCAGCGAGGAGGAAGCGTGGGCGTACATCGGTGAGGGCGCTCGCTCCGCCGAGGAGGCCGAGGGCGAGGAGGAGGAGGAAGCTGCCGAGGAGGAGACGCTGGCCCCGCTGCCTCCGCCCGGTCCCGACGCGGAGCAACCCGCCGAAGGCGCGGAAGCCCCCACGGTGGTGGCCAAGAAGACCGCTCGGAAGTCTCGCGCGCCGCGGGGCAAGGCGGCCGCACGCAAGAAGTCCGCCGCCAAGCGCAAGCCCGCCAGCAAGACGCCCAAGAGCTGACGGCTCAGGGCCGTGGTTCCGTCGAGGGACCGCGGCCCGCACCGTCTTGACAGGGCCCCAGGCCGACCATAGGTTCCGCGCCCTTTCTGGGTGGCGTTTTGCCACCGGTGCGTGGGGCATTCCGTGGTCAAGAAGATCAAGCCCAAGGGTCAGGACGACAAGGATCCCAACAAGGAGATCCTGGAGCCCGACCAATTCATCACCCGCAGCGCCAGCGTCTTTGACTGGATCCAGGACAACAGCAGCAAGGTGCTCACCGTCATCGCGGTGTTCTTTGGCGCCGTGGCACTGCTGGGCCTGGTGACGTTCTTCCAGAACAGCCGCAACAGCGCGTCATCCAAGGCGTTGGCAGAGGCAATGCGCGTCTACCACCGTCCCGTGTCCACCGTGGAAGCCTCCACGGACACTCCCGCCGACGAGAAGCCCTTCGCCACGGCCAAGGAGAAGTACACGGCATCCAAGGACGCGCTCCTCAAGGTGGTGCAGGAGCACGGCAACACCGGCGCCGGCGCCATGGCCCGCCTCTACCTGGCGGACTCGCACGTGCACCTGGGCGAGTACGACGACGCCATCAAGCAGTACGAGGAGTACCTCAAGGCCACCGGCGGCGCGGACACGCTGCGCTTCATGGCGCTGGAGGGCCTGGCCCACGCCAAGGAGGCCAAGGGTGACCTCAAGGGCGCGGCGGAGACCTTCACGCAGATGACCCAGCTCGAGGGCAAGGTGGGCAAGGACTACGCGCTCTACAACGCGGGCCGCGTGCGCCTGGCGCTCAACGAGAAGGACCAGGGCAAGCAGATGCTGGAGCGCCTGGTGAAGGAGTTCGAAACCTCTCCCCTCAAGCCCAAGGCTGAAGAGCTGCTGAGCACCCTGCAGTGATGTCCGTCCTCCGCTCGCCACGTCGGACCGCCGCGCTCAGGAAGGGCGCGCTGGCCACGTTTGCGGGTGTGGGGGCCTGCATCCTCATGGGCGCCTCGCCCTTCTCCGACCGCACCTGGATCGACAAGCCGCCCTGGGAGTGGAACGAGAAGCGCCGCAAGCCGCACCCCAGCAAGGCGGACCCGCGCGCGCGCCAGGTCTACGCGCCCGTCTTCATCAAGAAGATCGCGGAGCAGGACCGCGGCGCGCAGAGCGTGCTTGACGCCGTCACCCAGGGCGGAGCCTGGAACCGGAGGGAGCTGGCCGGGCCCGCGTTTGACCCGGGCACCGGGCTTGTCCTCGTGGGGACCAGCGACCGCAGCTTCTACGGCATCAGTGGCCGCACCGGTGAGGTGGTGTGGCGTGTGCCGCTCCAGGGCCGGGTGAGCTCCACGCCGGTGGTGGACAACGAGAACGTGCTGTTCGGCGCCGACGACGGCGGCATCTACGGGCTGCGCAAGGGCACCGGCTACCAGGTGTTCCGCTACCAGTCCGACAGCGAGGTCACCGCGCCCCTGGCCGTGTCCGGTGACGCCATCTTCGCGCACACCGCGCAGGACACCGTGGTGGCGCTGCGGAGGAACACGGGCGAGTGGATGTGGCAGACACGCCATCCGCTGCCCGCCGGCATCTCGCTGCTGGGAGAAAGCGCGCCCGCCGCCGGCACGGTGCTGCGTCCCGGAGACACGCCGCTGAGCGCGGTGTTCGTGGGTCACGCCGACGGCCAGGTGAGCGCCATGGACGCCACCGACGGGCGCGTGCTGTGGACCACACCCATTGGCAAGGGGGATGACTTCCTCGACGTCGACGCGGACCTCCGTTACGACGCGGGCACGCTCTACGTGGCGGCGTTCCACGGCGGCGCGCACGCCATGGACCCGCTCAGCGGCGCCACGCTGTGGACCAGCGACGTCGACGGCATCAACCGCATGGCCCTGACGGCGCACACGCTGGTGGTGGCGGGCCCGGGGCAGGTGGTCTCGCTCAACCGCGCCGACGGGAAGGTGCGCTGGCGCTTCAAGTTCCCCAGCGGTGGCGCGTCCACGCCGGTGGTCCACCGGGGTCGGGTGCTGGTGTCCACCGACCGCGGCGCGCTGTACGTCCTGGCGTTCATGGATGGCAGACCGTTGCAGTACTACGGAGGGAAACCGGGCTTCACGGCGGCGCCCGCCGTCCACGACGACGCCCTGTTC
>JBFMGU010000481.1:0-2382 GCA_040752415.1 Myxococcota bacterium
CCGCCCGCGCCGCGGCGGAGCCGGAGAACGACGAGAAGGCGTTCCAGAAGCACCTCAAGAAGGGCCAGCAGCTCATCGAGAAGGGCAATTCCAAGGCGGCGCTGGGGGAGCTGCAGAAGGCGCTGGCCATCAAGCCACGCAGCGCGGCGGCCCTCACGGCGCTGGGAAATGCCCACTACGAGCTGGAGGACAACGGCGCGGCGGTGAAGGCCCTGAAGTCCGCCCTCTCCGTGGATCCCAGGTACGCCCACGCCTACGTGCTGCTGGGCGCCGTGTACCAGAGTCAAGGGAAGCGCGATGACGCACGTGCTGCCTACGAGAAGTACCTGAGCCTGGAGCCCAACGGTAGATTCGCCCGGGATGTGCAGATCATCCTCAAGAGCCTGTCGCGCTGACGCCACCACCGCGGTCCGTGTGCGTCGGGAGGGTCCGTGAATCTCTTCGCCGAGCCGCTGGTGGGTCTGCTGGGACCGCTTCAGTCACTGCTCCTGGATGACGACGTCACCGCCATCCACATCAACGGCCCCGGTGAGCTCTTCGTGGAGCGCGGCAGCTCGCGCACGCGCCACCTGGAGTCCATGGCCGACGCCCCGCTCCGCGCACTCTGCCAGGCCATCCGCCAGGAGAACCCCGGCGCGCCCGAAGGAAGACTGACGTGCACCCTGGAAGGCGGCGGACAGCTGACGCTCATTGATGAGCCCTATGCGCGCAGCGGCGCCATCCTCACCATCGACAAGGGCAGCATCCGCACCGTGGCCCTCAAGGACGTGGCCGGGGGGGATCTCACCGCGGTCCTGGAGGCAACGCTGCATGCTGGTGTGTCCGTGCTCGTCGTGGGGCCGCAGCGCTCCGCGCGACTGCGCGTGCTGGGCGCCCTCCTCTCGGCGCTGCCCGCGGAGACCCGCCTGGTTCTCGTCGAGGATCGCCCGCGGGTCCGCGTGGATCATGAGCACCTGCTCTCGCTGGTCTCGGAAGACAACGTGGAGACGCTGGGCACGCTGATGCAGCTGGCGCAGAACCTCCAGGCGGACTGGCTGGGCCTGCCGGAGGTCCACCTGGGAGGGCGCGCCGCCATCCACGCCGCGGTGAACGTGGGCATGGCGCTGGCCTGCGCCCCGGGCGCGGACTGCAACGCCACGCTGGCCCTGCTGGACGCCCTCGACGGAGGACTGGCCAATCTGGCGGGCGGAACGTTCCGCCTGGTGCTGGAGGTGGAAGGCACGCAGGAGCCGCCCACGGTGCGGTGCATCAAGGAGCTGGTGCGCGGTGTCGACGGGCGCACGAGCCCGGTGGTCCTCTGGAGCACGACAGCGTCGGGAGGAGGCCAGTGGCGGGAGGTTCCCACCTTCGCCTCGCGACTCGGCCTGGCCGCTGCGCCGTGGCAACACATCATCCCGGACGCGCCGCGCGTGGCCATTGGCTCCATGTTCGAGAACCGCGGTCCCTCCTCGGTCTTCGCGGGTGCGCCGGAGCCGGAGCCGCCCAACGCCACGGTGATGCTGAAGGCCAACCCGCGGCCCACCACGCAGCCCGCGTCTTCCCCGGTGGCTGCGCCCGCCCTCGCCGAGCCCTCCGCGGAGGACTTTGACGACCGCTCCGTTTCCACCAGCGCGCCCTCACCGGAGGAGCTTGCGGCCATGGCCCGCGCGCATGAGCCGCCGCCTCTTCCGCCGGCTCCGCGCAAGGACGAGACGCCCAGGCCCCGAACCGTGCCGCCACCGCTGCCCACGGTCGAGCAGCCCGGCCCCAAGACGGTGGAGGAGCTTGCCGCCGCGGAGCCCGAGCAGCACGAGGAGGAGGAGCTTCCCGACTCCCTGCGCCTCATCCCCACGGTGGCCACCACCGCCCTCAGCCTGGTGCCCGCGGAAGAGGGCCCACCGCCGCTGCCGCCGCCCGTGCCGCCCCCCGGTTCCGACGACGGAGAAGAGCACGTGGAGGAGCTGCACGAGGGGGACTGGACCGCGCAGACGCTGAGCTCCAACGCGGCCATCAACGTGGCGGCCATCAAGGAGCAGCTGAAGGAGCAGCTGGCGGCGCGGATGGCGTCGGAACCGCCGGCTCCCCCTCCCCCGCCCCCCGGGGAAGTGACGGCGGAGAACCTGGAGGTCACCCGGGGGGGAACGCCGCCCGCCCTGAGCGCCGAGAAGCCCCGGGTGGGAACGCCGCCGCCACCTCCGTCGCAGAAGCCGCGTGAGCCGATGTTCAAGGAGTCGCCCTCGTTCGGGCAGCGCCCCGGTGTCCCGCCCCGCAAGCCGGCGCCGCCCCAGCCCAAGCAGCCGGACCCTGCGCTCCATGGATTCGCGGAGGTGCTCAAGCGCGTGGGGGACACGGCGCCCCGTCGGGGGGACACCCCGGTGAAGCCCCGCCCGGAAGCGCACCCCC
>JBFMGU010000482.1:0-2351 GCA_040752415.1 Myxococcota bacterium
GCCCCCGCGGGAACGGGAAGGCTTGCCGCCGGGATTTGCGCCGCGCGGCCCGGACGTGAACGATCGTTCACCCCCTGTCTGAACAGGGATTCAGGCTCACGCCAACCCTGCGCGGGCGCGCGCTTCCTGCAGGCATTCGTCGTACTCGCGCAAGATCCGCGCAAAGAGGTCCTTGACCGTGGGGACGTCACGGATCAGGGCGGCGCCCGCGCCGGCGAAGAACATGCCCTCCGCGAGGTTCCCGTCGTGGGCGGCCTTGCGGGCCCGACCGCGGCCGATCACCGCGCGCACCTCCTCGATGGTCCGGCCGTCGCGCTCCATCTGCAGCACCTGGTCCACGACGGGAGAACGCAGCGCGCGCCCAGGGTGCCACTGGCGGCTGTGCAGCGGCGTGTCCAGCTCCCCGGCCTTCAGCAGCAGCTCCTTGTAGGTGGGGTGGCCGTTGCATTCCTGGGTGGCGAGGAAGCGCGTGCCCATCTGGATGCCGTCGGCGCCCAGGCACATGGCGGCGGCCATGCCACGCCCGTCGACGATGCCGCCGGCGGCAATGAGGGGCACCTCGACGTGACGGCGCACGTTGGGGATGTTGGTGAAGCCGGTGATGCCCTCCGCGCTGACGTGGCCGCCGGCCTCCACGCTCTCCAGCACCACCGCGTCCACGCCCGCCTCGATGGCGGTGAGGGCGTGCTTGAGGGAGGGCACCACGTGCACGCACAACGCGCCGGCCTCCTTGATGCGCGCGGTGAACTTGCGGGGTGAGCCGGCCGAGGTGAAGACGATGCGCACGCCGTGGCGCAGCACCATCTCCAGGTGCTCGGTGTAGTCGGCGAGCACGAGGGGGAAGTTCACGGCGAAGGGCTTCTGCGTCAGCGCCGCGGCGGCTTCCACCTGCTGCTCGAACTCCGCCACGCTCATCAGCGAGGCGCCGAGCACACCGAGGCCTCCCTCATTGCTCACCGCCGCCACCAGCCGGGCCTCACTGAGCCAGGCCATGGGGCCCTGGATGATGGGGACCTCAATGCCAAACAGCCTGGTCACGCGGGTGTCAAAGCGCACTCACCACCTCACCGCCATGGCGCCCCACGTCATGCCCGCGCCAATGGCCATCAGCACCACGTTCATGCCGGGCCGCACGTGTCCGCCGCGCACCGCCTCATCCAGCGCAATCAGCGCGCTGGCCGCCACGGTGTTCCCGTAGCGCTCCACGTTGGTGTACGTGCGCTCCGGCGGGATGCCGAGCAGTCCCAGGATGTGCAGCAGCAGGCGCCGGTTGGCCTGGTGGGAGACCACGAACTCCACGTCCCCGACGGAGAGCCGCGCCTCCTGCAGCACCTCCCGCACCACCGCCGGCAGCTCCCGGCTGGCGCACTCCCACACCGCCTTGCCGTCCATCTTGATGAAATGCCGACCCGCGGCCATGGCCTCCGGCGTGATGGGCTCCCGCGTGCCGCCCGCGTACTGCCCGACGATCTCGGTGAGGTTCCCGTCGGTGTGCAGGCGGCCGGAGATGATGCCGCGGCTCGGATCGTCGGTGGCGGAGACCACCAGCGCGCCGGCACCGTCGCCGAAGATGGGGGCGATGAGGCGGTCCGTCCAGTCCACGCTGGTGCGCGAGCCGAGCTGCGTCCCCACGACGAGGATGTGTCGCGCCAGCCCCGAGCCGATGAGACCACGCGCCAGGTGGATGCCGCCCAGCCCGCCGGCGCACGCCATGCGGATGTCAAAAGCCAGGCAGCGGGTGCGGATCCCCAGCTTCTGCTGGATGTAGGCGGCGGTGGCGGGGACCTGCACGTCGCCGCTGCCGAGCGCGCAGATGATGGCGTCCACGTCGTCGGGGCCGATGCCGGCGGCGGCCAGGGCCTGTTCCGCGGCGCGCTGGCCCATGTCGGAGGCCTGCTCGTCGGGGGCGGCGATGCGACGGGTCTCGATCCCGAGCCGCTCCCGGATCCACGCATCCGTGGTGGGGGCGCGTTCACACACCTCCGCGTTGGTCATCACCCGCTGCGGCAGGTAGCTCCCCGTGCCTGAAATGCATGCGCGCATGCCCGAGCATCACCACCGCGCGGCCCGCCGCGCAACCACCCGGCGACGGAGGTGGATCCCGCGTTGGACATGACCCTGAGCGGGAACGGAAGGAGGTGGCACGTCCCCGACGTTGCGGCATGATGCCAGGACCAGGAGGAAGGCGATGAGCCCGCCGCCGCAGATCCCACCCTCGTCGTCCTCGTCATCCAGGCCGGGTGCGCCGCGCATGCTGGCGCTGCTGGTGCTCACCGCCACGCTGGGCGCGCTGGCCTCCGCGCTGGTGGTGCTCGCGGTGCTCTCACGCGTGCCGCCGTGGGTGGGCGGGG
>JBFMGU010000483.1:0-2346 GCA_040752415.1 Myxococcota bacterium
ACTCGGTCAACGGGTGACCTCTTTTCCGACGACAAATCGCGTTGGCCGCAAACGAGTGCCCCCCTTCCCCGGCTCGGTGACGACGGAAAATCGGTACTGGGGAAGGGGGGCGAGCGCGCAGAACGGCATGAACGTGGGGGGTTAGGTGTTCGAGGGCACCGGACCGAATTGGCCAACTTGTTCTGACGCAGCCCCCACCCCCCCGCCGTTCAGGCCGTTGGGCAAGCGGTCAACACGTGTCATTTTTCCGACGACAAATCGCGCCGGCCTCAACACTTGCCCCCCTTCCCCGGATCCGTGACGACGGCAAATTGGTACTGGGGAAGGGGGCGAGTGTGCGCAACGGCCTGAACGTGGGGGGGGCGCCGGCCACCCGGGCAACCTGTCCTGACGCATGGCCCCAACGATCAACGCGGCTGCGTGGACCACAACAGCTGCGCAATGGCGCCCACGTACAGCCCGAAGCCGGCAATGAACAACATCGACGACACCGCGAGGAAACGTGCCTTGCGGTTGCGCAGCTCAATGACCTGTTCGAGCGCGTCGACGGGGTCGGCGGTCATCAGCTGGGTGAGCCAACGCAGCCGCAACACGCCCAGGATGGCCACCGCCGCCGCCAGCAGCACCACCACGATCCCCGACGAGATGCAGTAGCGCGCCAGGTGGCTGGTCTCCGCAATGGCGCGCCCGGAGAAGCCGGTCACCGTGATGACAATGCCGCAGAGGCTCAACAGCACCTGCGTGCGGAGCACCAACACGCCGAACTGCCGCTCGACGATGGCCAGGGCCGCCAGGTGATCTCCGCGGGCCAGGCGCAGCATCAGCTCGGCTTCCTGGCGAGGCGTGGGCGTTGGCGTGGACTCAGGGGACGTCATGGGGGGCGTTATAAACGCTCGTTGCCGGGCGTCGGGAAATTTCCGTGCGCGGGCCGGGCATCTGGACACCGCGCAACGCCGGTCCCTATACAAACCTGTTCACGACGTTCCACCCCACGCCCCGTCGAAGCCGCGTCCCCATGGAGAAATTCGGCCGCTACGTGCTGCTCGAAAAGATCGCCAGCGGCGGCATGGCGGAGGTGTTCCGCGCAGCGGTGCTGGGGAGCGCGGGGTTTGCCAAGCCGGTGGCGGTGAAACGCATCCTGCCGCACCTGACCGCCGAGGAGTCGGTGGTGAAGCTCCTGGTGGAGGAAGCCAAGATTGCCTCCACGCTGCATCACCGCAACGTGGTGCGGGTGATGGACCTGGGAGAGGTGCAGGGGCAGTACTTCCTGGCCATGGAGTACGTGGCGGGCCAGTCGCTGCACCGGATGGCGGTGGCGGCGGAGCGCGCGGCTCGTCGGATTCCGTTGCCGCTGTGCTTCCACGTGGTGCACCAGGCGCTGCAGGGATTGGCCTACGTGCACGAGAAGCGCGACGTCAGCGGGCGGCCCATGGAGCTCATCCACCGCGACATCAGTCCGCAGAACATCATGGTCAACTACGACGGTGAGGTGCTGCTGGTGGACTTTGGCGTGGCCCGCGCCACCCACCGACCCAACCTCACCCAGGACGGCATCCTGCGCGGCAAGCCCGCGTACATGAGCCCGGACCTCCTCCACGGCGGACCGGTCACCCAGGACGTGGACATCTACGCCATGGGCGTGGTGCTGCATGAGCTCATTGCCCTGCGTCCGCTGCGCGTGGGCGAGACCAGCATGCAGGTCATGGCCGAGGTGATGCGGGGAGATGTGCCGCGCTTCCAGGACCTGGGACTGGAGGTTCCCGAATCTGCGGCGGAGGTGGTCTACAAGGCGCTCTCCCCGACGAGGGAAGGCCGGTGGCGCGACGCGCAGTCCTTTGCCCGCGCCATGGAGGACGTCATCCAGCAGCACGGCTGGCAGCTCCGGCAGGCCGACGTGGCGGCGTACATGGCGCAGTGCTTCCCCCTGGAGATCAAGGAGGAGGCCGCGGCGCAGGCCCGGTTTGCCGCCGTGGTGGCCGACCTGTCGACGGAGGATGCGTGGCCGCGCGCCGGGGAGGCGCCTTCGGCTGCCGTGGTGGCGCAGGAGCCTGGAACCCGCATGTCCGACGTGTCGCCCGCGGCGCTCGAGGCGGTGAACCGGCGGGCGCGCCGGACGGCGGTGGCAACGGGGTTGGGCGGTGCCGCGGTGGCCCTCGTCTTGGCGGCGTGGGTGCTGACGCCCACGAGGGAGCCGAAGGTCGACGTCGCGCAGGCTCCCGCGGCGTCGTTGGTGCCACCACCGCCCACGCCGGCTCCCGCGGCACCGCCGGTGGCGCCGGTTCCCATTGTGGCCACGCCGGAACCACCACCCACGACTGAGAAGCCCGCCGAGCCCAAGCAGGAGCA
>JBFMGU010000484.1:0-2345 GCA_040752415.1 Myxococcota bacterium
CCTCCACCCATTCCTGCGCTATCCCTGAGCAACTCCCGACGCCACGGGCCCCTGTTGCAGTGGTTGTTTCCCTGTCCTAGCCTCGGCCGCCTTACCGCCGTGCACACGCTGCACGGACGCCGAGGCCGCCATGAACATCAAGATCAAGGTCCTTCCCGAGGCACGCGCGCAGCTGCAGCCGTTGCAGGATCTGCAGGATCCGGAAACCAACAAGGTGCTGGACGAGGCGGTGAAGGAGGCGGTCCGTGTCGACGGAGACCGCGTCCTGGACCGGTTCGAGGCGGAGGCCATCCGTTCCGCGTTCCAGGCGGTGGCGCCGCAGGGTGGCCCGCTCAGCAGCGCGCAGGCGGGGGAAGTGCGCAGCGCCATCAGCGTCCGGCTGGGTGAGCTGAAGAGCGCGCGCGTGAACGCCACGGAGGTGATCTTCACGTCGGAAGGTCAGGCGTTGGAGAAGTTCCGCGCCAAGATCGTGGGGTCCATGCAGGAGGTCATCCAGAAGGCCAACGGGCGCAAGGTGGACATCAACATGATGGTGTTCGCCTTCACGGACAAGGTCATGGCCGACGCCATTGTGCAGATGGCCAAGCAGAACCCCAACGTGAACTTCCGTCTGCTCACCGACTGGGGCCAGATGGCCAGCAGCGGCGACCGTCAGCCGTCCCGCCTGGCCAAGCTCGCCGAGCGCGAGGGGATCACGAACCTGCACATCAAGTTCAAGAAGGACAACCCGTACACCTGGGATTCACACCTGGGTCGCCCCATGTACTCACACACGGGGACGCAGGGCCTGAACCACCACAAGGGTTTCGTGGCGCTCATCGACGGGGAACCGCAGAAGATGACCATGGGCAGCTTCAACTGGTCACAAGGCGGCATGGAGAGCAACTACGAGAACCTGATGCTGCTGGACCGCGCCGACCCGGACAACCGCCCGATCATGGACGGCTACCAGAAGGAGTTCGAGGGATTCTGGAACAACGACGAGGCGGCGCTGAACCTGGGTGAGGCGGAGCGCGAGAAGGAGCGCATCTACAAGGCGCTGCACGAGGCCAATGGCCGCCCCTACACGCCGCGAACCATCACCTCGGTGGACCCGGCGGACCCGCAGTACGCCTCGCAGCCCAACGGCAAGCGCGTGGACATCAACAGCTTCTCCGACGCCGACACGCAGCGGCTGTCCAGCGTGGTGGGTGAGAGCATCACGCGCGACATCCAGAAGGAGCTGCGGGAGTACGGCCGCTTTGACAGCTGGACGGAGCTGCTGACGCGCGTTCCCAAGCTGGCCGCGGCGGAGACGTGGATGCGGGAGCAGCTCATGGGGAGCCTGGAGTACGGCGAGGGCGGCCTCTCCGTGAACACCGCCAATGAGCAGGAGCTGCGTCGGGCGGGGCTGAGCAGCAACCGGGCCAAGGCGCTGGTGGAGTTCCGCAGCACGCACGGCGCGTTCGAGAGCCTGGAGGAGCTGGACGCGGTGCGGGGCATTGCCAAGGGCACCATCGAGAAGCTGCGCGAGGTGGCCACCGACGACGAGAACATGGGCCTCTACTCCGCGCGCGTCCCGGGCCAGGCGGCCACCACGGGTTACGCGGAGGTCAACCGCGGCAAGGTGAATGTTCCCACCGCGGGCCGCTCGGAAGCGCACGAGTCGCTGCCCACCACGAATGTTCCCACCAACCGCGTGACCCAGGAGGAGGTGGACCGCACGCTGGCGGCGCCGGTGATGGACCTGCTGCGTCGCGCGGCGCCGGGTCAGACGTTCCGCATGGCCATGTACGGCATGTCGACGAGCTCCCCGGAGTTCCAGGAGCTCAAGCGCGCGGCGGAGCGCGGTGTGAAGATCCGCGTGGTGATCTTCAAGGACTACAACGAGGGCGCCATCTCCACGTTGAAGGCCATGAAGACGCAGGGCCTGGAGGTGGACACGCGCGTCATCTCCAACCGCGTGATGCACCAGAAATTCGGCGTGTGCGGTGATGACGTCTTCAACGGCAGCGCCAACTGGTCCTCCAGCTCCATCACCAAGCACTCGGAGGACCGCTTCTACTTCCGCAACATGCCGGATCTCAGCCAGCGCTTCGTCGAGGAGTTCGCCCGGCTGTGGGAACGCGGCAACGAGCCCCGCTGATTCCGTCGTCGACGTGCTCGGCGTCCAGGGTTTTGTCCGGCCTTCCGTCAGAAGTAGGGGGCTGCGCCAAAATCAGTTCTGGTCCTGACCGCGTCCAGCGGACCACGACCTGGAGTGCGGCGGGCCCTCGCCGCCCTGGTCAGCGTCGAGCGGTTTGGACAACCGTCAAGGGTCCACGCGCCTCGCCCGACGTCATTGAGCCCCAGGGCTGTTCGGCCCG
>JBFMGU010000485.1:0-2338 GCA_040752415.1 Myxococcota bacterium
TGGCTCCCTCCCTGCGCGGCCGTGGCGAGGGCGCTGGCAGCGGCGCGGGTTCCGGCGTGCGCGCCACCACCGTGGCCGGCATGCGCTCCTTCTCGCGCGGGCGGCCGTGCTGGGTGGGCTCCAGGCGGCCCGGCTCCAAGGGGGGGATGGCGTTCTCGTCGGTGGGCGGGTTCAGCTCCCGCTCCAGCGCCGCCTCCGCTTCCGCCTCCTCGCGCGCGTCCTCGTCCATCTCCTCGCCAAACTGCGTGCGCATCAGCGCGCCCAGCGAGGCGGGGTCGTAGTCGGGGTTGAGGCGCGCCAGGATTCCGCGCAGCTCCGCGCTGAAGGCGTCGCAGCTGGGGAAGCGGTCCTGCTTCTCCTTGGCCAGCGCGCGCAGCACCGCGCGGGACAGCTCCTCGGGCACCTCGCTGTTGAACTCGCGCGGGTCGGGCACCTTGGCTTCCACGATGCGGTCAATGACCTGCACGTCGTTGTCGCCGTCAAACAGCACGCGCTCCGTCAGCGCCTCCCACAGCACAATGCCCAGCGCAAACAGGTCGGTGCGCCCGTCAACGTCACGACCCTCCACCTGCTCCGGCGCCAGGTAGCGGATCTTGCCCTTGATGGTGCCCGCCTCCGTGCGCGCCAGCCGGTCCCGCGCCCGCGCAATGCCGAAGTCAATGACCTTCACGAACCCGTCAAAGGACAGCAGGATGTTCTGCGGGCTGACGTCGCGGTGGACAATGTGGAGCGGGCGCCCGTTGCGGTCGGTCTTGACGTGCGCGTGGTGCAGTCCCGCCGCCACCTCCTTGACCACGTAGATCAGGTGCTCGACGGAGATGGAGCGATCCTGCGCGCCCAGGTTGCGCTGCAGGTTGGAGAGGCTCCGACCCGGCACGTACTCCATCACCAGGTAGCAGCTGTCCTGGTCGGCGGAGAAATCCATGACCGGGACGATGTTGGGGTGGTTGAGGAGGCTGCAGATCTTGGCCTCGTCAATCAACATCGTCACGAACTGCTGGTCCTTGGCAAAACGGCTCAGGATCCGCTTGATGGCCACGGGCTTCTCGAACCCGTGCGCACCAAAGCTCTTGGCAAGGAACACCTCTGCCATGCCGCCCTGCGCAAGCTTCCTGATCAGCCGATAGCGGCCCAAGGACGGAAGCGGCATTGACACCCCAAATCAGACCGTGCCAGCGTCGTCGGACGCCGTCGGCCGTCGGAAATCTGTTGGAATATCATGCGTTTGCACTCTCCCACAACAGGTCGTGCCGCAGCGTTGGCCCTGCTGCTGACCCTGGCCCATGCGGGCGGGGCGCGGGGCGCTGGCATGCACGTGGCCGGCGTGGCGGTGCGCGGGGACGCGGCGCAGGCGGAAGGCACCCGGCTGGCGGAGACGGTGCGCGCGGCGCTGAAGGACCGGGGCGTGCCGCTCAAGGGGGAGGCCGCGGAGGGCGGGATCACCGCCGACGAGGCCAAGGCCGCCCTCCCCGAGGTGGACGCGCTGGTGACCGAGGGGGAGCAGCGCTTCTACGAGGCGGACTACCGCGCGTGCATCACGGCGCTGGAGAACGCGCTGCAGAAGTATGACCGGGGTCCGGCGCATTTCGTCTCGCATGACCGGATGGCCAACGGTCTGCTCCTCCTGGCGCAGGCGTACGAGAAGAGCGGGCAGAAAGCCAAGGCCAAAAGCGCCTACCAGACCCTGGTCAGCCGGTGGCCCGACCACGAGCCGGATCCCAACGCCTTTCCCCCCGCCGTCCTGGAGGCCGTGGGGCGCGCGCGGAACGAGCAGGAGAAGGCCGGGCTGACGCTGACGGTGGAGACCACGCCCTCGGGGGCGCAGGTGTTTGTCGACGGTGCGGCGCGGGGGAAGTCGCCGGCGCGGCTGGAGGGGCTGGGCGCGGGCGCGCATCACGTGCGGGTGGAGTTGCAGGGCGCGGTCCGCACCGCGGTGGTGAGCCTCAAGGGCGCGGAGACGCTGCAGTTGCAGCTGGGCAACGGCCCGGGCGGGAAGCTGGTGGAGGCGCTGGCGGGATCCCGGCCGGAGGCGGCGTGTCGCAAGGCGGCGGTGACGGTGGGGAAGGAGACGGGCGCCACCTCCGTGGTGGCCGGGGTGCTGCTGACGGCGCCGGAGGCGGATCCGCCGCGCCTGCTGCTCGCGCGGTTTGACGCGCCCGACGGAGCTCCCAAGCGCGTGGTGGGCGTGGATCTCCCGCTGGACGCCGACGAGGGCGAGCTGGTGGGCCTGGCCATCGACGCGCTCACGCAGCCCGACGCGCCCGTGGAGGCCGTGGTGGAAGGCGGTGAGGTGAAGGCGGGCAAGGGCGCGCGCGCCGTGCTGTTCCCGGGCGGGAAG
>JBFMGU010000486.1:0-2333 GCA_040752415.1 Myxococcota bacterium
CATCCGGAGCCACCAACCTCCCTGGGAACGCAACACGTGGCACAACCACCAACGTCGCCAACGCCAGAAACGACAAAGCAAAACCCACCGTCACCGGGTCCCACAACGGCCCGGTCCACGACGTCACTTCCACGTCAGAACGGACCCGCCGCACGAGCACCACTTCCATGGCACACACGCCAGCCGCCGGCGCATTCCACGACGTCACTGTCACGTCCACCAACGGGAACGCACACGCCGTCGCACCAGCAACATCACATGGCACCAGGGCGGAATGACAGGGTGGCCCCCGTCGACGAGCGCAACCTCACTGTCAGTCCATCCACCCCTGCAACTGCGCCTTGCCGGTATGCGGCTCCACGCTCACCCAGCCCAACTCACCGCCCTCCAGGAGGACCTCGAAGTAGTCCCGTTTGAGGGGCTCTCCGTTCCACCACTCCGTCCAGAGGCGCCGGGCCGGCATCACCTCCCGCACCCGCCCCAACCCCGGCGCCAGGGTCTCCCCGACGACAGGACGCCCTGGCAGCACCAGCGGATGCGGCAGCACGCGCAGGGGTGAACGACCGCGCACCGCGCGGGAGGACAAGCGTGGATAGACGGGCTGACGACGCGGCGGAAACACCACGTTCCCCTCCCCGGGAAACCAGGGACTCTCCAGGGGCGGCGCCGCCATGACCGGGTTGCGGTGTGCGCGCCTGCGGGTCTTGTACCGACGCGGCGGTCCTGGCGGCGTCACCCCCGGCGGAAAGAGCCCGGTGGCGGATTCCGGCTTGTGATCCGGCCGCGCCCACAGGATGCCCACGCGCTCCTGCCCCAGCTCCGCCACCAGCTCCGCGAACAGGCGCGGCAGCGCGTCCTCCGGCAGACCGTGGCGACGTTCCGCGCGCGTCAGCGGCCGTGGCGCGTCCGTCTCCAGGCTGTCCGGGTGCAGGTGGGTCTGCTGCACCGGCGGCCGCTCCGTGGTGCGACTGATCTCCAGGGTCAGGCCGGTGACGCCAGCGGGGAACTCCGCGCGCTCCATCAGCGGCCGCAACGCGCCCATCATGTCCGCGGCGTTCCACAGCGGCAGGGCCAGCGGCAGGGTGAGCGTGGTGGGCGGCACGCCGCGGCCATGGAAGCAGCACAGCGTGAGATGCAGCGCCGCCAGCTCCCGCCCGCGCAACCGCGCGCACAGGGGGTCCACCGCGCGCTTGAGCCAGAACAGCAGCGCCCCGCGGTCTTCCTCCGGGTCCTGCATCTCCACGCGTCCCACCAGCTGCTCCGCCGGCACGTGTGGAACCAGGGGGCGCGTGTCCGCCGCGGCATCCACGCCCACCTCCAGCAGGCGGAGGAGCCGGGCTTCCGACCCCAGGCGCCGCGCCAGCGCATCCCGGGGCTGTCGGGAGAGGTCCCGCACGGTGCGCAGCCCCGCCGTGGAGAGCCACGCCAGCGTGCGGGCGGAGAACCCCAGCGCGGCCACCGGCAGGGACCACAGCGCCTGGCGCTCCCCGCCCTGCGGCACACGGGTGCAGGCCCGCGGCCCGTAGCGCGCCACCGCCAGCGCCACGTCCGGTCCGCTGGCGCAGGCCACCCGGCTCTGGTGCCCGGCATCCCGCAGCCGCTCCATGAGCTGTTGCAGCCACGCCTCCTCCCCGCCAAACAGCTCCGCGGTCCCGGTGACGTCCAGGAGCAGGGCGTCCGGGGCCTGGGGGCTGACGCGCGGGCAGAGGGACAGGCACGCCTCCGCCAGGCTGCAGAGGGCCTGCTGCACCGCCCCGCGGGTCACCACGCGCACATTGAGGTCCGGCAGCAGGCTGCGCGCTCCCGCCACGGTCATGCCGCGCCTCAGCCCGGCCATGCGCGCGGCATGGGAGATCTGGGAGAGCCGCAGGTGGGGCGCCAGGTCCCTCAGGCGCGGGGCATCCGGGGCCGCCGCCGGCTCATCCCGCAACACCACGCCCAGGGGCACCGCCAGGGGGTCCTCCCCCGGTGCGGCGGAGAGCTCCACCAGGAGCTGCGGCAGGAAGGCGGCGGCCAGACGCGGCGGAGCCATGAGCCTGAACACAATATCAGGTCCAGGCTGGCTGGGCAGGGATCCGGGATGGTTGGAAAAAGAACAGGCGGGGCGGCCATCCCGTCTGGGAGCCAGCCCCGCCTGGGGTGCATCACCCGGTCTGCTCGGTCAGGAGGAGGAGCCTACCAACCGAGAAAGGACGCGGAGGTTCAGAGGGCCTTGGGAGCCTCTTCCTTCTTCTCTTCCTTCTTCTTCTTGTCGTCCTTCTTCTCCTCGGCGATGGCCTTCGGAGCCTCTTCCTTCTTCTCGTCCTTCTTCTCTTCCTTCTTCTTCTTGTCGT
>JBFMGU010000487.1:0-2294 GCA_040752415.1 Myxococcota bacterium
CTCACAACCTGAGGAAGCTGCTCCCGGCCTGGAACAAGGGTCTCCTCCGCCTCGCGGCCGGGTGACCGGGGTTTCCGGTTCAATCGCCGCCAGATATTCCGAGACACCCTCTGGAGTGCGGTGCGAACACGGTCAGTCGGGTGAGGACGTGAAGCACCGCCCTGGATCCGGGTCGACTGTCCAATCCGGTCTTTACGGGATCGACGACGCAGGCGCCGCGGGCGAACTGAGGGAGGTCCGCGTGGTCGGGGCGGCCCGATCCAGGGCGGTGCTTCACGTCGTCACCCGACTGACCGTGTTCGCACCGCACTCCAGGGCGCCGCTCGTTCCGCTCACCCGCTTCGTGATCCCTTCTGCTCATCCCCCCATCGCCGCCGACCAGATGACCTCGTCGGTGGGCATGGTGAAGGGAATCTCCTGGCAGAACGGGTTCTGCACCACGTTGTCCTGCACCGTGTACCCCACGCAGAAACGCGCCGTGTAGTCGCCCGCCTCCGCCGGCACCGCGCTGCGACACGTCCCCGTTGCATCCAGCACCCGCACCCGACCGTCCCAGTTGAGATGGATGCGTCCCTCGTAGTCGGTGCCCGTGATGTTGCGCGCCACCGGTTGCGCCACGCCGCACACGCCACCGCCCTGGCCGCAGATGGGCACGTCGCAACCGTCGAACATCATGACCGGTTCTCCGTCGTGGAAGACCTGGACCCACGTGGGGAGACCACTCTCGTCGGCCACCTGGGCCCAGACGTCCTCGGGAACGTCGGTGAGATAGTGGATGCCCAGCGTCACCACGCGCGGAGTGAAACTGTCGCGGTTGTTGGCCACCACGCGCCCCGTGAACGTCTCGCTGGTGACATGCACGTCCACGTCCACCAGGTCCACGCTCACCGGCGAAGATCCCGCGAAGTCCACGCAGCCTTCCGCGCTGTCCACCTCCACGTTGCCGGCGTATTCCCACCTCCCGCACGGCCCCGACTCGTCGAGCGAAAGGACCACGTAGGGGAAGGACGGGCCGAAGTCGTTGCAGTGCGCGCCCGCGAACGTGCCGGTGTTGGAGTAGTCCCAGATGATGGTGGCGCACGCGGACCGAGTCGGGTCGTAGCCGGAAACGGCGTAGCGCAGCGAATTGATGGGCAGGGCGAAGAAGGTCAGCGTGTCCGGGTCCAACGTGATGACGCCCTCTCCGCTGCCACCGCTGCTCGACGAGGAAGAGCTGCTCGACCCACCACTCGACGACGACGTAGCCCCACCCGACGACGATGACGACGAGGATGTGCCGCCTGCGTCGGGAGCGCCTGCGTCGGCGGGAAGGTCGCTGGCGTTGCCCACGGTGATGGAGGGTGTGGGGTCACACGCGGCCAGCGTCAGCGACAGCGCGGAGAAGGCCATCAGGATTCTGGAAGGACCTCGGAATTCCATGGTGCTCATCGCCTCGGCGGTAGGGTGCCCCAGCACGGAGGCAAGCTCCAGGCCAAGGAGAATCCGCCAGCTCACGACGACGGCAGCAGGTCCACCACCATCAGCTCCGGTCGACACAGGAAGCGCAACCTGGGCGCAGCCACCCGCTCCATGCCCAACCCGCGGGACACCAGCAGGGTCCTCCCGTCGGGCATGTCGGTGCGACCCGCGGCCCATGCGCGCGGCACCCGCGTCAACGTCACCAGCGGTCCCACCAGCGGCAGTTGCACCTGTCCGCCGTGGGTATGCCCCGCCACCAGCACGTCCGCGGGAAACGGCACCAGCGCGAAGTCCGGCGCGTGACCGAACACCACGTGGAGCTCGTCGGTGGGCTTCAGGTCGAGCACCCGGGTGCGCGAGGTCTCCAGGTCCAGGCCGGTCAGCGTCAACTCACCGATGCGCAGTGTCGTCGTGGATTCCAGGACCACCACCCCGGTCCCGTCGAAGATGTCCGGCCACCCTTCCGCATCCGAGTCGCCGCGCACCGCGTACATTCCCAGCCGCGGCTTCCACGTCAGCGAGCGCAACAACGTGTTCAGCTTGCGGCGCTCCTCAGCGTTACGCTCTTCGTAGGGCTCCTGCACGTAGTCCCCGGTGAACAGCACCAGGTCCGGGTCCTGCGCCGCCGCCAGGCGCAACACCTCCGCCTCGTACTCACCCACGTGATCCGTCTGCAGGTCCGCAATCACCACCAGCTTCACCGGCCGGTGCAGTTTCTCCGACGTCACCCGGGTCCCCGTCACCTCCACCCAGCGCGGCTCCACCAGGAACGCGTCCACGCCCACCAGCACGCCAACGCCGGCAAGCCACGCCGAGAACACCGCGAGCCGCCGCTC
>JBFMGU010000488.1:0-2271 GCA_040752415.1 Myxococcota bacterium
GCCCCCACTGCGCCGCGGTTCTCGAATGGGGCGCTTGCACACGCACTCCCAAAGCTCGCGCGGCGCGCGCCTGTCACGCCTGAGCGCGAGCAGGCCGGGTTGACGTCGTCACGAGGCCGCGGCGAGGCAACTGTTGACCAGGCGGTGCAGGCTGCGCTCATCCAACGGCTTGCGGATGCACAGGTTGGCCACGCCCAACAGGTATGAGCGTGCGCTGGGCGTCAGCGCCGTGGGCGTCATGAACACCACCCGCCGGGCCTGCTCCGGCGCCCGACGCATCAGCTCGGCGTGGAGCTCCGGTCCTTCCGCCAACAGCAGGTCACAGAGGATGACGTCAAACTGCGCGCCCGCCGACACACACGCCAGCGCTTCATCCGTGGAGGTGACGGCCACCACCTCGTGCACCTGGCAGAGCATGCGGGAGATGGAGACCAGCACGTCCATCTCGTCGTCAACCACGAGGATGCGCCCGGACCGGGGCGGTGGGCGCGCGGCGCCGCCCGGAGGCGTGAGCGCGGGGTCATGCAGCGGCGGCTCGTCGGACGCCAGCGCCCCGGCCACGGCGCGAATGGCCCCGTGCCCCTGACGCGCCTGCGCCACCAACGACGTGACCTCCCCCAGCCCGCCCACCAGCCGCTGCACCGCGCCCAGCTCCGCGCCCTCCAACGCGAGCGCGGTGTGCTTGAGGCGCTCCACCACGTCGGAAAGCCGATCCATCACGCCGGACAGCAGCGCCAACGGGGCGTCCAGCTGCTGCCCCAGCTGCGCGGCACTGGCCAGCCGCTCGGACGCGACACGCTGCGCTTCCACGGCCTTTCGCTCGGTGACGTCGTGGGCGAGGGCCAGGAGCGCCGGGGCGCCGCCCACGTCCACGCGCAGCAGCGTGATCTCCACCAGGGTCTCCGCCCCCTGGAGCGAGCGCACGCGCACCTCGCGCCCCCTGACGGGATGCAGTCCGGCCAACACCGCACGAGCCTGCTGCTGGATGGCCGCGCGGTCCAACGGGTCAATCAGCTCCAGCAGGGAACGTCCCTGCAGGTGCGCCACGTCGGGCGCCCCCATGAGCATGAGCGCGCGCGGATTGGCGTAGACGCAATGCCGCTGCTGCTCCACCAGCACCGCGTCTGGAAGCGCGTCCATCAGCGCGTGGAAGCTGGCTTCCGTGCGCTGCAACGTCTCCTCCACGCGCCGGCGCCGGGTGACGTCCTCTCCCAGGCACGTCACGCCCACCACCTCCGCGTGCTCATTGCGCATCAGGGTGGCGCTCCAGAGGATGCAGCGGGTGCCGCCTTCTCCGTCGGGGTGCACCGTCTCCTGGGGTGGCGGGGCGGTCCCGCGCTCCACCGCCTCACGCCAGGCCTTGCGCTGTTGTTCCGCGCCGGGACGACGTTCCCAGAGGTGGAACCAGTCCCGTCCCAGCACCTGCTGCGGGAGCGTGCCGGTGGCGGCAAAGAGCCCGGAGTTGGAGAAGGTCACCGCGCCGTGGGGATTGAGGAGCGCGGCGGGGATGTGCAGGCTCTCCAGCGCCTCCCGGAAGCGGTTCTCCGAGACGTGCAGCGCATCCAGCAGCTTCTGGAAGGGCGCCTGGACGCTCTCCAGGCCGGTGAACAGCTCGCCCTCCGCCGGCGCAACGCCGCCGCCTCCGCTCACCTTCACCGCCCCCTCGCCGACGTCAGCGCATGCCCCAGACGCATGAGGTCTACCATGCCCTGGAATTCCAGCACGTCGCTCACCAGGCGGATGTTCCCCATGCCCACCACGGTCAGCACCGACTCCGCGACCAGCGCGGCGGTCCCGGCCCTGGGCACGCGCACCACGGCGTGCTCCACGTGCTTGAGCGTCTCGCGGACGAAGGCGGCGGTGCGGAAATGCGCCGGCACGGAGTAGCGCGGTTGGGAGAGGCTCACGTCCATGGCGTAGAAGCGCGGGTGACCCTGGCGACGGAACTCCGCGCCCAGCGCCGCGCGCCACGCGTCACTGACCTTGTCGTCGACGAGGCCGTGGACTTCCATGGCCACCAGGTCGCCCTGGCGCCAGATGGTGAACTGCTGGGCGGTTCCCACGACGTCGTGGTCGTTGAAGCCGTGCATCCATCCCTGACGGGCACCACGCCGCGGGAATCACGCGGAGCGGGTGGACCGTCCCCCGGTCACGGGTTGTTGCGTAGCTCAGCCCTGGGACGCGCCCCCGCCGGCGCCGGCGCCACCACCCTGGGGCCGCGGACCACCGCTACCCGGGCGCGGACCGCCGCCACCCGGGCGCGCGGGGCGA
>JBFMGU010000489.1:0-2249 GCA_040752415.1 Myxococcota bacterium
CGGAGCTGCTCCTGCTGGCTGCCCTGCATCTCCGAGATCTTCAGCGCATCCCGGAAGTACACCACCGCGCTCTCCAGCGCGTTCTCCAGCGCATCCACCAGGTGCTCGCGCAGCGCCAGGCTGTTGGTGCCGCGCAGGCTCTCGTAATAGCGCTGGCGGTCCACCGCGTGGATGACCGCGGGGAGGTAGTCGCCCTTGAGCAGGAAGTAGTTCATCAGCAGCCGACCCACCTGCCCGGAGTGATCCGTGAAGGGGAACGCGCCCATGAACTCATGGTGGAACGCCGCCGCCTGCTTGATGGGATGCCACGCGCGGAACTCCGCGGTGCCCACCAGCTCCATGAGCTTGTCGATGCGCGCGCTGACCTTCTGCGGCGGGCTGATCTCATGGAAGTAGTTGCGGTGGATGGGGATGTCCTTGCGGTACGCGCCCGGCTCGTACTTCTCAAAGCCCTTGACCAGGATGGCGTGCACGTCACGCATCATCTGGACATTGACCTTGCTGCTCTTGCGAGCGGCCTGCTCACGGATGAAGTCCATGGCGGACTTCAGGTTCTTGATGATGGTGTACGTGGGCAACAGGTGGTTGTCGGAAGCCACCTTGCGGTCAATGGCCGCCTTGATCTCGTGGTAGGAGAGGACAATCCCTTCCAGGCCACAGTCGTGGTAGATCCACGACATATCGAACTTCTCGCGGAAGTCCGCCATGGAGAAGGACGCCTCTTCCATGAGGGTCTTGAGTTCAACCAGACGGTCGTCCACGTCAAGGTAACGGGACCGCAAATCAAAGTCTTGCGCTGCCATCGCTAGGAACCTCCCACTCGACACGGCCGGGCCGAGTCGAGGGTTGAGGGCCATGAAAAGGGGGACGCGTCAGAAAGCCCATCCCCGCAGACGGGCCGCAGGCCAGGCAACCCCGCGACCGCACGGCGGAAAAGCGAGGCGCCATCTACGAAACGCGTGGAAGGATGTCAAAGAAAAAAGAGATCCGGCCCCAAAAACACGGTTTGGGGGTGCCGGGATCCGGTTGTGGGGGAGGGGCCGGACTAGACCTTGGTCAGCCAGCTGAGACGACGGGGATTGGACCCCCGCACCGTCTTGAAGAAGCTGTCCTGCAGCGCCGCGGTGACCGGGCCGCGCTCGCCCTTGCCAATGGCGCGACCATCCACCTCACGCACCGGCGTCACCTCCGCGGCGGTGCCGGTGAAGAAGCACTCATCCGCGCAGTAGAGCGTGCCGCGGGTGAAGCTCTGCTCCACCACCGTGTAGCCCATGTCGCGGGCCAGGTGGATGATGGCGTCGCGCGTGATGCCATCCAGGATGGGCGCGCTGCGCGGCGGCGTGAAGATCACGTTCTTCTCGACAATGAAGATGTTCTCCCCGCTGGCTTCCGCCACCAGGCCGAACTCATCCAGCAGGATGGCCTCGTCGCAGCCGGCGGCGCGGGCCTCACGCTTGGCCAGGATGCTGTTGACGTACTGGCCGGTGACCTTGCCCTTCACCAGGAAGCTCTTGGCGCTCATGCGCTGCCAGGAGCTGACGTGCGCGCGGGTGCCCTTGCGCATGCCCTCGTCGCCCAGGTAGCGGCCCCAGGCCCACGCCGCCACGGCCACGTGCACCGGGTTGTTGAGCGCGCCCAGGCCCATCTGGCCCTGGCCGTAGAACGCCGTGGGACGCAGGTAGCAGCTGTCCATCCCGCTGCTGCGCACCACCTGGCAGCACGCCTCGATCACCGCTTCCTCGGTGACGGGCAGCTCCATGCCCAGGATGTGCGCGCTGCTGAACAGCCGCTGGATGTGCTCCTGGAGGCGGAAGATGGCGGTGGAGCCGTCGTCCTGCTTGTAGGCGCGGATGCCCTCAAAGACACCCAGGCCGTATTGGACGGTGTGACTCCCCAGATGGACGTTGGCCTCCTCCCAGGGGATCAACTTGCCATCCAACCAGACCTTCGGGGCTTTCTTGAACTCGGGTTCCACCACGATCCAACCTCCGCGCACCCTCGCTTACACACGAGCGGGGCCGGCAACCTAACAGGCCACCCCGCCCCGGGAAAGCGTCTCCTGCATGACCCCACACAACGCAATTCTGCCCGTTCCCACGCGGCGGAACCCCTCGCGCTGGGTGCGGGTGGATACAAAGTAGCCGGGTGGGGGGATCACCCTGTCAACGGTGGCAGGGTTGGCGCGGCGCGCGGACGAGGGAGAAGTGGGCGAGGGATGTAACGGCGCCCGAGTCGAGCCGCAACTGGGC
>JBFMGU010000049.1:0-49129 GCA_040752415.1 Myxococcota bacterium
CAGCGCCGAGCGGGTAGCACCCTCGTCAGCGGTCGACGGTCGCAGTTGGCGGCGACGCACCGGCGCGACCAGGTCGAGCACCGTTCCACATGTTGGGAACGCACTCGGCGCTGGCCAGGGCGGCGAGGGCCCGCCGCACTCCAGGTCTTGGCCCCACTCACGACATTTGCATTTCCAATCTACTCGGACGCAGCCCCCCACGACGTTGCGCTACGCCTGATTACTCGAGCGGGATGAACAGCTCGGTGCGCAGCTCCCGGGGGGCGGCGTTCAGCGGCGTGTTCCGGTAGACCTCGTAGCTCGCGCCCCGGCCCAGGCGGTGTCCGCTCGACGGCAACCATTCACCCATGAAACGCGCCCAGGTGTCGCCGAGGGTCTGGTACGGGCCCACGTGCGTGGTGGATGCGTAGCGTCCCGCGCTCACGCGCTGCTCCTGGAGACCTTGCGGCAGGGGAATGTCGTGGGGGACCACGATTCCCGCGTCGGAGCGCAGCGCGTCCAGCGGCGTGGTCTCGGGGTCGTCGTGGTAGATGGCAACCATGGCCGCGCCCGGGTGCTGGAGCAGGCCCGCGGGTTCCACCAGGGCGCCCAGCCGCTCGAATGCCTGTGGAATCTGGTTGTAGGGTCCCATGTGTCGCACGGTTGCCACGCGCAGCTCCGGGTACTCCGCAATCTCCACCTTCATGGTCCTGCCTCCTGAGTCACGGGGGATGAACGCGGGAACATCCCCGTTGGGGTTGAAGTGCACCCCGCACGTCGCGGCGAGCTCGATGCGAGGGTGTTTGCGTTGCTTGAAGCCGGAGGGGGACGTCGCGTAGCAGTCGCGGAACGCGCGGGTGAACGCCTCGTGGGTTTCATAGCCCGCGTCGAATGCGATCTCGGTGATGGGACGTTCGCTGGAGATGAGCATCCAGGCCGCGCGCTCCATGCGGAGCCGTCGACTCAACTCCAACGCGGTTTCGCCAACCATTCCCCGGAACACGCGGTGGAAATGGAACGGCGAGAGGTGGGCCAGCGCTGCAAGGGTCTCCAGGTTCAGCGCCTCGTCGAGGTTGCGGGCAATGCGCTCAATCACGCGCTGCGCGCCCTGCTGGTAGAACGACCGCGTCTCCGGCTTCATGCACCCAGGCTACGCGGTCGCTCCCGCGCCTGCTTGATATGGATTGCGGTTTTTGCCCCCCGCCGGACGATCACGCTCTGCCGGCGGGAGGCGCGCGGGTGACACCGCGACGTCACTTCTTGCCTTTCCACTCCTCGAGGGCCTTGGCCACCTGGTCCTTGAAGAAGAAGTTGGGGTCCTTCTGGCCCAGGTCCCAGGCAATCTGCGCGTACTTGCGCGCTTCCGCGTACTTGCCCTTCTTGGCCAGGATGTCCGCCTTGATCCAGTTGTTGAACCACGTGGACTGGATGCCAATGGAGGTATCAATGTACTTCAGCGCCGTGTCGTAGTCCTTGTTGTTCTCGGCCACGTAGCGGGCCGCGTTGGCGTGCGGGCGCCAGGCGTTCTCCAGCGTGCTCTTGATGTTGGCCTGCGTCTGCGCCGCGGTGTCGACGGTGATGGGAACCGAAACGCGGAGCTTCTCCCACTCCATGTCCAGCGAGGTGGAGTTGTCGGTGGTGTTGGAGAAGATGAACGTCAGCCGCTCACGCATGGGAATCTCCGAGGTGGCGGCGGGGACGCGGACCACGTCGTCCTTGGCGTCGTAGGGCTTGCCGCCGGAGAACAGGCCCAGCTCCTTGCTCAGGATCACCGTCCAGCCCGAGGCGGAGGGCAGGGTGACCAGCGAGTAGGTGCCGGCGGGCACGGGCTTGCCGCCAAAGCTCACATCCCGGCTGAACGTGATCTTCGTCGACGCGTTGGCGCCAGTGCGCCACGGCTTGTCATGGGGAACCAGCTCGCCCCAGATCTTGCGGCCTTTCACGCCGGGGCTGGAGTAGTCCACGGAGATGTCGGTGAGCCCCACGCGCTGGCTGACCTTGGCGCCGGGGCTGGGCTGGGGAAGCTCCAGTTGGGCCAGGGCGGGCGCCGCGTTGAGGAAGCAGAATGCGGAAAGGACAAATCCCAGGGCAGGCTTGTTCATCGTCGTCATGCCATCCTTTCAGGGTGGAATCCGGGGGCGTCTCTATAAGCGGAGACGGCCCTTCCACCAAAGGCATTCGACGTTGACCCCGCGGTTTCAGCGTGCATCCACCGCCATCAGGACGAGGAGCGCGGCGAAGTGCACCATGGAGAGCACGAAGACCTTCCGCGCCCACCGCTCCAGCGACTCCCGGCCTGGCCCACGCATCACCACCACCACCAACGGCGCACCCAGCGCCACCGCCACCACGCTGTACACCGTCCCCACCACGCCCACGACGGGGAAGAGCAGTGTCAGCACCACCAGCGCCAGCGTGGTGATTTCAATGAGACCACGCGAGAACACCGGCCCCGCTTCCGAGGGAATCACCTTGAGCCCCGCCTCCTCGTACTCCTTCCGACGGAACATCCCGATGGCCACCGTGTGCGGCATCTGCCACAACGCCACGAAGGCGAAGAGCATGAACGCCGGGACGTCGAGGGTTCCGGTCATGGCGGTCCAGCCCATCAACGGCGGCATGGCACCGGGAATACAGCCCACCGGCGTGGACCACGCGGACACGCGCTTGAGCGGCGTGTACGCCAGCACGTAGGAGAGATGCGCAATCAGCCCCAGCACCGCCGTCAGGACGTTGGACGCAAGCGCGAGCGCGGGCAGTGAAACCATCATCAATGCCAGACCCCACGCCAGCGCCACGTCGGGACGGATGCGACCCGCGGGCAACGGCCGCTGCGCCGTGCGCGCCATGCACCGGTCCGAGTCACGCTCCAGCCAGCAATTGAGCGTGTTGGCGCTGGCCACCAGCAACCACGTGGCCGCCAGCATGCCCAGCGCGCGCACCACGTCGACGGGACCCGGCGCCACCACCAGCCCGGTCACGGCGGTCATCACCACCAGGCCGGTGACGCGTGGCTTGGACAGCGCCACCAGGTCGACCCACTGCGGCAGGAGCGGCGCAACCCTGGGAGCAACGACGCTGGTCACGGAGCCTCCAATCCGCGTCCCGGGACTGCACACCAGGTGCCACCGGTTTTCCCTCGGAGCGTGGGCGCCAACGTGGATACCGCGCCATCCGTCCCTGTATACCCAGGTATCCATCTGACACGGTCCCGCCGCGGTATCTGCGCACGGTGACGAGGGAAGCGTCCGCGCGGCATGTGCCTTGCTCAAGGCGCATCGCATGGCTCCCGCGTTTGCGTCCGCAGAATCTTCACGTCTCGCCGCCGCCGCATCCAAGCGCTGGCTGGCGTTGGCCATTGGAAGCCTGTTGGCGTCCGGTGTGCTCGCGTTGTTCCTGGTGGTGGGACGTGCGCCCGGATTGCACACGCTTTTCACCGACCCCTTGCTGTTCAAGCGCTGCCTGGTGGTGCACGTGGACCTGGCCCTGGTGGTCTGGCTCCACGCGTTCATCGTGGCGTTGTTCTTCCGTGTTCCCTCGTCGTCGGAGCCCACGCTCGCGGCGCGCGCCTCACCGTACGTGGCCGCGGCCGGGGTGGGCCTGTTGGGAATTGCCGCCGCGGTCCCGGGCGCGGAGCCCATCCTCGCGAACTATGTGCCCGTCATTGACCAACCCTTCTTCGTGGCGGGCCTGGTCATCTTTGGCCTGGGCGTGATGCTGGCGGTGATGGACCGGCGCATCATCCCGGACCACGCGCTGCCCGCGCCGGGAACGCTTCCCGCGTCGTCGGCGGCGGGAATCCGGGCCGCGGCGGTGGCCATGCTGGTGGCGGAAACCACGTTCGGCGCCGCCGCCACCACGACCCCGCCTGGCCTGCAGCCCAAGGACTACTGGGAGCTGGTGGCCTGGGGCGGCGGACACATCCTGCAATTCGCCATGGTTACCGCCATGCTTGCCATCTGGTTGGCGCTGGTGGAAGGCGCCACGGGTCGGCCGGTGATGAGCGCGCGAGCGGCCGCATTGCTCTTTGCTTTGCACGTGGCGCCCACCTTTGCCGGACCGCTGCTCGCGTTCAACGGCACCACGGTTCACCCCTACTACGGCGCGTTCACCCAGATGATGCGCTGGGGCATCTGGCCCGTGCCGCTGGTGATGCTGAGCGCCTCCCTCACCACCTTGATGCGGGCGCGCCGGTTGGGCTCCCTGACGTCGTGGCGGGACCCGCGGGCGGCCGCGTTTGGTGCCAGCGCGTTGCTGACCGTGGCGGGTTTCCTCCTGGGCGCGAGCATCCGCGGCTCGGACACGCGCGTTCCTGCCCACTACCACGCGTCCATTGGCGCCGTGACCGCCGCGTGCATGGCCATGACCTGGCCGTTGCTGCATTCCGTGGGCGCGGTGTTGCGCAACCATCGCGGAATGAATGCCATGCGGTGGCAGCCATTGGTGTTTGGTTTGGGCCAGCTGACATTTGCACTGGGATTTGCGCTGGCGGGCGCGGCCGGCATGGGGCGGAAGGCCTATGCCAGTGAGCAGCACGTGCGCACGTGGGTGGAATCCCTGGGACTGGGTGTGATGGCGCTCGGCGGGCTGGTTGCCGTCGGTGCGGGCGCCTTCTTTCTCTACGGCGTGCTGCGCGCATGGCTGCACGGACCGATTGCCGCGCCCGAGACGGCGCAAGGAGACTTTGCATGGAACCAAAGCATCCCCTCCAGAGGTTGATGGACAATCCCTGGCTGTTGCTGGCGCTGGGATTGCTTGTCCCAATCGTCAGCTACACGGTGTGGGGTCTCGTCGAGCTTGCGTCCCTGGCGCCAGCGCAACTTCCGTGAGGAAAGGTGATTCATGGCAATCCACGTTCCCCCCAAGGACTGGTTCAAGGCTCCCGCCGGCTTCGAGCGCGTGTGGATTGGCCTGGCCCTGGTCTGGTGTCTGGTGATGTTCCTGGCCATGCCCTGGTGGCACTTCAAGGGCCGGCAGAACAGCACCGGTGAGGCATACAAGGTCGAGATCCCCGCGTTCGCGGAGCGCGTGAACCGCTTCGTGTCGACGTACAAGGTGGGAGAGGAGGCCGGCATCCCGGTGGTGCAGCCGCCGCCCGGTGGCGAGGCATACCTGCAGGCGTCCATGTGGCGCTGGCATCCCATCCTCAAGCTGAAGGCGGGCCAGACCTACCGCATCCACATGTCATCCACGGACTTGCAGCATGGCTTCTCGCTGCAGCCCATGAACATGAACTTCCAGGTGCTTCCCGGCTACGACCACGTCATCACCCTGACGCCCACCGCGCCCGGCACCTATCCCATCCTATGCAACGAATTCTGCGGGATTGGCCATCACATGATGACCGGCCGCATTGTCGTCGAGTGAGGAGTGCGCCATGGCTGAAACCGCAACCATTCCCTTTGTGGAAGACCCCACCCGCGCCCCGCCGCCCGTGGGCAACCAGGCCGGCGCCGTCCGCATCTGCGACACCACCGGCCTCCCGGTGTGCACCACGGCGCAGACCTTCATCCGGCTCAACGCCGTGATGGCGGTGGTGCACCTCCTCGTCGGTGGCGTGGCGGCACTGCTGCTGGTGCTCACCCGCTGGCCGGCGGTGCACCTGCTGCCCGCCGACTGGTTCTACCGGGTGCTCACCGCGCACGGCCTGAACATGCTGATCTTCTGGATCATCTTCATGGAGATCGGCATCCTGTATTTTGCCTGCACCACACCTTTGAATTCACGTTTGTATTCCAAGGGCGTGGCGGTGGTTTCCTTTGCGTTGATGCTGGTGGGCGCGCTCATGGTCAACGCCATGATCTGGACCGGCCGCAGCGACGTGCTCATGACCAGCTACGTCCCGCTCCGCGCGCACCCCGCGTTCTACCTGGGCATCATCCTCTTCGCGGTGGGTACGTTGGTGGGTGTGTTCAACTTCTTCGCCACGCTCTACATCGCCAAGCGCGACCGCACCTATGACGGCTCCGTCCCGCTGGTGACCTTTGGCGCCACCGCGGCGGCCATCATTGCGGTGGTGGCCCTGCTGCACGGTGCCGCCGTGTACATCCCCGCGTTCCTCTGGTCCATCGACGTCATCCAGAACGTGGACCCGGTGGCGTACCGCGTGGTGTGGTGGGGCCTGGGTCACCAGAGCCAGCAGATCAACGTCTGCGCCATGGTCAGCGTGTGGTACCTGATGGGCTCGTTGACGGTGGGCTCCAAGCCGCTCAACCAGGCCGTGTGTCGCGGCGCGTTCGTCCTCTACATCCTGTTCATCAACATCGCCTCCGCGCATCACCTGTTGGTGGACCCGGCGGTGAGCGCTGGCTGGAAGATCTGGAACACGTCCTACGCCATGTACCTGGCGGTGCTCGCGTCCATGATCCATGGCTTCACAGTACCGGCCTCCGTCGAGGTGGCGCTGCGTCGTCAGGGACACAACCGCGGCCTGTTCGGCTGGTTGGCTGCCGCACCGTGGCGCAACCCGGGCTTCAGCGGCATGGCGCTCAGCGTGGCCATCTTTGGATTCATTGGTGGAATCACCGGCGTGACGCTGGGCACCGAGCAGATCAACATCCTGGCGCACAACACGCTGCGCATCCCGGGGCACTTCCACGCCACCGTCGTGGGCGGGACGTCCCTGGCCTTCATGGCGCTCAGCTATTACGTGGTCCCGCTCATCTTCCAGCGCGACTACGTGATGCCCAAGCTGGCCCGGGTGCAGCCGTGGCTGTTCGGTATTGGCATTGTGTTGTTGTCCTTCGGGATGAGCTTTGCCGGGTCCTATGGTGTTCCCCGGCGTCACTGGGACATCGAGTTCACGGGTACGCAGCTCCCGGCCAGCTTTGACGCCTCGGTGCACTTCTGGTTTGGCGTCATGGGAATTGGCGGGATTCTCGCGTTCACCGGTTTGCTTACGTACATCCTTCTGACGGTCATCACCGTGTTCTTCGGCGAGAAGAACGAGGGCCGTCCCATGCGGGCGTGGTGAGGAGAAACCATGGAAAAGCATCAATTCGAGAAAGAGAAGGAAGGCGAGGCGGACCTGCACGAGGCACCCGGCTCCATGGCCCTGGTGCTCCTGCTGCTGGTTTCCTTCGTCATCTACTACTTCGCCAACTGGAAGGCGCTGGCCGACGTGTGGCCGGTGCGTTGAGGGTGTCCCATGCACGGCAGGACGCGCGCTGAGAACGCGGTGCGGGTGATGACGGAGGCGCTGGCTGGCTGGGCGTTTCCCGTGTTCCTCCTCACCACGCTCTTCCTGGCCACGGGGCTGATGGCGGCGGTCACCCTCCTGCCCATGCAAGGAACGCCCATGGAGCAGTTCGCGGAGGAGTTCAAGGTCTGGTGCTTTGGGTTCAATCCCAGCACCGGAGAGATGAACTGGTCCGCGGTCATCACCACGTTGACCGGTCCCGTGATCCTCGGCGGCGTGGCGGCGGTGGTGTGGTGGCAGCCATTGCGGGAGGTGGCTGCCGCCGCGCCGCGCCGTCTTCTCCTCGCCGCGGGGCCGGCGGTGTTGTTGGTGGGAAGCGCTTCCGTGGTCACCGTGCTCTCCGTCCCGGCGCGCGCGGAATCCCGGGAGTTTCCCGCCGAGGCGCTGCGCGTTTCCCACACGCCACCCGCGTTCACGCTCACGGATCAACGCGGGGAATCCGTTTCCTTGACGTCGCTGCGTGGCCGGGTCGTTGTCATCACGGGGGTGTACTCCACGTGTGCCACGGCGTGTCCCATGATTGTGCAGCAGGCCAAGGGCGTGATTCGCGACCTGCCCGCCGAGCTTGCCGCCCAGGTGTCCGTCCTTGGCGTTTCCCTGGACCCGGAGCGCGACACCCCGGAGAGCCTGGCGAGGATGGCCACCCTGCACCGCGTTTCGCCTCCGCAGTTCTACTTCCTCGGTGGTGAGCCGACGCAGGTGAACACGCTGCTGGACTCGCTGGGATTCGAGCGGCGGCGTAATCCCCAGACGGGAACCATCGATCATGCCAGCATGTACATCGTCGTCGACAAGACCGGTCGCATTGCCTACCGGTTTGGGGTGGGGGAGACGCAACGCGCGTGGATGGGACAGGCCCTGCGTCTGCTGGTGCAGGAGCGTGGCCCTTCCGCGTGACAGGCCCCAACCATGTTGACCCGTGTTCTTGAGACGCGCCCGGAGCCCGCTCCTCGCGGGGCGGCGCTGCTGGGAATCATTGAACGAGCATTCCTGCGCCTGGACCGGGTGCTGTCCGCGCTGATTCCGCGGGAGCACAACCCGCTGACTCAATCCGGCGCCATTGCCAACGTCAATTTCATCATTGCCGCCATCTCCGGCGCCATCCTGCTTCTCTGGTACGTGCCCAGCGTGACCCAGGCCCACAGTTCGCTGGAGGCCCTGCGGGAAGGCAGCTTCCTCGGTCAGCTCATGCGCAGCGTCCACCGTTACAGCTCGGACGCGTGCATGCTGTTCATCTTCATCCACGCCACGCGCATGGTCGGGGAGCGACGGTTCGGCGGGGCGCGCTGGTTGGCGTGGATCACCGGCGTGGTGGCGCTGACGGTGATGGGCCTGGTGGGTTGGCTCGGATACTGGCTGGTCTGGGACGAGCGTGCACGACTGGTGGCGGTGGGCTCCTCCCGCATGCTGGATGCATTGCCCATCTTCTCGGAGCCCATCTCCCGCTCGTTCCTCGTCGACGCCACGGTCAACTCGCTCCTCTTCTTCGTGGTGTTCTTCGTCCACATGCTCATCCCGCTGGCCATGGCCATTGTCCTGTGGCTTCACATCACGCGGTTGAGCCGGCCTGGTTTCCTCACCACCAGAGTGATGACCATCTGGGTGCTCGTGGCGCTCGTGGTGGCCTCGGTGGTGCATCCCGCCACCAGCGCCCCGTCCGCCAGGATGCTGCAGCTCAATCACGCGGACACCATTGATGGTTGGTATCTGCTTCCGCTGCTCCTGACGGAGCGCCTGGAAGGCGGTGCCATGTGGGGCATTGCGCTGCTGGCCACCATGGCATTTCTCCCGGTGCCCTGGTTGCTTTCCCGACGTCGACCCATGCCCGCGCAGGTGGAGACCAGCCACTGCAATGCGTGTGAGCAGTGTTTCAAGGACTGCCCCTACGCCGCCATCTCCATGGTGCCCCGCACGGACGGGCGACGTTTCCCCCTCCAGGCGCTGGTGGACCCCGAGAAATGCGTGGGGTGTGGCATCTGTGCCGGCTCCTGCGACCCATCCGCCGTGAACCTTCCCTGGATGCCCACGCGCACGGTGCGCAACGACGTGGAACAGATGGTCCGCGCGCGCATGACCGAGGCGGAGACGCCGGGCGTGATGTTCCTGTGCTCAAGCTCGGCGGGAGCGCGCCTTCCCATCCACGAGGGTGGCCGATGCCCCGACCTGCCCGGCTGGCTGGTGGTTCCGCTGCCGTGCGCGGGCTGGCTGCATCCGCTCACCGTCGAGCGCGTGCTCAAGGCCGGCGCGCTGGGCGTGCTGGTGGTGCACTGTCCCGGGGAGGCGTGCAATTTCCGGGAAGGGCCCCGCTGGCTGGAACAGCGAGTCTCCGGCGAGCGCGAGCCCAGGTTGCGGACCACCAGGGTGGATGCCTCTCGGGTGGAGATGCTCGCGCTCGACGCGTCGCAACGGGAGGAGCTGGTGACGCGGGCCGCGCTCCTCCGTGCGCATTGGGCGCCGCAGTCGGGCCAGGGACCACGGTCGCTGGCGCGCAACGTCGTCGGGGGAGCGGTGGTCATGGGCGCGGTGACCCTGGGTACGGTTGCCTTCAGTGAGCTGCCGCATCCTCCTCCTCCGCCGGAGGCTCCGCTCGTCGTCTCGTTCAAGCATCCGGGTCGCTCGGGTGAGAACTGCCGCACGCTCTCCGAGCAGGAGAAGGCCGCCATGCCGCCCCACATGCGTCGGGACGTGGTGTGTGAACGCGGTCGTGCGTCGGTGCGGATGCGCGTTCTCGTCGACGGGGCGGAGGTGCTGAGCCGCACGTACCCACCCAAGGGCCTGTTCTCCGACGGAGTCAGCATCGCCGTGGAGCGCGTGGATGTTCCTCCCGGGACGCACGTGGTGGGTGTGCAGCTGGGTGAGACGGGCGACCCGCAGGAGTGGACCTTCACCGCGCAGCAGAGCCTGACATTCGGGCCACGTGAGCGACACGCCGTCCTGTTCGAGCGCGCCGACGGCTTCCGCTTCGAGTGACGTCGTCAGGGGCTGCGCCATAACGAATGGGTGTGACTCCCATCCTGACGCCTTACCCGACGAGGGTCCTCCAGTAGCGCGGTGCGGCTCTCTCGGGGTGACGCTCTGAATCTGAAGTCCCTGCCAATGAGATTGGGTTTGGCTCTTTTGAAACGACGCTTGGCCGCAGGCCTAAGCTAAGCACATCCGCAGGCCGGCAATGGTCAGCCCGGGCGGCGCCGTCTTGACGACATCAAACGGCACGCGATGCGCCGGACCGACCGGGGCATGACGAAGGAGAATGGCGCGCAATGTAGGGGCTGCCCGTTGCCGGTACGGCGTGAACGATGAAGGTGGCCGGCAATGGTCAGCCCCGGGCCCAGCGGTTCATGACGACGGAAACAGGCGTGCAACGTCGGCCCGGCGGTTCTTGACGACGGAGAATCGCCTGCAGTGTAGGGGCTGCCCGTTGCCGGTAACGCGTGAACGGTGAAGGTGGCCGGCAATGGTCAGCCCCGGGCCCAGCGGTTCATGACGACGGAAACAGGCGTGCAACGTCGGCCCAGCGGTTCATGACGACGGAGAATGGCGCGCAATGTAGGGGCTGCCCGTTGCCGGTAACGCGTGAACGGTGAAGGTGGCCGGCAATGGTCAGCCCCGGGCCCAGCCGTTCATGACGACGGAAAACGGCACGCGATGTACTGGAGCAGGTGGCTCCCGTCAGCGGAGAACTGGCACGAAGCGTCCGGGCTACCGGAGCGCGTTCTGCGTGACCCGTAAGCTCCGGACGCAAGGGGGCCGGCTTGGTTGTCGTGGACCGGTTTTCCGTCGTCATGAACCGCTGGGCCCGGGGCTGACCATTGCCGGCCACCTTCACCGTTCACGCGTTACCGGCAACGGGCAGCCCCTACACTGCAGGCCATTTTCCGTCGTCATGAAGCGCTGGGACGACCATGAGGCCAATGCCTTGTCGGCGCGCTGTGGACGCGCTCGACGCTGGCCAGGGCGGCGAGGGCCCGCCGCACTCCAGGTCTCGGCCCGCTCACGACGTCTGCAAGCCCGATGAGCACCTTGTTCTGACGCAGCGCCTCAGGTTCCCAGGAACTCCGCCTCAAACTCCGCCAGCGTCTTGACCGGTTGGGAGAGTCGCACCTCCCAGCAACGGCACGTCACCACCATCCAGCACGAGAGCCCCAGCCCCATCAGCGTCTCCACGATGGCCTGCAGGTGGTGCCCACGACATGCCGGACCCTCGAAACAGACCCCCAGCATCACCCACCACACCGGCAACATCACCGCCAGCACACCCGCGGTCAGGCCGGACACGCCCATCAAGCCCCGCACCAGCAGGCGCAGGCACTGACGCAGCTTTTCACGTCGGAGCTCGTGCGGGGTGACGATGCTGAGCGCCACCACGGGCGCGCTGGGGAGGGAACGGGCGGCGGGCGGAGCGCTCACGAGAATCATTGTGCCGCCCGCGATCACGAAACGCCACGGGTGAAACGGTGCGTCAATGTGAGAGCTCGGCCTCGTCGCGAATCTCCAGGCCCAGCCGCTTGACCATGCGATACAGCGCGGCCCGCGTGATGCCCGCCCTGCGCGCCGCGGCGCTGAGGTTCCCACCGGTGTCCGCCATCAGGCGCTCCACGAACCGGCGCTGGAAACGCTCCAACACCTCGCGACGGGCCTCCTCGTACGTCAGGCCTTCCTCGGCGTCGGGGCTCCACCCCAGGTCGTCATCCTCCAGGCGGATGTCCTGCGGCCCAATCTCCTCTTCCGGGGCCATCACCGCCGCGCGCTCCATGACGTTCTGCAGCTCGCGCACGTTCCCGGGCCAATCATGGGTCAGGAGCAACCGCATGGCGCGCGGGGACAGTCTCCTCGGCGGGAGGCCGCTGGACTCGGCCAGGCGCTCCAGGAACAGGTTGGCCAGCAGCGGGATGTCCTCCACGCGCTCGCGCAGCGGGGGCAGCGTGATTCGCACCACGCTGAGCCGGTAGTACAGGTCCTTGCGCATCACTCCCGACGTCAACAGGCGCTGCGGCTCCACATTGGTTGCCGCCACCACGCGCACGTCCACCCGCACCGACGTGGTGGCGCCCACCGGCATGACCTCCCGTTCCTGCAGCGCGCGCAGCAGCTTGCCCTGCAGGGTGGGCGGCATGCTGGAAACCTCGTCGATGAACAGGGTTCCACCGTGCGCTTCCAGGAACAGGCCTTTCCGGTCCCGGTCCGCGCCCGTGTAGGAGCCCTTCTTGGCGCCAAAGAGCATGGCCTCCGCCAACGTCTCCGTGACGGCCGCGGCATTGAAGGCCACAAAGGGCTGCTCCCGACGAGGACTCTCGTTGTGGATGGCGCG
Organism: Myxococcota bacterium; assembly: GCA_040752415.1. Lineage (GTDB taxonomy): Bacteria > Myxococcota > JACRCW01 > JACRCW01 > JACRCW01 > JBFMGU01. The sequence continues at coordinate 12,486 of JBFMGU010000049.1, forward strand.
CGCCACCAGCTCCTTGCCCGTTCCGCTCTCACCGCAGACCAGGACCGTGGCGTTGGTGGGCGCCACCTTGCGGATGGTCTCCATCACCGGCCACATGCGCCGGTCACGACTGCAGATGCCCCGGAAGCAGTGTTTCTCCCGCACCTCCGCGCGCAGGCGGTGGATCTCCTCCTCCGCTTCCAGCTCCTTGATGATGTGCCTGGCCACCAACACCAGCTCGTCGTCATTGAAGGGCTTGGTGACGTAGTCGAACGCGCCTGCCTTCATGGCCTCCACCGCGGACTCCACCGTGCCGTACGCGGTGAGCAGGACCACGCGGATGTCGGGCCAGCGCTCGCGCACCTGGTGGAGGAGCTGCACACCGCTCATGCCGGGCATGCGGATGTCGCTGAAGACGATGTCTGGGGGCGCGGCCTGGATCTTCTCCAGCGCCTCCTCGGCGGAGTGCGCCAGCAGCACGTCGTCGCTCACCTCGGAGAGGACCAGCGCGGCGCCCCGGGCCAGGTCCTTGTTGTCGTCGACCACGAGTATGCGCGGCTTCATGTGTGGGCCTCCTGGGGTTTCGGTTGTGCGCCGAGGGGAACGGTGACGGTGAAGAGCGCTCCGCCTTCGGGAGCGTCGGTCACCACCAGGCTCCCGTCGTGCGCCTGGACGATGTCGCGCGCCACGGCGAGACCGAGTCCGGTGCCCTGCGCCTTGGTGGTGTGGAACGCGCTGAAGATCCTCTCCCGCTCGCTCTCGGGAACGCCGGGTCCCGTGTCCTGGACTTCAAAGCTGAGGTGCTGCGCGTCCCTGGCTCGTGCGCGGATGAAGAGCATTCCTCCGTCGGGCATGGCCTCGATGGCGTTGAGCCCCAGGTTCACCAGCACCTGCCGGAGCTGATCGGGATCGCCGAACATGTGCGCGTCGGTGGCGCCATCCAATGCCAATCTCATGTCCACGCGTGCGCGTTGCGCGTGACACTCCAGCGTGCGGAACACGTCGTCCAGCAGGTCACGCACGGCCAGGTCCCTGCGCTCGGGCGGACGTTGTCGCGCGTATTCCAGGAGGTCGCGGACGATCTTCTTGCACTGGTTGGCGTTGCGCATGACCGTGCCGAGGTAGTCGGCCAGCGTGTCCTCGACGGGAATGCGCTTGATGGCCTGCTGGGTGAAGAGCGCAATGGCGCCCAGCGGATTGTTGAGCTCATGGGCCAGGCTGGCCGCCAGCTTGCCCACCACGGCCATGCGCTCCTCCTGCATGCGCCACGCTTGTTGCTGCAGTCGCTCGGTGACGTCGCGACCCACCATCACCACGCCGCGCAGCGCGCCCTGGGCGTCACACACGCGCGCGTACGTGGCCTCGAAGGAGCGACCGCCCAGGTTCAGGATGGGGTGCAGCTCATGGGGTCCGCAGTTCATCAGCTTGGCCAGCAGCCGGTTCCAGATGGCGGTGGAGTGGCACACGCGCAGGTCGCCGTGGTCCTGCGTGGGCCATGCACGCGCCGCAGCCTGGTTGCGCAACAGCACCTTTCCGTGCGGATCCACAAAGATGACGACGTCCGCCATGCAATCAATGATGGATTGCAGCTTGGCCTGTTCCGCCATCAACGCGGACCGCGCCGAGGAGAGCCCGTCGCGCTCCTGCCGCAATGCGCCGGCCAGCGTGTTCACGAAGGCGGCGCACGCCACGACGGTGGCGGTGACGCCCAGCCCCGCGGCCAGCAGGTGCAGTCCTTCCGAAACCATGCACACGTCGCCCAGGCCACGCACGCATGCGGGCGGCACCAGGCCGGTGGCCTCCACCAACGTGAGCAACACAATGAATGCTGCTTCCAACCCCACCACGACGTGGTTGTCGCGCGGCTCCAGCGCAATGGCGGTGATGACCGATTGGAACACGAAGAAGCCCGCGAACGGATTGGTCATGCCTCCCGCGTGGTGAAGCATCCACCCGAGGAGAAACACGTCCACCAGCATCTGCGTGGCCAGCGCGGTGGGTCGCGCCATGCGCTCCGACGCGAACAGGGACACGAGCGCGTTGAACGCAAAGAACGCCGCCACGCCGAGCCACAGCGGGAACACGGCCTCGTCCGCAACCCGCACCCGCCCCGTGGTTGCCACCACCACGACGGCAGCCACGGCAAGGACGGCAATCCAGCGCAGCGCGACGATCCATTCCACCAACCGCTGCTGCACCAGGGTGTGTGAGGACCCCTGGACGCCCACGACGGGAATCGTCGACGACGGGTTGAGGCTGGCGCGCAGGCTCGGGACCCAACGCCACAGCAGGTAGACCATGGTGACGGCGGTGGCGCTGAGGGCGGTGGCCACGTCGCGCGCCTGCAGGAAGGTGGGCACCTGCTCGGGCGTGAGCCGGTCAAACAGCACCCGGTCCGTGATGACGTAGAGGAACTGCAGCGCGGCATAGGTGATGGCCCACAGCCCCAGGGCACCCGCCAGCGCTCGCACGGAGCGGGAGGGCGGGACTGTCACGTCGCGGGTCAAGGCGTCGCCAGATGCCGACATCGCTGCGCAGAAGGTGCAGAGGGCGTGCCCACCGCCGTCGATGGTTTCGGCCGGAAATCGCGCAAACTGCCGTCAAACGAAGTGTCCGGGCGCAACCATTTCGGGACCCGCGGGCAGACGACCCCCGTCCACGGTTGCCCTCACGCCAGGGAAGACGAGGGGCACCACGCGGGGCGCGTTGGGCCCTGCTCGACTTCCGCAATGTCGGAAAAGAAGGCGCGGGGTGTGGCAAGCGCGGTCCGTGCTCCGCAGTGCCGGACGAGCCGGTTGCGATTGCCACCTCCCATTGCCGTCGAGCCCGGAACGGAATTCACCGTTTCCAGACCCGACCTCGTATCACGGCGCCGTGTACGTCACGGTGACCTTCGCGGTGGTGCTTGTCGTGTTGCCACGCGAATCGGAGGCGGTGCAGCGGATGGTGGTGGTACCGACGGGGAACATGGTGCCCGACGCCGGCGTGCAGGACACGGAGACGTTGCCGTCGACCACGTCGGTGGCGCTGGCGGAGTAGGTCACCACCCGGCCGCTGGGATTCGTGGTGGTGTACGACTTGGCTGAGAGCGTGATTCGCACCAGCGGCGGCCGCGTGTCGACGATCCGCACGAGGAACGACGCCACGCCCGTGTTCCCGGCGTCATCCTGTCCGGTGCAGGTCACGAGCGTCTGCCCAAGCGGGAAGGTGCTTCCCGAAGGGTGGCTGCAGGTCACGGGGACGCTCGTGTCGACGATGTCGGACGCACTGGTGCTGTAGGTCACCACGCGCCCCGACGGGCCGGTGGCTTCCAGCGTGATCGTGGCGGGGACGGTGACCACGGGCGCGGTGGTGTCCACCACGGTGACCTGGAAGGACGCCTGACCCGAGTTGCCCGCACCGTCGGTGGAGGTGCAGGTCACCGTCGTGGTCCCCACGGCGAACGTGCTGCCCGAGGAAGGCGAGCAGGACGCCGGAAGCGCGCCGCTGACAATGTCCATGCCGCTGGCGCTGAAGGTCACCGGCGTGCCGGCGGGGCTGGTTCCCTCGCGCGTGATGTTGCCGGGGACCGTGACCGTGGGCCGGGTGGTGTCGCGCACGGTGACGGTGAAGGAGCCCATGCCCACGTTCCCCCGCGCATCCGTGGCCATGCACAGCACGGTGGTGGTTCCCAGTGAGAAGGTGCTCCCGGAGGGATTGCTGCAGCCCACGGAATTCGTCACATCTCCGCTCACGACGTCACTGGCGGTGACGGTGAAGGTGACCGCCGCGCCCGAGGGGCCGGTGGCCTCCGCGGTGATGGGGGAGGGAACGTTGACCACGGGCGGCGTGGTGTCCTGCACCGTCACGGTGAACGACCCCGTGGCCACGTTGCCGGCGCCATCCTGTGAGGTGCACGACACCGAGGTGGTTCCAATGGAGAAGACCGTGCCCGACGTGGGATTGCAGCTCACCGGAGTGCTGCCGCTGACGGCGTCGGAAGCGGTGGGGCTGAAGGTCACGGGGCGTCCCTCGGGACGGTCGGCCTCGTAGGTGTTGTTGGAGGGAAGATTGAGCGCCGGCGGCGTGGTGTCCTGCACGGTCACGCTGAACGACGCGCTCCCGGTGTTGCCCGCGGCATCCGTGGCGCTGCAGGTCACCGTGGTGGTGCCCAGCACAAACGTGCTTCCCGACGCGGGGGAGCAGGTTGGCGTCAAGCTGCCGTCGACGTCGTCGGTGGCGGACGCGCTGAAGGTCACCGTGGCGCCGGACGCGCTGGTGGCCTCCGCGGTGATGTTGTTGGGAACGCTGACCACCGGAGGCGTGGTGTCCGACGCGACGCACCCGTTCGTGCCGCCGCCACCTTCCGGGCCAGCCTCCATGCTGTCCTGCACCTGCGCCAGCGTCATGACTCCGTCGTACAGGTTCAGCTCGTTGATGCAGCCGTGGAAGTCCGCGTCGTTGAAGTTCACCGCGGCACCGATGAGACGCTGGGCCATCGGCACGTCGACGACGCTGTAGTTCTCCGCCCCGCCCTTCAGCCCCATGAAGGTCGAGCTGACCAGGACGCCGTCGATGTAAAGCGTCATGTTACCGCTGGTGTAATCGTAGGTCGCCACGACGTGATACTGGTGCCCGGTGACCAGCGCCCCGCCACCGCCGGTATTGACCTCGCCGTTGCTGTCGCTGTTGAAGTCGATCTTGGGCGACGCACCCGCGCCCCCGGCGCGGACGGTGAAGTCGATATAGGACAGCGCCGATTCCTCCCCTGCCGTCCCGAACATCCACACCTTGCTCCAGTCGCTGAGCTCCTCGACGGTGAACCACGTCTCCACCGTCAGCCAGTGGGCGGACCAGTCCAACGGCCCGCCCGGGACACTGACGTAGTTGGTCCGCGCGGAACCCCCGGGGAAATGGGCTTGGCCGCCGGAGATGGTCACGTCGCCAACCGGATTGCCGTGGTAACCGCCGGTGGAGTCCTGGAAGTTTCCGTTGAACGTGTAGTGCACCATGCGGACCGGAGGGTCCGGTGGGCCACTCACCGCGGAGGCGGGGCGCGTGAAAGCCAGTGCGACGAGGAGGCAGGTCAATGAGGTTGTCGTTTTCATGGGCGCAGCCTTCCTGAGCGAAACGCGTTGGTCAAGCAGAGACTGTGCTTACGGGCGTCTTAGTATTCCGGTCGTGCAAACCGGCCGCACCTCCGCCGGCCAGTCATCCGACATCCTGTCTCTTCCCGACGGTGCCGCCTGTGCAACACCGCCATTCACGTCCCCATACATGTCTGCGAAGGCGATGCGAATGGAACCGGGGCGTCGACCCCACCCATGACACCGCCCATGGCGTCGTGGTACCGACGCGACGTCGTCGGGCGAACCCATCCGAGGTCTCCATGAAGCTCCGCTGCACCCTGGTCTCGTCGGTCCTCCTGCTGTTCGGCTGCCCCAGCCCCGCGCCGGAGGATGTGCAGGTTGATGGTGGGGTTGGCGGCTCGGCGTCGGGTTCCTCGTCCGGCGGCGCCGGTTCCACTTCGACATCGTCCGGGGCCGGCTCGTCGTCGGGAGCCGGGTCGTCGTCGGGCGCCACGTCCTCCAGCGCGGGGACGTCCTCGTCGGGTGCGGGCACGACCAGCACCACCTCCAGCGGTGGCGTGTCGGGATCGTCGTTTTCATCGTCCTCGTCCAGCGCGACAAGCACCGCCTCGTCGTCGACCTCGGCGTCATCATCGTCGGGCGGCGCGTGCGCGCTCACGGTGCCACCGGATGAGGACCCCTGGATGATGCATCCCCCGGCGTACGGCACGGGCGGAGTCACGGTGCGCACGCAAGGTGGACACACCGACGTGTTCCTGGACAACCCCACGAACTACACGCGGATAGGTGCGCGCCTGGACTGGGGTGGCTCGGTGGTGTTCTTCGGGCTGGTGGACAACCCGGATTCCAACGTGATCGACGCCAACGACACCGGCCGCGAGCTGCAACTGGCGCTCTACGACCCCGAGCGCGTGGCCCAGGGGTGCGCGCACAACGCAAGCTGTCTCACCTCGACACCGCCGTGCGCAGGCTCCATCACCTACCTTGGCTGGAACCCCGTCCAGGGCGGCGACGAGTGTGGACACGGCTCCCCCGCCACGCACGCCGAGCTGTCCGACGGGCTGGAGGTCACGGTGAATCCTCTGCAGTGGAATCCCGACTGGAATGCGCCGGATTGTCGTCAGTCCGCGTGCGGCGCGTCCGGCGTGCCCGTGGGCGTGGTGTACGTCATGCAGTTCCGCTTCCTGACGCAGCACGTGGTGCAATTGAAGCTGGAGGTGCGCAGCGAGGAGACCATCGACCACGTGGTCACGACCCAGGAGTTCCCGACGTTGTACGTGGCCCACGGACAGGATGGTCCTGACCTGCCGCTGCTGCTGGACGCCAACGGGAACACCATCAGCATCGACCAACCGGCCAACGACGGATTCTTCGTGAAGGATTTCACGTCGTCACGACCGTGGGTCACGTTCCAGAACTCCACGCGCGACTACGGCGTGGGGTTGGCCATGGACCAGGGCGTCCTCGGCTTCCAGGGGTGGCACGGCAATGGCTCCAACGCGCCGTACTTCCACAATGTGCGCGCGCACATCGCCTTCGGTCTGCGGGCTGGTCGTGTGGTTCGCGGCGTGGCCTACCTGGCGCTGGGCTCGGAGGGCACGGTGCGCACGGAGCTGGAGGGTGTGTTGGCGCAGCGTGCGCCTTTTGGATCGTTGGATGCACCGGCGTCGGGTACGCCCGTGGTGGTGGATGCCGGCACCGCGATTCCCGTGGGCGGGTGGGCGTTGGACAGCGAAGGCGGGACGACGGTGGAAGCGTTGGTGGACGGTGTTTCCCGGGCAAGCCTTGCCCTCGAGTTGGACCGCAACGACGTGTGCGAGGTGTATCCCGCGTATCAGCCGTGCCCGCGACCGGGCTTCTCCGGCGTGGTGCCCACGGACGGACTCAGCGGCTGTCACCGCCTGACGGTGCAGGCGAGGGATGCCGACGGAAACACCCAGGTGCTGGGAGAGCGCGTGCTGGAGATTCGCTAAACTCCACCGCTCAGCCCATACGCGCGCATGGCCTCCTCCACGACGGAGACCTGCACCTGTCCCGCAAGCGCAAGCTCCCACAGCACCGCCACCACAATGGACTCCGCATCCACGCGGAAGAACCTGCGCAACGCCGCCCGCGTATCCGAGCGGCCAAATCCATCCGTCCCCAGCGACGTGAACGTTTGCGGCATCCAACGCGCAACCTGGTCCGGTACCGCGCGCATCCAGTCGCTGACGGCGACAATCGGCCCCTTCACGCCCTCCAGCGCCCGCGTGACGAACGGAGCCCGACGTGACTGCGTGGGATGCAGGAGACTCCACTCCTCGCAGGCCAGCGCCTCACGTCGGAGCTCCGACCAGCTCGTCACGCTCCACACCTCCGCGCCAACTTCCCGCTCGGCGAGCAGCGCCTGCGCTCGTAGCGCCCAGGAGACCCCCACGCCGCTGGCAAGGATGGTGGCGCGGTGTTTCATCTTCCGCGCGGGCGCGTACCGGTACATGCCCTGGATGACGGCTTTCTCGTCGAGACCCTGGGGCATCGGCGGCTGCACCAGCGGCTCGTTGTAGACGGTGAGGTAGTAGAACACGTCCTCGGAGTCCGCCCCGTACATGCGTCGCAGCCCATCCTCGACGATGATTGCGACCTCATACGAAAACGCGGGGTCATAGGAGATGCACGCGGGATTGGTGCTTGCCAGCAGCAGGGAGTGCCCGTCCTGGTGCTGCAGTCCTTCCCCGTTCAGCGTCGTGCGACCCGCGGTGGCGCCGAGGAGGAACCCGCGTGCGCCCTGGTCCGCGGCGCTCCACATGAGGTCGCCGGTCCGCTGGAATCCGAACATGGAATAGAAGATGTAGACCGGCACCATGTATTCGCCGTGCGTGGCGTGACATGAGCCCGCGGCGGCAAAGGAACCCATGCTGCCCGCCTCGGTGATGCCCTCGTGCAGGATCTGCCCCTGCTGTGACTCCCGGTACGCCAACACCACGTCGTCATCCACCGGCGTGTAACGTTGCCCGCGCGAGGAGTAGATGCGCGCCGAGGGGAACAAGGCATCCATGCCGAAGGTGCGCGCCTCATCGGGAATGATGGGAACAAAGCGCTTGCCCAGGTCGTGGTGCCGCATCAGCGTGCGCAGCAGCCGGACAAAGGCCATCGTCGTGGCCATGGTCCCGGTGCCGGTGCCGCGCTTGAGGTCGTCGTAGGCCTCCCGTCCGGGCAGCTCCACCGGCCGTGCCTTCACGCGACGTTGTGGCATTGGGCCACCCAGCTCCGCGCGGCGCTCCAGCAGGTAACGCACCTCCTCGCTCTCCGGACCGGGATGGATGTAGGGCGGCAATTCGCGGTGCAATTCCTCGTCGGAGATGTCCAGCTGGAGGTTGTCGCGGAAGGCCTTCAGCGTCTCCGGCGAGAGCTTCTTCATCTGGTGCGTGGAGTTGCGCGCCTGGAACTCCGGGCCCAGCAGGAAGCCTTTCACGGTCTGCGCCAGGATCACGGTGGGCTGCCCGCGGTGTTGCGTGGCCGCGTGATAGGCCGCATAGACCTTCTTCGGATCGTGTCCGCCGCGACCCAGCCGGGCCAGCTCCGCGTCGGAGAGGGAGCCCAGCAGGCGCTCCAGGCCGGGATGCCGGGAGATGAAATGCTCACGGAAGTACGCAACGTTGGAGGCCGCCAGCGTCTGCATCTCTCCGTCGGGCGTGGCGGCCAGCGCGCGGAGCAACGCCTGCGCGTCGTGCGCGAACAACGGATCCCAGTGGCGGTCCCACATCACCTTGATCACGTTCCAGCCCGCGCCCTGGAACAGGCTCTCCAGCTCGGAGATGATCTTGCCGTTGCCGCGCACCGGTCCGTCGAGGCGTTGCAGGTTGCAGTTCACCACGAAGACCAGGTTGTCCAGGGCCTCGCGTGAGGCCACCGTCAGCACACCCTGGGTCTCCGGCTCATCCATTTCTCCGTCGCCCAGGAAGGCCCACACGCGGGAGCGCGAGGTGTCCTTGATGCCGCGGTGTTGCAGGTAGCGGTTGAAGCGCGCCTGGTAGACGGCGCAGAGGCCACCCAGGCCCATGGACACCGTCGGAAACTCCCAGAAGCCGGGCATCAGCCGCGGATGCGGATACGACGACAGACCAGGAGGTCCACCTCGGACGCGCGGCGTTTCCTGCCGGAACAGGTCCAGCTGCTCCTCGTTGAGGCGACCCTCCAGGAATGCGCGCGCGTAGATGCCGGGCGAGGCGTGCCCCTGGAAATAGATCTGGTCCCCGGCGCCGTCGGCGTGGCCGCGGAAGAAGTGGTTGAACCCCACCTCGAACAGCGTGGCCGTCGACGCGTACGTGGCAATGTGTCCGCCCACTCCCAGTTCGGCGCGGTTGGCGCGCGACACCATCACCGCGGCGTTCCAGCGCACGTAGGCCTCGATTCGCCGCTCCAGCGCCTCGTCGGGAAGCTCGGGGTCCGTGTCCGCGTCCAGGGTGTTGACGTCGGGTGTGGCGCCGGCGGTGGGCACGGTAATGCCTCGCGTGCGGGCGTGCTCCAGCAAGGACGCCAGCAGGGAGCGCGCCTGCGTGCGGCCTTCGTGGGTCAACACGTCGTCAAGCGCTTCCATCCATTCGCCAATTTCGCCCTGTTCCACCGGCTCCGGGAGCCTCTCGCCTTTCCGGGGTTCGTCGGCACGGGCGCCGTGTTGTGTTCCCGCCATGGCCCCAACCTCCGCGCGTCTGACATGAGCTAACGGCGCTCCGGCACCCATGCCGACGTCACGGCCCCGTTGCGGGCCACGCAGGAACCTCGCATCCCCGGGCGGTATGTCCTCGTGGAACCGGAGCGCGCCCGTGGTGTCGTCAACGACGCACGCGGCACTCCCGACGGAGGCCAAGATGGAGAATCCCTCGGTGGTGGATCTGAAGCCGCTGCTGGAGCAGGCGTTCTACGTGGCGCCGGCGTGGAAGGGCACGCGGGCGCTGGTGGAGGCAACCCAGACCTACGTGGCCACGCATGGCCCGGACCGTTTCAATTACGAGCTTGTGGCGCCGGAGAAACCAGATGCCAATTGGCTGGACACGGTGGCGCGTCGCCTCATCTACCACTGCGACAGCCTGGACGTTCCCCTGCCGCAGTGCGCCGGCGTGTTCGTCTCCATCTTCAAGGGAGACCAGCTGTATTGCCTGACGGCGAAGACGTTCCTGGAGCAGGCCGCGCGCGTGCTCGGAGTGGACCTCGCGGACCTGGCGCGCACGTCGGGAACGCAGGAGGCGCGGGAAGCTCAACGGTGACAACGGGAACCCAGCAGCCCCGTGCCCCTGCCCGTGCCCGGCCTGCAGGTTCACTCGACGGAGAGTTCTCTGCGGGAACCCTCGTCGGGCCCCTCGGCTCTCAAGCCGGGCAGGGGCACGGGCAGGGGGCTTCTCACTCCTGACCTCCGACTTCCTTTTTGCGGATTTCCAACAACCCATGACGCTCAACGCATCCCGCGGCCACCGGTCAGGAGGTGGAATCCCGCGCGTTTCCCGTCTATGCAGGATGCCTTCCCGCGTCAGGAGTCACCATGTCCGTCACCCAGGCTTCCCTCGGCAATCCCGCGCGTCTCCAGCAGTGGATGCAGCAGCAGAACATCTCCGGCAGTCCCGCGCAGCTCTCCTCCACGCAGATGCAGCAGGCCTCGCGCGAGTTGAAGCTGCCCCTCGTCGACGTCCTCAACGCACGCGACGCGCTGATCAACCAGGCCGCCACGCAGAATGAACAGGCCGGCGCCAGCTCGCAGCAGCTGCGGCAGTCGAGCACGGGTGCGGCGGCGTCGTTTGGTGGCAAGAGCCTGGCGTCGTCACCGGCCATGACGCGGTTCCAGGCGCAGACCAGCGGCGCCACCATGACGCCGGCCATGGAAGCCTACCGGGGTGCGCGTTACACCATGGATGACGTGCGCGCCGCGCAGCAGGCCTTCAATCTCCCGTCGCTGGCCGCCGCCAAGGAGTTCATTGGCAACGCCGTGCTGAAGGGCAATGAAGCGGTGTTGCGCGAGAAGGGCATCACGCCGGGAAACTTTGATGGGCACGAGTGCATGGCGGCGTTCCGCAAGAGCGGCTATTCCGAATCCGACGTGCGCACCGCCATGAAGAAGTTCGACTTCCTCCGCGACGGCACCGTGCAGGAGGCGCGCGAGTACATCGGCCTCAAGGTGCTCAACAACTACGAGAGCATGCTCAGCGAGGTGGGCATCACCCGCAGCAACTATGACCGCCACGAGATGATGGATGCGTTCCGCTCCAGCGGTTACAGCCTCGAGGACGCGCGCAAGGCGCAGCAGGCCTTTGACTTCCTGAAGGGCTCTCCGCTCGACGAGGTCAAGGAGTACATTGGCCTCAAGGTGCTCAACAACTACGAGAGCATGCTGGCCGACGTGGGCATCACCCGCGGCCAGTGGGACGCCCACGAGTGCATGGCGGCGTTCAAGCGCAGCGGCTACTCGGACGCCGACGCCAAGGAGGCCATGAAGAAGTTTGACTTCCTGAAGGGCGGAACCCTCGACGAGGCCAAGGAGTACATCGGCCTGAAGATCGTCAACAACTACGAGAGCATGCTCAGCGAGGTGGGCATCACCCGCGACAACTACGACCGCCACGAGATGCTGGAGGCGTTCAGCAAGTCCGGTTACAGCACGGCGGATGCGCTCGCCGCCAAGGAGAAGTTCGACTTCCTGAAGAACAGCTCCCTCGGCGAGGTGAAGGAGTACATTGGCCTCAAGGTGCTCAACAACTACGAGAGCATGCTGAGCGAGGTGGGCATCACGCGGAACCAGTGGGACAGCCACGAGCTGGAAGCCGCGTTCAAGAATGCCGGCTACTCCGACGCGCACGCGCGCAAGGCCATTGCCAAGTTTGATTTCCTCAAGGACGCGTCGCTGCAGGAGGCGCGCGAGTACATTGGCTTGAAGGTGGTCAACAACTACGAGCAGATGCTCCGCGACGTGAGCATCACCCGCAACTGACCCACGCGGCGTGACGTCTCCGCTTCCCTCCCATCCCGACCTCCGCGCTGGTTTCGAGCTGGAGCTGCTGGCTCCCTCGGGGCGGGGGCGTCACGCCCTGGCGCAGGCGCTGGCCCGTCGGGTGGGCGGGGCGGTGCGTTACGGTTTCAAGTACATCTCCGAGGGGACCACGCCAGAAGACCGGCCCATCTGCCATCTCACGCCTGCCTACCGCGTGCTGGATGCGCAAGGCGGTGTCCACGTCACGCTGGTGGATGACATCACCATCCGTGAGCAGCTGGAGGCCTCCGCGCCGCCGGGAGAGCACGGTTACCGCGTGGTGATGGATGACCTGCGGCTTGCGCTGTGGCTGGAACGCGTGGCGTGGGTGGAGGAGCCGCGGCTGGAGTTGATGCTGCGTTCCGTGGTGGAGACGTTCAACGTCACGCTCCCACCGCGACCGCTCGACGAGGGAAGACACGTCGTCCGCGACCCCTTTGGCAACACGGTGTGCGTGGTGGAGCCCACGGGTGGAGAGCGGGAGCGCGTCTGTGAGGTGGTGACGCGGCCGCTCACGCGCGCGGAACGCCGTGCGGTGTTGACGGAAATCCTCGACGTGGCGAAGGACCTGGGCTTCGTGGCTCCCGTTGAGGCGGCGTTGCACGTGCACCTGGATCGGGCTCCGTGGATGGAGACGCGTCGGCTCACGCAGCTCATCGTCGACCACAGCGTGCTGCGGCCCATGCTGATCACCGAATGGCAGCCCAATCCGCGGTGTCGCCTGTTGGGCCCGTTTCCGCCCCATGTGCTGCGCGTGGCGGAAGAAGCCCCTGGGGACCTGCCATTCGCGGAACTGTGCGCGGCGCTGGATCTTGCGGGCGCCACCAAGTCCTCGGACATCAACATCCTCGGCGTCATCCGGCCGTACCCCAAGCAGCCCACGTTGGAGGTACGCAGCCTGCCCATGACGTTGGACGCGGATTCCCTGCTGGAAAGCGTGGCTCGGGTGGAGCGTTTCCTCGACGAGTCCGCGCGCACCGCCGATCAGCGCGCCCAGTGATGACGCAGGAGCAGCTCCGTCTCCTCCACCCACGCCGCGGAGCGTGATTCCAGCACGATGCGCACCACCGGCTCGGTGTTGGATGGACGGATGCCAAACCAGGAACCATCGCGGAATTGCACGCGCAATCCATCAATGCGGTCGGCTCTTCCGTCGGGAAATGCGCGCTCTATCCGATCTTGAAGCGCCGGCAGTGCGTCCTTGGCGACGAGCGGGAGCTTCACCTTGCGCGCGTGGTAATGCGGCAGGGCATTCAGCCGGACACTGAGCGGGCGGTCCTCCTGCGCCAATGCCTCGAGCACCAGCGCCATCCCGGTCAGGCTATCCCGCCCCATGCACACCGACGGAAGGATGACTCCACCATTGCCCTCGCCACCAAACGCCACCCGGCCCGCGCGAACCTGGGTGAGGAGGGCGCGTGAGAGGTTGATTTCGCCCACCCTCGTTTCCACCAGCTCCGCGCCGGCATTGCGGACCACGTCGTCGAGGGCGCGCGTGGTGGACACGTTCTTCACCACCACCACGTCCGCGCGGCCGGCGCGCTGAAGGAGATGCGCCACCACGAGCACCAGCGTGTAGTCCTCACCGGGGGCCCCGCCCTCGTCGGTGACCAGCGCCAGCCGGTCCGCGTCCAGGTCCAGCGCGAACCCCAGGTCACACCCCTCCTGCCTCACGCCGCCACGGAGCTCACCCAGGTTCTCCGGAATGGGCTCGGATTCCCGGCGCGAACGCACCACGGACACGCGACACCCCAGCGCATCCAGCAGCTGCCCCGCTGGCTCCGCACCTGCTCCGTTCGCGGAGTCCACGGCCACACGGAATCTCCGATGACGGATGCGCTCCACCTCCACCTGCTCCAGGACCCGCTGGACGTGGCGCGCCACCGCGTCATGGTGATGATCCTCGCAGGTCACGGCCTCTCCGGTGGGCTCTTCTCCGTCGGGGAGCAGGCTCATGAGCTGCTGGGTTTGCGCACCATCCAGCACGGTGTTGTCTGGTCCCAGGAAGAACTTGAAACCATTCCATTGGCTGGGGTTGTGACTCGCGGTGATGGCCACCGCGCCGTGCGCATGACGCTCGCCGAGCGTGAACTGCACCGTGGGGGTCGGCACCACGCCCAGCTCCACGACGTGGAATCCGCTCCCCCGCATGCCCCGCAGCAGGCCTTCCCGCAAACCTTGCCCGGACTCCCGCGTGTCCCGCCCCACGACGATGACGACGCGCCCGTCGGGATTTCGTTCCCGCACCATGCGCGTGAAGGCGGTGCCGAAGCGTTGCGCCACGCTCGCGTTGAGCCCATGGCCCACCACGCCGCGAATGCCTGAGTAGCTCACCACCAGCTCGCCCATGAGAGGCTCCTCACCTGTCTCGCTGCCATGACGGCTTGTTGCGCTGCACGGTCCGGTAATAGTCCTGCAAGGTGAGTCGCTCCGCCGCTTCCTCGTCGACAAGTATGGTGGCGTGGGGATGCAGCTGCAGCGCGGAAGCGGGAACCATGGCGGTGAGCGGTCCCTCCACCATGCGCGCCACGGCGTTGGCCTTGCTGGAACCAAACGCAACCAGCACGCAGCGACGCGCCTCCAGGATGGTGCCAATGCCCATGGTGATGACGTGGAGCGGCACGGGTCCATCACCAAAGGCAGCGCGATTGTCCGCGCGCGTGATGCTGGTCAGCGTCTTGATGCGCGTCCGCGACGCCAGGGACGACGTGGGCTCATTGAATCCGATGTGCCCATCCGACCCGATGCCGAGCAATTGCAGGTCAATCCCACCCGCGGCCTGGATGTCACGTTCATACTGCGCGCACGCAGCGGGGATGTCCGCGGCGTCGGCGGCGGGAAGGTGGGCGCGAGCGCGGTCCACGTCGACATGCCGGAAGAAGTGCTCCTCCATGAACGCGTGGTAGGAGCCGGGATGGTCACGCCGGATTCCCACGTATTCATCCAGGTTGAACGTGGTGACGTGGTGAAAGCTCAGCGCCTCCTCCCGGTGCAAACGCACCAGCTCCGCGTACACGCCCCTCACCGACGCTCCGGTGGCGAGTCCCAGCACGGCATCCGGTTTCGCGCCGATGAGCCCAGCCATGGTGCGGGCCGCGTGGCGTGTCACCTCCAGCGGTGTGGGAAGGATGACCACTTCCAAGGCGGCGCTCCCGACGGGATCCAGGGCTCCTACGTCCCGGGAATGAAACGACGCAGGCGCTCTGCCACATCCCGGGAGAATCGCTGGATGAACCCTTCCGTCCACGCGTCCAGCTCCAGCGTGGAATCACGGACCAGTGGGGTCAGATCCATGGCGTATTCCACCGCGGAGGCCTGGTCCACGGCGTGGGATTCCAGGAAGGTGGCGTTGCTGCGTTTCCTGCCCGCTGCCGCCAGGTCGTAGCGTTTGCCACCGGAAATCTGGGAATCAAACACCCGCATCAGCTCCATCATGCGATCATCCTGGCCGCTGACGTCGAGGAGCACCTTGTCCTCATCCGTGAGCCAGTCCAATCCCCGCCAGACCTCACATCCCAGCACCCGCTCCGGTTGGTGGGAAGCGGAACGCAGTGCCCGGATGAGGTGTGTGGCCACCGCCACGTGGGTGTCGTGTTTGTCGACGAGGTTGTGCGTGTAGACGAGGCGGGGACGGATGACCTGGAACAACCGGCGAAGGTCCTCCTGCAGTTGCGGGGCGTGCGGCGTCTTGATGCTGGCGCTCTCATGATCCAGCCAGACCAGCAATCCGTAACGCCCCAGCTGCGCGGCGCGCTTCTGCTCCTGGAGGCGGACGTCGCGCATCTGCTGGGACGTGAATTGGGCGTAGGCGCCGGACCGCGGACTGCCACGGCCATCCGTGACGATGACCGCGGCGAAACCCATGGATTCATTCGTGAGACACCGTTGGATGCCATGCCAGGCCATCAGCTCCACGTCGTCGGCGTGGGCGGCCACGGCAAGGTGCGTGATTCGGGCGGTGGCCTGTTCCCACGGGGCGCCGTCGGGAATGAAGACCTGCGCGGAGGGCAATACCGGTTTCAACATGAAATCAATCTATCACCACGCCCACGCCACATGGACCCCTCGACATCCGAAACAACCGGCTGTTGACGTCGGGATGACGCTTGCGTTGTGGTTTCTCTCGTCGTAAGGAAGAGCCACCGCTGCGACGAATCGACAGCGTTTCCTGGGGGCTGAATCATGCCGCAATCCACGAAGGATCTCGCGTTGGGAGTTCAGGCGATTGTTTCCGAGGCCATGGCGCAGGTCCGCGGCCTCATCCGTGAAACGTTGCACCGGGAGCTGGGCAACGTGATTCCGGATGGGGAAAGAAAAGCGCGTGCCGGCCGCGGTGCGGTGAAGGCACGCAAGACCACGGCTCGTCGGAAGGCGACGGGGAGGGCGGTTTCCGGTGAGAAGCTGGACGCGCTGGTGAAACTGGTTTCCCGCCAGGGCGAGGTTGTGCCGAAGGAGGCACGCAAGACGCTGAAGCTCACGCCGGCACAGATGCAGGTGTTGGCGCGTCAGGCCGCGGCGCAGAAGATGATTGGAATCCGCGGCGCGGGTCGTGGCACGCGGTACGTGAAACGCTGACGGCGCTGTTCTTTGGGGCCGGCATCCCGTGGCGGCCGGGTTTGTGATTTTCGTGTCCTGCAACCCAGACCGCATCGGCCCGAGCAAGAGCGGCACTGCATGCCGCAGTCCGAAGGTGCGGCCACGTTCGTCACCGTGAACGGGTTGCCGCACGTTCCACGACGTCGGCGGGTGCGGGCTGTCGTAACCAGCGAAGACAAGTGGTGCCCGCGCCCTTTCGGACTGCGGTATGCAGTACCGCTTTGGCTCCGGTCAACGGAGTTGAACCCGACCCGAAAGATCCAAGCGACGACGCTTTCAATGGGATCCGCGGTGATGCGAGTGGTGCTCGTGATGCTCGTGATGCACGTCGTGCTCATGCCGCATCTCGCGCTCCGCCGGCGTCAGCAGCGGACAGAACGCCTGCTCACACGGCCCTTCGTCCTCCACCTGCAGCGTGGTGTGACGCACCTGGAACCTATCGACGAGAAGGTCCTCCGCGCGCTCCCGCACCCCGTGCACGTGCGCATCCGCGGCAATGGTCAGGTGCGCGCTCACCACCGGGTCCACTCCATTGAGCGTCCACACGTGCAGCTCGTGCACCCCGGAAACGCCATCCACCGCCAGCAGCTCGCGCTCCAACGCGTCCACGTCCAGGCCCCGTGGAGCGAACTGCAGCAGCACGTGCATGGTGTCGCCCACCAGGCGCCAGGATGACCAGAGGATGAGCGCCGCGGTCAGCATGCTGGCCACCGCATCCGCCGACGTCATTCCCGCCTTCAGGATGAGCACCGCCGCCACCACCGCGCCCACCGAGCCCAACGCATCCGCGAGCACGTGCGCCAGCGCGGCGCGGACGTTGAGGTTCTGCTTGCTGGAGGCATGGAGCTGCCAGGCGCTGACCAGGTTCACTCCCAGCCCCAGCAGACCCACGACGAGAACCGGCATGCCGGGCACGTCCTCCGGCTCCACGCGCAGTCGGTCCATGGCCTCCCAGACAATGCCGCCCGCGGCCACCACCAGGCCCAGCCCGTTGAGCAACCCGCCCACCACCTCGGCGCGCACCAGCCCGAAGCTGCGGTTGGGCGTGGCGGGGCGCGTGGCGATGTAGGCGGCCCCCAGGGCCAAGGCCAGGGCGGCGGTGTCGCTGACCATGTGCGCGGCGTCGGACAGGAGCGCCAGCGACGAGGTGGCAAACCCCACCGCCGCCTCCACGACGAGAAACGCCGCCGTCAGGAGCAGCGACCTGCGGAGCGGGACCACCGAGTCCAGCGGTGTCTCGGCGTGGACGTGCCCTCTGCCCATGCCCGGTTATGCGGTTGTTGTCCTCGGAGCGCACGGTGCGTCAGCGGACCCGTCCACGCTCGCGCGCCTGAGCACGGACGACGACGGTGGAATGCCGCGTGCAGCCGTGCCACAAGAGATTCCCGAATCGCTCCGAGGGACACGCAACGGGTGCGTGGCGCGGGGCGGGCTCGCGCATTGTCTGCGTCCAAGGAGACCCATGGCTTACCTGCACGGTGGACGGGTGGTGGCAAAGGCACTCAAGCGCGAAGGGGTCAGTCACCTCTTCACGCTCTGCGGTGGACACATCCAGGCGATCTACGACGGCTGCATCGACGAGGACATCCGCGTCGTCGACACGCGCCATGAGCAGACCGCCGGACACGCCGCCGACGGGTGGGCGCGCGCCACCGGCAAGCCCGGCGTGTGCGCGGTGACCGCGGGTCCCGGCGTCACCGACGTGGTCACCGCGGTGGCCAATGCGCAGCGCGCCGGCGTGCCCATGCTCATCATCGGCGGAGCCGGTCCGCGCATGTTCAAGCACATGGGGTCCTTGCAGGACATGGATCACGTGGAGCTGATGCGTCCCATCACCAAGTGGTCCGCCACGGTGACCACGACGGCGCGCGCCGCGGAATACGTGGCCACCGCGTTCCGCATTGCCACCACCGGCGTGCCCGGACCGGTGTTCCTGGAGATGCCGCTGGACCTCCTCATGGACAACGCCGACGAAGACGAGGTGGTCTGGCCCCGGAACTACCGCACCGAGGCCCGTCCCGCGGGTGACGAGGCCGCCATCTCCGCCGCCGCGGACCTGCTTGCCTCCGCGGAGCGTCCCGTCCTCATCATCGGCTCGCAGATCCGCTGGAGCCGCAACGCGCAGGCGCTGCACCAGCTCCTTGAGGGCTACGCCGGGCCGGTGTTCCTCAACGGCATGGCGCGTGGCCAGCTCCCGCCGGGGCATCCGTGCCTGTTCTCCCAGACGCGCAAGCAGGCGCTCTCCCGTGCCGACGTGGTGCTGGTGTGCGGCACGCCCTTTGACTTCCGCCTGGGCTACGGCAAGCCCCCCACCATCCCCGACGAGGTGAAGCTCATCCAGGTGGATCTGGACGGCGCGGAGATTGGCCGCAACCGCGGCCATGACGTGGGCATCCACGCCGACACCGGGCTGGTCCTGGAGGCTCTCGCGCGCAGGCTCAAGGGCACCTCGTCGGCGCGGCAGGAGTGGCTCGCGGAGATGCGCACCGTCGAGGAGAAGCGCCAGGCGGACATCCGCAGGGAGATGGAGACGCCGGGGGATCCGCCCAACCCGCTGCGCGTGTGCGCGGAGGTCAACCGGTTCCTCAAGGAGGACACCATCGTCATCGGCGACGGCGGCGACTTCGTGGCGACGGCGGCGTACACGCTGTCCATCTCCAGGCCGGGCTGCTGGATGGACCCCGGACCGCTGGGCACGCTCGGCGTGGGACCGGGCTACGCCATGGCCGCCAAGCTGGCCCATCCCAGCCGTGACGTCGTCATCATGTACGGCGACGGCTCCTTTGGTCTGCACGCCATGGAGTTCGAGGCCATGGCCCGTCAGGGCATCCGCGTCGTGGCGATCATTGGCAATGACGCGGCCTGGACCCAGATCCGTCGCGGTCAGGTGGACCTCTACGGGGAGGAGCGGGCCCTGGCCACGCAGCTGGCGTACACGCGCTACGACGAGGTGGTGAAGCCCCTGGGCTGTCACGGCGAATACGTGGAGCGCCTGGCCGACCTGGGCCCCGCGCTGCAACGCGCCTTCAACGCCAAAGTGCCCGCGGCGGTGAACGTGAAGATCGGCGCCAGCGAGTTCCGCAAGAACGCCATCTCCGTCTGAAAACGCGCGTGTGTGCCCGGCCCGGTGTTAGACCTGTGAGCATGCGGCGCGTCTTGTTCCTGCTCCTCCTTGCTGCTTGCACCGATTCCTCCGGCGGTACGGATGCCGGTGGCTCCTCGTCGGTGGGGATGGATGCCTCGTCGGGGCGGGATGCCGCGGGGACCACGGATGCCGCGGTGACGACGGATGCCGCGGTGACGGATGCCGCGGGCAGCGGCGCGGTGTGCTCGTTCAACCGGGAATGTCCAACGTCGGAGCGTTGTGAGTGCGACGAGGCCACCGGGTGCTTCTGTCGCACCGGGGCGCGCGGGACGGGGCAAGTGGGTGTGGACACCTGCACCAGCGGGAATGACTGCCAGAGCGCGGTGTGCGTGGAAGGACCGGGCGGGGTCTTCTACTGCTCGGATGAGTGTGGAGACGCTGGGGATTGCCAGGGCAATTTGCCCATCTGCGCCGACATCGCCTTTGTGGGGCGGATCTGCATTCGCGATCCCAACGGCTGAAAACTCCACCGCGGCCCCGGTTCCGCTCTAGCTTGTGCTCATGGCGCGTGTGTACCTGGGCACGTCCGGGTTCTCCTACAAGGAGTGGAGTCCCGCGTTCTACCCGGCGGACCTCTCGGACAAGGAGTATCTCCGCCACTACGCCTCGCGGCTCGACGCCGTGGAGATGGATTCCACCTTCTACCGGATGCCCAACCGCAAGACGATTGATGGTTGGATTGCCACCACGCCGGAGACGTTCCGCTTCGCGTTGAAGTGCTCCCAGAAGGTCACGCACGTGGAGCGGTTGAAGCTCCCCTCGGAAACCATGGCCTATTGGCTGCGGACCATCCCGCTGCTGGGCGCGCGGCTGGGCGTGGTGCTCTACCAGCTGGCGCCGTCGTTCAAGCGTGACGTGGACCGCTTGCGCGCCTTCCTGGCCGAGCTGCCGCAAAGCCCGCGCAGTGCGTTCGAGTTCCGCGACGCCTCCTGGTTCACGCCGGAGATCTACGCCCTGCTCGAGCAGCACCGCGTGGGCCTGTGCATCAACGACGAGGACGGTCACGCCACCCCTGTGGAGCTCACCTCCGACGTCACCTACGTGCGCCTGCGTCGCGAGCAGTACTCCGCGGAGGAGCGCGGGATGTGGCGGGAACGCCTGCGGGGTTGGGCCACGCGCGGCGTCGAGGTGTTCGCCTTCGTGAAGCACGAGGAGAATCCCGACGCGCCGCTGGACGCGCTGCAGTTCGCCCAGGGCCTCAACGGCTGATCCGCAACCGGACCGGGATGAAGCGTGGTTGGTCCCCGTCGCTGCGGATCTCCGTGGATCCATGACCCGCGAATGTGTTCCACTGTGCGAGCACGTTGCTCGGGAGGTGCACATGGACACGGACCGGAACGGGCACTTCATCCTTCCCCCGCTGCTGACGGAGGAGGAGCTGCGCGCGCACGAAATGCGTCTCAAGCGGAAGGCCGCCCGGGCGGGGACGCTGCCGTACCTGCGCCTGGTGCCGTCGTGGGACGGCGCGGAGCCGGACAAGCCCAGCGGGGAGCGCTGAGGCTTTCGGGTCAACGCGTTCCGTCGGACCGTGGGCTTCCCGCGTCCGCGGTGGTACCAAGGTGGCGCCGCCCGCATGGAAGCCCACGTCTACACCGAGCCGCAGAAACACATCATCATTGACGGTTTCCTCGACGAGACCATGCTCGCGCGTGCGCTCGAGGAGATCCTCTCGCTGGAGCCCCATCTCACGCAGGGCCGGGTGGTGAACCAGGGCCAGGAGAAACAGAACAGCTTCACCAAGCGCAACCTCAACCTCTGGCTGGATGACCACTACCGCGGCGCGCGCGAAGCCTCGTTCCTGCTCAGCGTGTTTCAAGAGCACTTCTGGTCGGAGCCGGTGCGCGCGGCGCTGAAGGCCACCGGGGACCTCCTGTTCGAGTACGTCAACCACGCCAACCGGGACTGCTCGCTGCTCAGCGCGTACGGCCACGGGGACTACTACCACGACCATCCCGACGAGTTTCCCTCCCTCACCGCCAACCTGTTCATCTCCACCAGCCCCAAGCGCTTCACCGGCGGGGATTTCTTCCTGGCCAACACCAGCTTCTTCGAGCCCAGGCGCATCCGTCGGGACAAGCGCATCGAGTTCGTGCCCGGGCGCCTGGTGATCTTCCCCAGCCGCACGCGCCATCACGTCGACAAGGTGGTGCTCCCCGACAACGCGTTCCGGCACCGCCGCTTCTCGGTGCAGTACTGGCCAAGCTTCGTGGCCACGCCGTGAAGGAGCGCGCGCCCCAGCTTGGGGGCGGGTTGGACCGCCGCCACGCTCCCCGTTAACTCCTCGCTGTCCACGACGTCGTGGTGAGCGGTGGAGTGGGCCATGCGGATTGCGCAGGTGGCGCCCTTGTTCGAGAGCGTGCCGCCCCGTCGCTACGGCGGGACGGAGCGCGTGGTCTCCTACCTGACGGAAGGCCTGGTGGCGCGGGGACACGCGGTCACCCTCTTCGCCAGCGCGGACTCGGTCACGTCCGCGGAGCTGGTGGCCTACCCATTGACGTCGCTGCGCAACCAGAAGGTGTCCGTGGACCACGGGCTGCACCAGCAGCTTCTGCTCGAGCGCGTCTTCGCCATGGCCAGCGCGTTCGACGTCATCCACTTCCACATCGACTACCAGCAGTACCCGCTCGCCTGTCGCCAGCGCACCGCGTTCCTCACCACGTGCCACGGTCGCATGGACCTGCACGACTACCCGTTCCTGTTCCGCCAGTTCCCCCACGTCCCGCTGGTCTCCATCTCCGACGCGCAGCGCGCCCCGCTCAGGCACCTCAACTGGGTGGCCACCGTGCACCACGGCCTGCCGGAGGACCTCTACCGTCCCACCTTCCAGGCCGGTGGCTACCTGTGTCTCCTCGGGCGCGTGGCGCCGGAGAAGGGCGTGGAGGACGCCATCGCCATTGCGCGTCGCACCGGCATCCCGTTGCGGATTGCGGCCAAGGTGGGACCGCCGGACGCGGCGTATTTCCAGTCGCTGCGCAAGGAGCTGACCCCGCCGCTTGTCGAGTTCGTGGGGGAGGTGGATGACCGCCAGAAGAACGAGCTGCTGGGCGGTGCGCTGGCGCTCCTGATGCCGGTCCACTGGCCGGAGCCCTTTGGCCTGGTCATGATCGAGGCCATGGCGTGCGGCACGCCGGTCATTGCCTACCGCGCCGGGAGCGTGCCGGAGGTGGTGGAGGACGGCGTCACCGGCTTCATCTGCAACGGGCTGGAGGAGGCGGTGCGGGCCGTGTCCCGTCTGTCCACCCTCTCGCGCGTGGTGGTGCGGGAGCGTTTCCGGGAGCGGTTCTCTGTCGCGCGCATGGTGGATGGCTACCTCTCCGCGTACGCCCGTGTCGTCGAGCAGCCGGCGCGGGCGCGGACAGGCGGGGATGAGGCTCCCTCATGGACGACGTGATCCGCTTGGAGGATCAGTTCTACATCCTGGCCACCTCACCCCGTGTCGACGTGCGCACGCGGGTGCTCAAGGAGGGCGACACCTTCGCCGTGTTCGACCGCTACGGCGACATCCAACCCGTGGGCACCGGTGAGCAGGGCATCTTCCACCAGGGCACGCGCTTCCTCAGCCGCCTGGAGCTGCGCCTGGGCAAGGAGCGCCCGCTCCTCCTCAGCTCTTCCGTCAAGCAGGACAACACCCTGTTCATGGTGGACCTGGCCAACCCGGACTTCTCGCGCGAGGGTGTCGTCGAGGTCCCGCGCAACACGTTCCACGTCTTCCGCTCCACGCTGCTGTGGAAGGGCTGCTGCTTTGAGCACCTGCGCATCCGCAACTACGCGCTGCAACGTGAGACCATCAGCGTGCGCCTGCAGTTCTCCGCCGACTACAAGGACATCTTCGAGGTGCGCGGCACCGTGCGCTCCCGAAGGGGTGAGCTGCTCCCGCCCCAGGTGCATCCCCATGGCGTGCTGCTGGGCTACCGCGGCCTGGATGGCGTGGAGCGTCGCACCAGCGTGGAATGCCATCCCGCTCCCACCGCGGTGGGGCCCGACGAGATGACCCTGGAGGTCACCCTGGATGCCAAGGCGGAGGCGTCGTTCAACCTCACCATCCGCTGCATCACCGGCACGGAGCGCGTGCAGGAGGTCCGGTTCGAGGATGCCACCGCCGCCGCCACCGACGAGTACCGCGTGCGCCTGCAACGCTTCCGCCGGATGAGCACGTCCAATGAGCGCTTCAATGACTGGCTGGCGCGCTCCAGCGCGGATCTGGAGATGATGGTCACGCCCGTCAACGGACAGCTCTACCCCTACGCCGGCGTGCCGTGGTTCAGCACGGTGTTCGGCCGGGACGGGATCCTCACCGCGCTGCAGACCTTGTGGCTTGAGCCGGACATGGCCCGCGGCGTCCTGGCGCACCTTGCCGCCACGCAGGCCAAGGAGCCGGACCCCGAGCGTGATGCGGAG
The DNA here is from genome assembly GCA_040752415.1 of Myxococcota bacterium. Classification (GTDB taxonomy): domain Bacteria; phylum Myxococcota; class JACRCW01; order JACRCW01; family JACRCW01; genus JBFMGU01. The sequence continues at coordinate 36,667 of JBFMGU010000049.1, forward strand.
CCGGGCAAGATCGTCCACGAGACACGTGGGGGGGAGATGGCGGCGCTGCGCGAGATTCCCTTTGGCCTGTACTACGGCACCGTCGACGCCACGCCGCTCTTCGTGGTGCTGGCCGGCGCCTACCATGACCGCACGCACGACGACGCCTTCCTGCGCGCGTTGTGGCCCAACATCCTGGCCGCGCTGCATTGGGTCGACACCTACGGGGACCGCGACGGCGACGGTTTCGTGGAATACGCGCGCCGCTCCGCCACCGGCCTGGTGCAACAGGGATGGAAGGACTCCAATGACAGCGTGTTCCACCTCGACGGCGCGCTGGCCGACGCGCCCATCGCGCTGTGTGAGGTCCAGGGCTACGTGTACCAGGCCCGCGTGGCCGCGGCGCGACTGGCCGCTGCGCTGGGAGAGCATGAGCGCGCCACGCAGCTGGCCCGTCAGGCGGAGGAGCTGCGCCGGCGTTTCGAGGAGGTCTTCTGGTGTGAGGAGCTGGACACCTACGCGCTGGCGCTCGACGGGAACAAGCGCCCCTGTCGCGTGCGCACCTCCAACGCGGGGCACTGTCTGTGGTCGGGGATTGCCAGCGCGGAGCGCGCCGCGCGCGTGGGCGCCACGCTCCTGTCCGACCATTCCTTCAGCGGCTGGGGCGTGCGCACCGTGTCGTCGAAGGAGTCGCGCTACAACCCCATGAGCTACCACAACGGCTCCATCTGGCCGCACGACAACGCCATCATTGCCGCGGGACTGGCGCGCTACGGGATGAGCGGTCACGTGCTGCGGATCCTGGAGGCGCTGTTCGAGGCCAGCCAGACCGTGGAGCAGCACCGCCTCCCCGAGCTGTTCTGTGGTTTCCGACGCCGTCCCGGCGAGGGCCCCACGCTCTACCCGGTGGCTTGTGCGCCGCAGGCCTGGGCGTCCGCCGCGGTGTATTCACTCCTCCAATCCGCGCTGGGCCTGACCGTGGAGACCGCGGCGCGACGCGTGCAACTGCGCCATCCCCGCCTGCCCATCTTCCTCAGCCGTGTCACCATCAGCGGGCTTTCCGTGGGTGACGCGGAGGTGGACCTGCTGTTGCAGCGCAACAATGACGACGTCTCCGCCACCGTGCTGCAGCGGCGCGGCCAGGTGGAGGTGGCGGTCCTGAAGTAGTTGGCCCTGCTCGCGCGAGGCGTCACGGGCCGGCGCGGCGCGAGCTTTCGGACTGCGTGTGCAAGCGCCGATGCGGTCACCGCCGCGCAGTGGGGGCGCGCAGCACCGCTTTGGTTCCGGGCTCACGCGTTCATCACCGGTCCCCGTCGGTCGGGGCCGTCACCGGCGTCACGCGAGGCCAAAGCGGTGCTGCGCGCCCCCACTGCGCAGCGGTGACCGCATGGGCGCTTGCACACGCAGTCCGAAAGCTCGCGCCGCGCCGGCCGCTGACGCCTCGCGCGAGCAGGTCCTCTCGTGCGGCATCCGACGAGAGGGGGAGGCGTCGCGGAGGGAAGTTGCCATTCCTCCTCGCCCTTGATGGAATCACCCGACGGGCTGGGGGCAGCCCGGCGGGCCCACGGGGCGGGTCCGATTTTGCTGGGCTGGAGCGCACATGCGGGCAACCATCTTCACGTCGGTGGCGGCGGGTCTGCTGCTGTATTCCCACGCAGCCCAGGCGGTGAGCGGCTACGTGGCGCGCATTCCCAACGGCAACACCTACCGGTGCGCGCAATGCCACATCAATCCCAACGGCGGCGGCGCGCGCACCAACTTCGGCGAGCAGGTGCGCAACAACAAGGTGGGTGGTCAGCCCAACTGGCCCGCGCTGTTCTCCCTGGACGCCGACGGCGACGGCTACACCAACGGGGAAGAGCTCGGGGACCCCTGCGGCCTCTGGACCTACGGCGCCACGCCCCAATACACCCAGGGCATCACCAAACCCTGGGACAACACCAGCGCCCCCACCGTCCACACCAACACCAACTGCCCCGTGGGCAACGTGTCCTCCAGCAGCAGCTCGTCGTCGTCTTCCTCCAGCAGCAGCAGCTCCTCGTCCTCCAGCAGCTCCTCGTCCTCCTCCAGCAGCTCGTCGTCGTCCAGCTCCGGCGGCGGGTTCGTGTCCAGCTCCAGCTCGTCGTCCTCGTCGTCCAGCAGCAGCTCGGCGTCGTCCAGCTCCAGCTCGTCGGGCGGGGTCAGCTCCTCGTCCAGCGGCTCCAGCTCGTCGGGTGGTCAGGCGGCGGAGTGCCTGGCGTACTGCCAGATGATCATGGGTGAGTGCAGCGGGGAGAACCTGCAGTACCAGCACCTGGGGATCTGCGTGCCGTCGTGCCGGGAGGGTGTCATGCCCGCGGGACAGACCGGTGACCAGGGCGGGAACACGCTGGCGTGTCGCAAGTACCACGCGTTCGCGGCCAGCAATGACCCGGACACGCACTGCGACCACGCCGGTCCCAGCGGCGCGGACGTGTGCGGCACCGCGTGCGAGCACTACTGTGACGTCGTCAGCGCGGCGTGCGCCGGCGCCAACCAGATCTACACCGACCGCGCCGCGTGCCTGACGGCGTGCGCCGCGTTCCCCACCAGCGGTCGCCCCGTGGACAACTCCGGCGACTCCGTCTTCTGCCGCACCTACTACGCCGTGGGCGCGCTCTCCGACCCCGCCACGCACTGTCCGCACGCCGCCGTGGATTCCGAGACGTGCGCCGGTGGCGGTGGCTCGTCGTCGGGCAGCACCGGCGGGTCCACCAGCGGGTCCACGGGCGGACCGGGTGGCTCCACCTCCAGCGGCTCGGGCGGCGTGGGCGTCGACACCGACGGAGGCGTGGGGGAATCCTCGTCGTCGGGTGGGAAGCGCAAGCGCGCCACGGTGCAGGAGGATGAGGGCCCCCTGGGGTGCAGCGCCACGGAGCGCACGCCGCTGCCTGTCTACGTCCTCGCGCTCGGCTTCGCGCTCCTGGTGATCGGCCGTCGTCGTCGTTGAGGGCTCAGCCCCACCACAGGGCCAGCACGCCCAACGCGCCCGCGGACAGGATGCCCACGAACGCCAGCAGCACCCGTCGCCCAAAAGCCCACCCGCCAATGACAACGGCCACGCCTGCCTTCACCATGGTGTTGGAGGCGGTGCCCAGGATGATCGTGGTGACCGCCACCGTCGGGTCCAGGCCTTCCCGCGCCAGGTTGGCCATGGACAGCGTGATGGCGTCCACGTCGGTGGTGCCGGCCAGCACCCCCGCCAGGTAGGTCCCGCCCTGGCCCAGGTGCGTGGTGGCCAGCTTGCTCAGGAAGAGCACGGCCACGAACAGCGCGCCGAACTTCAGCGCCGAGCTGAGCTCGAACGGGTTCTGCACGTCGAGCTCACCGGTGGTGGCCGCGCTGATCTGCGCGCGACGGAAGAAGTACGCGCTGGCCAGCGCACCGGCCACCGCCATGGCCCCCAGCGGGAGGAGCAGCGGACGCACCAGCGCAAAGTGCACCACCCCCACCTCCACCAACACGCGGCCGAACATGATCGACGACGCGGAGATGATGGCCAGCGCGCAGGAGGGCGCCAGCTCCGGCTCGCGTCGGGCCCGGCCGGAGAAGGACAGGGTCACCGCCGTTGACGACACCAGACCGCCCACCAGGCCGGTGAGCCCCAGTCCCTTGCCCGGCCCCAGCGCGCGCACCGCCACGTAACCCACGAACCCGATCCCCGCGATCAGCACCACCATCCAGCCCACCTTGAACGGGTTGATGGTGCCCAGCGGGTCCATGGTGCGGTCGGGCAACAGCGGCATCACCACCACCGCCACCACCAGGAACTTCAGCACCGCAAGGATGTCGTCGCGCGTGGTCTCGCGCGCAAAAGCGTGCAGGCGCGGTTTGAGCGAGAGGATGACGGTGGCCACCACCGCCACCGCCAGCAGCACCACGGCGCGGTGACCGGTGGGCTCCAGCAGCCCGCGTGACGTTGCCAGCGCGCCCAGCACGTACGTCAGCAGGAACGCCACCTCGCTGGTGAGGCCGCGGTTGCGCTCCTTGCGCACGTCATCCCAGTAGGACAGCAGCAGGAATCCGCTGAGCGCCAATCCCACCACCAGCACCAGCACGTAGCCCGCGCGCTCGGCAAGCATGCTGCACACCGCGCCCAGCAGCGCCACCAGCGGGAAGGTCCGCGCCCCGCCGGGAAACGGATGCACCTTCTCCGCCGCGGATTGCTCCCGCTCAAAGCCCACCAGCAGGCCAAGGGCCAACGCCACGCCCAACGAGCCGAACGGTTCCAGCTGATCCATCGTCCCTGCGTCCGGCTCCATCGCACGCTCCCCACGCCTGCCATCACCCGCAGCCTCGGAATCTGCAAGCCACCTGCCAGTGGCGTGTGTTCCCGGGCTTGCATTGTGATGGTGTGACAGATACACTAACAACATCCCGAGGGAGGTGGCGCGATGCAGGAGCGGTTTGAAGGATGCGTGGTGGGGCTTGCGGTGGGCGATGCGCTGGGGTTCGCCACGGAGTTCCGTCGTCGGGATGACATCCTGGCTTCGTTCGGGCCGGCGGGGGTCACGGACTTCGTGGGCATCCAGGATGCGCGTTGGCGGAGTCGCACCGCGGTGCTGGGAGACCGCCACCCGCCGGGCACCTACAGCGACGACACACAGATGTCCCTGGCGGTGGCGGAGGCGCTGCTGGCCTGTGGAGATGCGTCGCTGGAGGTGCTCATGGAGCGGGTGGCGCGGGAGTTCGTGGCGTGGAGCCGCTCACCGGAGAACAACCGTGCGCCGGGCAACACGTGCATGACCGCGTGCGCCAACCTGGCGCGGGGGCTGCCGTGGCGTCGTGCGGGCGTCTCCGACTCCAAGGGCTGCGGCTCGGCCATGCGGGTGGCGCCCATTGGACTGCGTTACGCGAACGACCGCGCGCGTCTGCTGGAGGTGGCGCGGGCCAGCAGCGTGGTGACGCACGGTCACGACGCGGCGGTGGAGGGCGCGGCGGCAGCGGCCCTGCTGGTGGCCCTGGCGCTCGAGGGGGCGTCCCCCGCGCGGATGTACGACGAGATCATGCGCGAATGCGCCCCACGCTCCGCGGATTTCCGGACGTGCCTGGAGAAGCTGCCGGGATTGCTGGAGGCGCCGCCGGAGCGGGCGTTGTCCCGTCGGGGCCTGGGCGAGTCCTGGGTGGCGGAAGAGGCGGTGGCCGCGGCGTTGTACTGCGTTTGGCGCAACCCGGATGACTTCTCCGCCGGCGTGTTGATGGCCGCCAACACCGACGGGGATTCCGACAGCATCGCCTGCATCGCGGGTTCCATCCTGGGCGCGCGCCTCGGTCTATACACGATTCCGTCGTCGTGGCGGAGCCAGGTGGAGAACAGCGCGCGCCTGCACCAGGTGGCCCGTGCCCTCCACGCCACGGCGCGCTGACCGGTTGCGCGGTGGTGGCGGTATGCTCGCGCGCCACGGATGACCAGGCGCAACGTCCTCTTCCACATCAGTGGGCACGGCTACGGTCACGCGGCGCGCTCCGCGGAGGTCATCCGCGCGCTCCGACGACACGCGCACGTCGGCGAGGTCCACGTGCGCACGCGCGCGCCCGCCTGGCTCATCCAGGAGACCGCGGGCCACGACGTGCCGGTCCACCCCGTCGCCCTTGACGCCGGCGTGATGGAGCAGGACCCGCTGACCATTGACGTCGGTGGAACGCTGCGCCGCGCGCGGGAGCTGGTGGGCCAGCGGCGGGCACTCGTCGAGCAGGAGGTGCGCGCCCTGCGCGCGCTGAACGTGGCGCTGGTGGTGGCGGACATTCCGTGGCTGGCGGGGGAGGTGGCGGAAGCCGCGGGGGTTCCCTGCGTGGCGCTGGGCAACTTCACGTGGGACTGGATCTACGCGGGGTACCAGGCCACGCACCCGGAGTTCGTCGAGGTGATGGAGGCCGCGCGGGCCGGGTACGCGCGCATGAGCTGCTGGCTGCGGCTGCCCTTCCACCACGCGGCCCACGCCTTCCCGCGCGTCCACGACGTTCCACTCATCGTGCGGCAGCGTTCCCGCTCCGCGGCGGACACGCTGCAGGCGCTGGGTATCCCGTCCCACGACGCGCGGCCGCGCATCCTCCTGGGCCTGCGCGGCGGCGTCGACGACGACACGGTGCGGCGCGCGCTGCAATCCGCGCCGGACCTGCTGTTCATCTCCGCCACGCCCACCACCCTGGCGGCGCCCAACCTCGCGGTCCCTGCGTCGTCGTCGGGGTTGACCTTCACCGACCTCCTCGGTGTCTCGCGCGTGGCGCTCAGCAAGCTGGGGTACGGGACGGTGGCGGAGGCCATGGCGTCGGGCGTGGCGGTGTTGTGGCCGCGGCGCACTGGCTTCCCGGAAGACGCCATCTTTGACGCGGAGCTTTCACGGCACCTGGCCCACGCCGAGATTCCGCGCGCGGACTTCCGCGCCGGCCACTGGGCGCCGCACCTGCGGAGGCTGGTGGAGCTGCCCGCGCCGCCGCGCACGCTCGCCCTGGACGGAGCGGAGCACTGCGCGCGGTTCCTGGGTGGGTTGTTGCGTTGAGTCAGCCGGGTCGGCGCGCGGCGCGGTCGATCAGGGCCTGCAGCCGCATCACCAGGTCCTTGGACTGGAAGGGCTTCTTGATGAACTCCACCATGCCGTGCTCCAGCGTGGTGGTCTCCGCCTGGTCGTGGTAGCCGCTCGCCAGCAGCACCGGGACGTCGACACGGGTGGCCCGCATCAGCCGCAGCGCCTCCCGCCCGCCCATGCGCGGCATGGTCATGTCCAGCAGCACCGCGGTGAACCTTCCTTCCTCCTGGGCGAAGATCTCCACCGCCTCACGGCCATCCGCCGCCGTCACCACCTGGAAGCCCTTCCGCTCCAGCATGGCGCGCAGCACGTTGCGCACGCCTGGCTCGTCGTCAACCACCAGCACCCGGCCCAGTCCGCGCGGCGCCTCCATGGGGCTGGGACGCTGCGGCGCGCCCAGCTCCGGCGCGGCGGGCAACAGGATGCGGAAGGTGGTGCCCACGCCCTGCTGCGAGTCCACGCCAATGGCGCCGTGGTGGCTGCGCACAATGCCCAGGACGGCGGACAGGCCCAGCCCACGGCCGGTGAACTTGGTGGTGTAGAACGGCTCGAAGATGCGGCTCAGCGTCTCCGCGTCCATGCCGCAGCCGGTATCCACCACCTCCAGGCACGCGTGCAGGCCGGTGGCGTCGGGCTGCGCCAGGATCATCCCGCGCAACAGGGCCGCATCCACCTGGCACGGCGTGGTGCGCACCGTGATGGTGCCCTGCCTCTCGCCCAGCGCGTCGGAGGCGTTGATGATCAGGTTCATCACCACCTGGCGGAGCTGGGTGGCGTCGGCCATCACCAGGGGCGTTCCGTCGTCAAACGCGGTCTTCAGCACGGCGCCGCGGGAGATGGACACCTGCAGCAGGCCCGCCATCTCCTTTACCAGCGCGCGGAAGTCCACGGGCTCCATGTGCAGGCGGCTGCGACCGGAATACACCAGCAGCTGTTGCACCAGCTCGCTGGCACGCTGCGCCGCCGTCTCAATCTGGCGCAGGCTTTCGCGCGCCACGCCGGGCGGCACCTCCGCTTCCGCCAGGCCCGCGTGCCCCAGGATGGTCATGAGCAGGTTGTTGAAGTCATGCGCAATGCCGCCCGCCATCACGCCCAGGCTCTCCATCCGCTGCGCGTGCTGCACCTGCGCTTCCAGCTTGCGACGCTCCGTCTCCATCACCAGCCGTTCCAGCTCGGCGGCGGCGCGCGAGGCAAAGATGCGCAACGTGGACATCACCCGCTTCACGTCGTCGACCGGGTTGCGGAACATCACCACCACCAGACCACGCACCACGCCGGAGGAATCCGCCAGCGGCGTCCCGAAGTAGGCCTGGATGCCCAGCTCGCCAAGCATGTCGTCGCGCGGGAAGAGGCGTTGCACGCCGGCGGGGTGCTCACACGGGTTGCCGCGGATCACGTCGTCGCACGGGGTGTCGGGGAGCGCGTAGGAAACCTCGTCGCGGATTTGGCCATCCTGGAACACGGCGCGGCTGCGCACCACGTCGCGCTTCTCCCCCACCAGCTCACCCACCATGGCAAAGTCCGCGCCCAGGGTGCGTGCCAGGTAGGAGACCAGCAGGCGGAAGAACTCCTGGCCGGTGGCCGCGGAGACGCCCTCGGCAATGTTGCGGATGTTCTCCTCGGCGCGCTTGCGCTCGGTGATGTCCAGGAACGTCACCACCACGCCCTGCATGGATTGGCCGGGAGGCTTGATGGGGACGGCGGTGAACAGGCCCCAGAACACGCGCCCGTCGGGACGGCGCACGCCAATCAGCTTGGCCGGCTGCGGCTCTCCCGTCACCAGGCACCGCGCCACCGGGTAGTCCGCCACGGGGCACGGAGAGCCGTCCTCAAGGATGGTCTCGTTGCCAAAGTCGCTGATGAAGCGCTTGTGCAGCTCGTCGTAGGACAGGCCCAGGAACTGCTGCGCGACGAGGTTGGCCCGCAGGATGGAGCCGTCCATGCCCACCTGCACAATGCCACCCGGCACGTTCTCGATGATGCGTCGGTTGAGCTCCTCGCTGCGGCTGAGCTCCGCGTCGTCACGCGACCCGGTCACCGGTCCTGGCTTGTCCGCAGGCTCCAACGCATCACCCTCCCTGGGGCGCGCACCTGTACAGTCCGACACGCAGCGTGGCAATCCCCGGAAAAACGCCAGGAGACCTCAGCCGCGTTGGAAGTCGTAGACGCTGCCCAGCTTCAGGATGCCGGTCAGCTCGTCCAGCGCGCTCATGCTCTCGCGCGCCAGCTTGGGATCCCGCAGGTCGTCGGCGGTGAGGCGGTCGCGGTAGTGGCGCTCCACCCAGGACGTCAGCTCGGCGTGCAGCGCCGGCGTGAACAGCACGTTGGCCCCCAGCGCGGCCTCCTGTTCCGTGGTCATGGGCACGCGCAGGCGCAGGCACGCGGGTCCGCCGCCGTTCTGCATGGAGTCCTTGAGGTCCAGGTGGTGGATGCTGCGCACCGGGTTGTCACCGGCCAGCACCGACTCCAGGAAGGCGCGTGCCCGGGGGTTCTCCTGGCTCTCCACCGGGGCGATGATGGTCATGCTCCCGTCGGGGAGGGTGAGCACCTGGGAATTGAACGGGTAGGCCAGCACCGCGTCCTCGGCGGGCAGCTCTGCTTGACGCGCCACCACCACGCGCAGCTCCTCGCCCAACAGCTCGCGCAGCCGCGCCACCAGCGCTTCTCCGTCGACGAACGCGAGCTCGTGCATCATCAGCAGGTTCTCGTTGCCCACCGCCAGGACGTCGGTGTGGAACGCGCCGGCGTCAATGCCTCCCGGGTGCTGCTGCGGGAAGAGCGTGCGGGAAGGATGCAGCTGGTGCAGGCGGGCCAGGGCCTCGGAGGCCTCCTGGGTCTGGCGCGCGGGGTGGCGGGTGGGTCCCTGGTGCGGACCCCAGGCGCGACGTCCCCAGGCCAGCAGGTGCACGGCGGGATGCGCGCGCGTCTTGAGCCGCGTGTGATTGGCCGCGCCCTCGTCGGCAAGCTGGCTGCAGGCGGGCAGGGGGGCGTGCACGGTGAAGTGGCGCGGGTCGTTGAAGATGTGGCGCAGGATGCGCTCGGTCTCGTCGGCCTCCAGGGCGCGGTGGAACATCTGCTGGAGGTTGGCGGGGGTGAGGTGCAGCTTGCCGTCGGCGGTGTCCTCGGAGGGAGCCACGGTGGCGGCGTTGGCGGTCCACATGGCGGCCGCGCTGCTGCACAGGCGCAACAGGTGCTCATGGTCGCGCGCGGCGCGGGTGATGATTTCCTCGTCGGAGCCGGTGAAGCCCAGGTTGCGCAGCACGCTGAGGCGCGGGCGCTCGTGCGGCGGAAGGACGGCCTGGCCCACGCCCAGTCCGTGCACCAGGCGCATCTTCTCCAGCCCGCGCAGCGCCGCCCGACGGGGATTGGACGCCTGACCGCCGTGCCGGGTGCTGGCCACGTTGCCGGGAGACAGGCCACCGTAGTTGTGCGTGGGGCCTACCAGTCCGTCCAAGTTGAGCTCGCGCATGCGCGTGACATGGACCGGAGACCCGCGGCTTTTCAAGCGGGAATCACCCCGGCTGCGGAGCGAGGCGCAGGGGCAACATCTCCACCAGCGGCTTCTGCAGCGGCCGCAGCACCTTCCGCTCGACGACGATCTCATCCTTGCGGATGGCGCTCACCCGCGCACCGTCCCGACCCAGCGCGGTGCCAATGGTCACCATGTGCCCCACGCCGTGCGGGTCCTCCACCATGGCGCGCGGCACCGCCACCCCCACCACGATGCCCACCAGCTTGAGCTCGTCGAGGTCGTAGCGTTCCAGCTCGGAGTTGCCCTCGTGGCGCGGCGGCTCCAGCTCCGGGGCGCGGAAGGGATCCTTGTCGGGCGCGCGCCGCACCGGGACGTACGCTCTCGTCGGAGAGGCAGGCTCCGCGGTCAGCTCCGCGCGCGTCGCTTCCGTCGCCACCGGGACGGTGGGTGCCGAGGGGCGCGGGGCTGTCGTCGTCGAATCCGAGTCGCAGCCCGCGAGCCACGTCGTGAAAAGTGCCGCCAGCATCCCTGGTCCGTGCATCCGCTTCATGGCGTCTCTCCTTGGCGCGGTCCGGCGCGCTCCTGTCAAGGCTACGGAGCGGATGCAACAAAGACAACGCAAAGATATGTCATTGATGCATTGTTGATATGAATTGACGTGTCGGGTGATGTGTGTTTGCTCCGCCGGCAACTCACGCGACAGGGTCGCCCCAAGGCGTTGGGAGGGTGTGGTCGGTGGGTCGGTGGTGGAACCCTCTTGGCGGGTTCACGTGCGGTTCGTCGTCGGAAGCCCCGCTGCGGGTGACGAGGTCGCGTGGTCCCAAAGGCGTTGGGAGGGTGTGGTCGGCTGGGCCGGTGAGGATGCCGCTCGTCGGTGTTCTCGGCGCCGGGCGACCCGCTTGTCGTCGGCATGTCCAGTGCGGCGGTACATGCGGCCTGGAGGCCCCGTGCCGACTTCCGACGCTCGCCTGCCTGGCGCCCACGCACCCGGCACACGCTCTCGCCGACGGGGCTTGCGCGATACCTCCGGCGAGCGGTGACCTCAACGGGCGCAACCGACCCAGGCCCTCCCGAACGCCTTTGGGACCGCGCGACGTCGTCCCATCCTGGCGCGCTCGCGACGACGATCCGTGCCGCCGCCGAGGCACCCGACGACGCCTTGTGTCCCAAGCGACGGCCTTGGGTGGAGGGAGTAGGGCCGGATGGCCGGGTCACCCTCCCCTCTGCGGGGCATGTCACGATTATCGTTACGTTTGTCATGATAATCGTGACATCGCGCGTGAGGCCCCCTGCCCGGCGTGCCCGGCGCGGTGGCCTTGCCGCGGAGACCTGAGCCCATCATCCGCGTCAACACACCCCAACGCCTTTGGGACGACGAGGTTCGCCCGGCGCTGAGGCCCGCGACGCCGACGCCCACGCGAGAATCTCCCGCAAACGTGGAATTCAACGGCGCAACAGACCACGCCCTCCCAACGCCTTTGGAGTGATTGCGGCTCTGCGAGGCCGTCACGTGAACCCCTCCCCGTGTGCCCCGTCTCCGTCGTCACATCTTGACGACCTCACCGCCGGCGCGCCACGCACCCGAGCATGAGCGGGATTTCCGGCGCGCCCTTGGGCATGCGCCACCGGTTCCCTTCCTCCTGCACCATCCCCTCATACAGCCTGCAGCCGTTGCTGTACGGGTATTCCCGCACCGTCTCCACGACGAGACCACCGCCGATCATCGCGCTGAGCAGCTCCGCGGAGGTCCAGTAGAACCCGTGGCACGCGTGCGGATTCCGGAAGTCCTTCACGCCATCCTGCCAGCCCATGGGCGCCAGGTTCGCGCCCGCGTCGGCCACGTAGTCGTGCACGCCGTCGTTCTCGCGCACCGGCTCGCCGTGGTTGAAATACGGAAAGCTCATGCGGCCCTGGCGGTCCAGCATCATCGCCACCGGGTGGAACTCCATGAGCACCAGCCGCCCGCCCGGCCTGAGCGCGCGCGCCACGCCGCGGGCCCACGCGTCCAGGTCGCTGAGCCAGCACACCGCGCCGTAGGAGGAGAACACCACGTCGTACGCGCGCGTGTTCTGCTCCAGGAACTCGTACACGTCGGAGCGGATGAAGCGCGCCGCCACGCCGCTCTCCCGCGCCAGCTGCTCGGCAAACCCGATCGCCTCGTCGCTGATGTCCACGCCGGTGACGTCGTCGCACAGGCGCGCCAGGCTGAGCGTGTCCTGGCCCGCGTTGCACTGCAGGTGCAGCACCGCGCTTCCCGTCAGCGTCCCCAGCAGCTCCCGCTCCTCGGGGAACAGCGTGCTCCCGCCCCGACGGAAGAAGCCCGCCTGGTCCTGCTTGTGGCTGTTGTGCGCGCGCGTGGCCGCGTTCCAGGAAAGACGGTTCTCCTCGTGCAGGTCCTTGCGCATGGTGGTTCTCCCCAGGGCCGGTACGACACCACGTGACCTGCAGCGCGGCAACGCCGAGGGCG
>JBFMGU010000490.1:0-2204 GCA_040752415.1 Myxococcota bacterium
GGCCGGACGGAAGCGCGCGCCCCGACGCGGCGGGGGCCTGGGACGCCGCCGGCCCCGGAGACGCAGCGGGCACCCGGGACGGCGGCAGCGCGGGTGACGCCGCGGTGACCTGGGACGCTGCGGTGGCGACGGACGCGGCCGTGGTGGGCGACGCGGCCGCCACGACGGACGCCGCAGCGACCACCGACGCCGCGGTGACGACGGACGCGGCCAGCCCTCCCGACGCCACTACGACCCGCGACGCCGGCGGGGGGACCGATGCCGCGGTCGGAGCCGACGCGGCGGGGAGCTCCCCCGACGCCACCGCTCACTTCCCGTGCGCCGCCTGCCAGCCGGGCGAGGTGTGCGTGGACGAGAGCGCATGCGCCGGCACCTGTCCGGGTGAGCGGGTGGCGTGCAGCACCGGTGGCGACGCGGAGGTGTGTTGCGCTTCGGGCTCCCGGTGCTGCGAGCTGGGCGCGGTGGACCGCTGCACGCCCGTCACCGGGGAGTGTCCCTTTGTGTGCGCGGACTCCAGCGTGGTGTGCGCCGCTGGACAACGCTGCCTCTCCCTGGGTGGCGTCGAGCGCTCCTGCGTGGACACCTGCGAGCTGGGTCAACGCTGCGGTGACGACGCGTGCTGCGCCGGCGGCACGACGTGCGTGGAGGGCGCCTGCCACGGTCCGGACCTGGTGGTGGTGCGCAGCGCCAACGTACCAACCTTCCGGGCGCGCACCTTTGCCGCGGAGGCGTGTGAGGTGGCGGCCGGGTGCGTGGACCAGCCGGGGACGCGGGAGGTGATGACCTTCGTTGTCGACGTCACCAACATTGGCGCGGCGGACCTGCAGCTGGGGGCCCCGGCGGAGAATCCGTTGTTCGAGGAGGCGCGGTGCGGAGGCGGGCGGGTGCTGCGCGACTTCCTGGCGTGGGAGATCCGCGACGGGAACGGCACCGTGCTGCGCTACGGCACCCAGGACGCACACTGCCTGGCGGACCCGCCCAGCGGCGGACCCCAGCCCATCTACAACTGCGAGATGCAAGGCCTCCAGGTGGGCGCCGCGCGCGGGCTCTCCGACGACACCTGCAACCTTGCCGACGTCACCACCCTCAACCCCGGAGACTACACGCTGGCGGTGACGGTGAACCCGCTGGGGCGCGTGGCGGAGAGCAACCTCCAGAACAACACCCTGGAAGTGGGCATCACCATCCCCGCGCTCATCTGCACGCAGGGGGAGGCCTGCAATGGCACCTGCTGCCCCACGGGAGTGGCCTGCACCAACGGACAGTGCCTGATGGGTGACCTCACCATCGACGTGGACTACCTGCGCAGCTCCCTCTCCTTCACGCAGGAGTACTTCGCGCCCAACAGCTGCTCCATTGCCGAGCAGTGCGTGAGCGGGTCGGGAACGCGACGGCTGCTCAACTTCAGCACGCGCACACCCAACGTGGGCCAGGCCGACGTGTACCTGGGGCCGCCGTACAACAACCCTCTGTTCCACTACTCACCGTGCCACGGTCACCATCACTTCAACGAGTACGCGCAGTACAAACTGAAGAACCTCGACGGCACCATCGCCGCCGAGGGGCACAAGCAGGCGTTCTGCCTTATCGACCTGGACCAGGTGGACCCGAACGCCGGACCGGCACAGTACAACTGCACCAACCAGGGCATTTCCGCTGGTTGGGCAGACATCTACGGCGCCGGCCTGGATTGCCAGTGGGTGGACATCACCGGCGTGCCGCCCGGGACCTACCGCCTCGAGGTCACCGTGAACTTCGCGCGCGTGATCCCGGAAGCGTCCTACGCCAACAACGTGGCCAGCGTTCTCGTCACCATCCCCGCGCCGTAGCGCCGTCCACGCACCCTCGGCACATGCTGCGCGTCCGGTATCCGGATGGCGGGGTCACGAACGGACATCCGTGCGTTGCAGCGGAGGTGGCCCTTCGGGCTGGTCGGCGGGCGGCGCAGAGGCAAAACCTCGGACCGAGCAGCGCGAGCGTCGGGCGGGCAGCGGCGGCGTCACACGGACAGGGGCGGAGGGGCAGCGGCGACGTCGGACGGAAGCCGGGCGAGCGTACGACGGAGCAGAACAGGGGTATGCGTCGCGAGCGCGAGTCGCGTCGCTGGTACCTGTCTCGAGTTTTCTCGTTCGGCGTCGGCTCGTCTGGTACCCGCTTCGTCTTTCTCATCTCTTCGGTACCGCCTGCCTTCCGCCTTCCGTCTT
>JBFMGU010000491.1:0-2198 GCA_040752415.1 Myxococcota bacterium
CGGAGTCTTTCCCAGAATGGCGCGAGAGAACGCTCGCGCCTCGTCGGCCGAGCGAAAGCGGTACTTCATACCGCAGTCCGAAAGGGGTGCGGGCGCTTGCCGTCGCGGGTCATGGGCCCGCACCCCGCGTCCACGTCAGATGAGCTTCTTGCGCGCCGCGCTCTCCGCGTCGCCAATCATCTGCGCCCGCTTCTGCTCGTCGCGCCAGTCCGCCTGCGACTTCTGGGAGAGCGAGGCCAGCGGGTCAAAGTACATGAACAGCTGGCCCCGCTTCACGCTGGGCGCGGTGTAGACGCTGATGCCGGTCTCCGTGTCGTAGTGCTCGTAGCTGTGCATGTCGCGCTTGCCGCCGCCGCCCGGCGCGTCGACGACAAACGTGGGCGTGTTGAATCCCGCCGTGGCCCCGCGCAGCCGCTTCTCCACCTGCACGCCCTTGGCCACGCTCGTGCGCAGGTCCTCCGTGCCACGCACCAGGTCGTGGATGTACACGTAGTAGGGGTGCACGTTGATGTAGCCCAGCCGTCGACCGAGCTCGATCATCGCCTCGGCCGTGTCGTTGACGCCGCGCTGGAACACGCTCTGGTTGCGCACCACGATCCCACGCTCGAACAGCACGTTCAGCGCGCGCCGGCTGATCTCGGTCACCTCGTTGGGATGGTTGAAGTGCGTGTGGATCACCACGTCCTTGTGGACCTTGCGCGCCTTCTCCACCACCGCCGTCACCGCGTCGGTCCAGGCGTGGTCCGTCAGCACCTTCATGGGCTGGATGGCCAGGCCCTTGGTGGCAAAACGGAAGCGCCGGATGTTCGGCATGGCAATCAGCCGCTCGCCAATCTCCGTGATCTGGTCGGGGCGCAGGCGGTAGGCGTCGCCGCCGGAGACCACCACGTCCTCCAGCTCCGGGCGCTCCGAGATGTACTGGAACGCGCGCTGCCAGCGGTCCTCATTGGCCTTGAGGCTGACCTTCTCCACCTCCTCCTGGTCCGGGCCCACCGCGTAGGAGCGCGTGCAGAAGCGGCAGTAGACCGGGCAGGTGTCCAGCGCCAGGAACAGCGCCTTGTCCGGGTAGCGGTGCGTCAGCCCCGGCACCGGCGCGTCCTCCTGCTCATGCAGGCTGTCCAACGTCAGCATGGGGTGGTCCGGCTCCAGCTGGCTCTGCAGCGGCAGGAACTGACGACGCAGCGGGTCCTTGTAGGGGTCCTTCCAGTCAATCAGCGCCAGCACGTACGGCGAGATGCGCACCGACATGGGCGCGCGCTTGAAGCCGCCCTCCACGTCGCGCACGAACTCCTCGCTCACGATGTCCCGCACGTAGCTCACCAGCTTCTGCGGCGTGGTGACGGCGTGCTTCTCCTGCCACTTGTGGTCCAGGAACGTGGCCTCATCCACGTCCTTCCACGCCGGGATCTGCTGCCAGAACGCGTCGGTGCGGAGGTTGCGCCAGGTGATGGACGCGGGGTCCACCCGGGGCTTGAGGTGCGTGATGGGACCCTGCACCACGTTGAGCGCGGGGGCGTGATGGGACTGCTTCTCGGTGACCATGGGGACACCTCCGTGACGGACCTCCCGCGGGCCAGCTGCGGCCGGCGGGACAAGCTGCGCCGGAAGGAAAGCCTCCCGCGGGAGGGCGGCGCAAGTTTCATTCAATGGGACAGAGGGGAAAAGACCTGATGGGCCGCGGCCTTGCCGTGGGCGGCCAAGCATCATCCGCACCGCGAGCGCGGCGGGCTCAGCGGACGTCAGGGTCGTGGCGGGTGTTTCCGGCGAACCACATGGAAGCGTCCCTCGTGATGTCCTGCTAACACGCACAACCTGGGGCGGCAAGTCGGACGTGGGCGTTCCACGTCGGGCGGCCGGCAAGCTGCACAACCGGCCGGCGATGCCTATCTTTCACGACTGGAGCAAGGACGAGGGAGCACCACCATGGATCTGCTGCGGAGACTGACGCCCGGCGTGAAGGCCCTGATGGCCATCCACGCACTGGCCTGGATCATCATCCAGCCGCTCGGGTCGGATTTCTTCCGGGCCATCGTGCTGGACCCCGACGCCGTGCTCCACGGCCGCATCTGGCAGCTGGTCACGCACATCTTCGCGGTGCCCAACCTGGGCATGCTGTTCTTCGTGCTGCTGGCGCTGTTCTTCTTCGCGCCCGTGGTGGAGCAGCGGCTGGGGCGCCGGCGCTTCCTGACCCTGTACCT
>JBFMGU010000492.1:0-2169 GCA_040752415.1 Myxococcota bacterium
GGCTTCATCTACTCGGTGACCGAGGGCGTGCTGACCTTCAGTCTTCCGTCGGTGACGGCGCTGCTGGGCCGCTTCATCACCGGCGCGGTGATCGGCGCGATGTTGACGTTGCTGCTGGCGGCGGCGGTGGGAACGCCCGCTGTCGTCGGGGCGATCTTCCTGTTGGACTCGCAGCAGGTTCGTCGGCTGGCGGTCTACGAGGACGTGGTGACCGCGCACAACACGCGCCTGGCGCAGGAGCTGGGGCTGACACCGCGTGACGTGGACCGTCGCTACTTCCCCAAGCAGCGGCGCGCCGAGAAGGCCCCGCGCCCGCGCACCTGAAACAGGTCGCAACAGTTTCCAACAATTCAGAAATCACGTTTTTGCATCGGAGAGAATCGTGACGCGCCTGACCCGCTCACTCGTTGCCTGCGCGCTGGGGATGGCCGCGGTGGCTTTTTCGTCGCCACTGCGCGCAGAGACCCAGATCATGTCCGCGGAGCGATGGCACTCCACGTACGACAGCAAGGGCCTGTCCCGCACCCATTCCGGCGGGCTGCTCGGTCACCTGCAGCTCTCGCTGGGACTGTGGGGCAACTACGAGAACAACCCCGTCATGCTGCGCGACCCGCGCAAGAGCACCCGCGACCTCGGTCCCCTCGAGGGAACGCCGGTGGCGCAGGCGCTGCCCCGTCGTCGCATGACGGCGCTGGTGGGCGCGCGGCTGGCCAATGAGCTCACCTTCTCCCTGGGCCTGTTCGAGTGGGTGCAGGTCTTTGGCGCGCTGCCCATCACCGTCTTCCAGGAGCGCGGCCAGGGCGCCAGCTCGCTCATCAAGAACGCCGAGCCGCTCACCCAGACCGCCATGGGCGACATCCGCCTGGGCGCCAAGATCCGCATCCTCCGTCAGAAGGAGCTGTTCGTGGACCTGGCGTTCCTGCCGGTGGTCACCCTCCCGCTGGGCATGGGCATGCGCACGTTCTCCCTCGAAGACCGCGCCGGCATCCTGCCCGTTCCCAAGCCGGACTTCGCGGGCTCACCGCCGGGCTACGGCTACACCTCCGACGGATTCCCGACGCTGCACCCGCAGTTCGCCCTCTCACGCACGCTGCTGGGATTCTTCATGGGCGCGAACGCGGGACTGCGGTTGCGTCGTCCGTACGACTTCGCGGGGCTGACCATTGCCAATGAGCTGACCGGCAGCGCGGGGCTGGGTTTCAAGGCCAAGCAGCTGGAGGGCCGCGTGGCGTGGCTGAAGTACGTGCCGGTGGAGCTGGGCCTGGAGGCCACGGGCGCGGTGGGATTGAACCACCCGTACGTGACGCTGCCGTACGTGACGCCGGGCGCGTCGACGACGACACCGGAGATCCGGACGCCCAACCCGATCCAGCCGTACCAGAACTCGGCGGAGCTGACGGCGACGGGCGGCTTGGAGCTGTGGTGGTTCCATCCCTACGTGGGCGCCTCCGCGGCGCTGCTGCCGGGCTACGGCACGCCGGACTTCCGTCTGTTCGCGGGCGTGCGGGTGGAGCCGATTCCGCCCACGCCGCCGCCGACGGACTGCGACAAGGACGGGATCCCCGACGCGCTGGACCAGTGCCAGCACGTGCCGGGCCCTGCGAGCCTGCGCGGCTGCCCGCCGGCCAAGGACAGCGACGGGGACGGGTTGGTGGACGACGTGGACCGCTGCCCGCAGGACCCCGAGGACAAGGACGGCTTCCAGGACGAGGACGGCTGCCCCGACCCGGACAACGACGGCGACGGCGTGCTGGACACCGCTGACCGCTGCGTGATGGAGCCGGAGGACAAGGACGCGTACGCCGACGAGGACGGCTGCCCGGATCCGGACAACGACGGGGACGGCATGCTGGACGGCGTGGATGCGTGTCCGCTGGAGCCGGAAGCGGTGAACGGATTCCAGGACCAGGATGGCTGTCCGGACGTTCCGCCGCCCGCGGACACCGACGGAGACGGCCTCCTGGACCCGGATGATCGCTGCCCGATGGATCCGGAGGACAAGGACGGCTTCGAGGACCAGGACGGGTGCCCGGACCGCGACAACGACCAGGACGGGTTCCTGGACGCGCAGGACAAGTGTCCCAACGAGCCGGAGACCATCAACAACAACGAGGACGACGACGGCTGTCCCGACCAGGGCAAGACGCTGGTGAAGCTGGAGACGGAACG
>JBFMGU010000493.1:0-2056 GCA_040752415.1 Myxococcota bacterium
GGCGCTCCGCACCGTCGACGGGCTGCTGAACCTCGCGCAGGTGGGAGCGCTCACGGTGCTGGACAATCGCGCGCTGCTGGACCTGGCCGGGTTGAGAAGCCTTGAGGCGCTGGCGGGTGGTCTCTCCGTCGAGAACAACCGGCGGCTGCGCAACCTGGCGGGCCTGCGTCGACTCACCCACGTGGCGGGCGACCTCCGTCTCACCGGCAACATCGCGTTGGCGGACGTGCGCGGGTTGGCGTCGTTGCACGTGGTGGATGGCGCCCTGAGCGTGGCGTTCAACGACGAGCTGAAGTCGTTGGAGGGAATGGAGTCGCTGACGTCGGTGGGGTCGTATCTCGGAATCCAGGGCAATGACGCGCTGGCCAGCCTGGATGGTCTGCGGGGCATCACCGCCGCGGGTCACGTCCTGATTGCACAGAACCGCTCGCTGCAGTCGCTGGACGGGCTGTCCAACCTCCAGCGCGCGGAGCTGCTCATCATCTCCAACCACGCCCAGCTGGCCTCCCTGACCGGGCTCTCGTCGCTGCGGGTGGTGGAGACCCATCTCATCATCCAGGGCAATGAGGTGCTCACCGAGCTGGGCATGGACGCGTTGGAGGAGGTGGGGGACCTGGTGAGCATCCGCGACAACCCACGTCTCTCCACGCAGACCGCCGAGGAATTCGCCGCGCGCGTGGGTGCCACGGCGGACATCCGCAACAACGGTGCGCCGTGACGCCGCTCCTCGTTCTCACCCTGTCGGCGCTCTCGCCCGAGCCGCCGCGCCTCGAGGTGACGCGTTCACCTGGCGCGCAGGCCTGTCCCGACGCGGAGTCGCTGGACGCCCTGGTCTCCGCGCGCCTGGGAGGGCCGGCGTTCTCCGCGCAAGGTGCCCGGCGGGTCCACGTCGACCTTGTTCGCGACGAGGCGTGGTTGCGTGCGGTTGTGGAGCTGACCGAGGCGGATGGCACACGCGTGGGGACCCGGTCGCTGCAGACCCGTGAAGCCGGATGCCGCCAGATGCGGGACGCGTTGGTGGTCACCCTGGCCGTGGCGCTCGACGAGCTGGCCCACATCCCGCCCCCGACGCCACCCGAGCCGCCACCGACGACACCCGAGCCACCGTCGTCGCCACCACCGGCGCCGCCCCCTGCTCCTCCGACGGAAGAACCGCATCCCGAGCCCCCCGCGCCAGCGCCGCCACCTCCGCGTCCCATCATCCCGCCAGCGCGACCGCGGGTGGTGCGCGTCCCGGAACAACGTTGGTGGAGCGTGGAGCTGCGCGGCGGCATGCTGGCCAACCTGGGTTCACTCCCCGCGGCTGCACCGGGCTTCTCGGTCGGTGCGGCGTTGCGAGCAGGTCGGATCACCGGCGGCCTCGAGGTTTCGGTGCTGGCCCCGGCGCTGCGTTGGCAGAACGCCAAGTGGTGGGGTGCGGGCGCCGCGGTGACGACGGGAAGCGTGTGCACCGAGGTGTGGTGGCTGGGCGGGTGCGCGTTGCTCACGGCGGGAGGAATCACGCAGGCCACCACCGGCAAGGGCCGCACCGGGCCGGTCACGACGCCACACCTCGCCGCGGGAGGTCGCTGGTACCTGGACCTGCCGCTGCGTTGGCGCCTTGGCGTGCGCCTCCACCTCGACGTGCAGAGCGCGTTGACCCGCACCGTGGTGCTGCTGAACGGCGCGCGTGCCTGGGAAACGCCCCTCCTCAGCGGCACCATGGGCGTGGGAATCCGGTGGATCCTGTGACGCACGTGACGGATCCGGCGTTCCCGGCCCAATCTCCCTGACAGTGAGCCACGTCGTGCCCCAGATGCAGGACCGACGCGCCGCCGCGCCATCGGCGTTGGCGGAGGTGTACCGCGCGCACTTCTCGTACGTGTGGCACGCCGCGCGGCGGGTGGGCATTCCGTCGGCGGACCTCGAGGAGCGCGCCACCATCCTCGGGCTCCACCAGCGCGCCGCGCGCGACCAGGACGCCGGTCACGAACTGAAGCGGGTCGGGGATGGCCGTGCTCATGCCTCGAAGTCCTCTCCGAAGCCGGACTGAATCTCAACCCTCCCTCCCGGCGAT
>JBFMGU010000494.1:0-2013 GCA_040752415.1 Myxococcota bacterium
GTGCGAGTCGGGGGACACCACGGGACGGAAGGTGTAGGTCGAGTTGGCCTGGATGCTGATGGGGCCGGTCACCTCGGTCATCTCCTCGTCGGAAACTCCGCCCGCCCCCCCAAATCCTCCGCCCCCGCCCAGCCCGGGGCCACCCCCTCCTCCGCCCGCAGTGCCCTCCACATAGAGGATTTTCGCGATGCCGGGGTTGTGGTTCTGGGGGCGGGGCTTGAGGCACGCGACGTCGGCGGCAGGGTTGGTACCCGTGGGACACGGCGACACGCCGAGGTTCATGCGGAAGATCTGCAGCACCTGGGCACGCAGGGAAGCCGGTGCCGTGGTGTCATCAATGTTCGCGGTGAGTTGGAACCGCTTCTTGCCGGTCTCGTGCTCGTCGGAGTTACGCACCTGCGCACGCACGACAACGGACGGAAACACGGAGTAGGTCAGCGCAGATGACGACGGGTTCCCCTGCGCATCCCGCGGGACCATGTAGTCCACGGCCGCTGCGGGCAGCGACCACGCAACGTCGGGGATTGTGACCTCACCCCCAGTGTCCACATTGGCCCGGGTGGAGGACTCCACGGGCGTGATGGCGCTGGTGATGGCGGCCCCCTGCTCCGCCGGTGCGTCGCTTCGCACGGTGTAGTCCGGGCATTCATCCGTGGTCTGCTCCGGGCACAGGCGCACGCTGACGTCCACCGGCCGTCCCTGCGGGTCAACCACGAGCGCCTTCACGGAAATGCCGTAGGGTCCCAGGTTGGCGCCGCTCCGCTCGTCGCTGGAGACCAGGTGGAGCAACCGATACAGAACCTCCGGCGGCTCCGCCTGCACTGCCAGCACACGCAGGTCGCTGACCAACGATTCAGAGGGCAGGTTCACACACCCTGCGGTCACCACCAACAATGTCGAGAGCGCGCGGCGCATGTTCAGAACTCCGCTTTCACGCCCACCACGGGCAGCAAGGGAATGATGGAGATGGGGGTGGCTTCCTTGTAGCGGTAGTCCCAGATGAGGAACTCCGGGTTCTGCTGGTTGTAGACGTTGATGACGTCCAGGTACGCGCCCAACAGCCAGCTATCAAACGCGATCTTGTAGTCCACCCGCAGGTCCAGCTGGTGGAACGTGGGCATCCGCGATTCCCCGCCGGCTTCCTTGCCAACGTACTGCTCGCTGTCCAGGTCCCGGTAGGAATCGACGTAGATTGTCGCGGGATTTCCACTGGTGAGACGGAAGCGTCCGCCCAGGGAGATGTCACCGGACATGATGCTCCACAGCGTGTTCCACTTCCATCCCGACGGCAGCTCACCGGTGCGTGACCACTGTCGGAACGGGAAGCGCCACGGCACGCGGTACTGCCAGACCACCGTGAGGATGTGTGTCTGGTCGTAGTCAAACAGCTTCCAGTCCGCGCCGGTGGTGGCCTTCTCCTCCGCGCGCGACAACGTGTATGCAATCCAGCCATAGAAATTCTTCGTCAGCTCGTAGCGCATGAGCAATTCCAGGCCGTAGGAACGCCCCGTGCCCTCATTGCTGAAACGCTCCAGCTCGGGCGTCCCGTCGGTCACGGATAGGACGCGCGTGCTGCTGACCACCAGTGAGTCCCGCTTGTTGTAGTAGGTGTTCATGGAGAACGTGATGTTGCGCAGCATCCGCGTCTCCGCGCCGATGATGAAGTGCTGCGCGCGTTCCGGCTTGAGAGAAGGGTTGCCAAACGTCGACGACAACTGCAGCGACGCGGGCGCCTGCTCATACACGCCCCAGGCCGCTTTGAGCGCTGTTCCCGCCACCGGCTCCCAGCGCGCATTGACGCGCGGTGACGGCGCAAAGCGCAGATCGTTGTTGCCGTATTGGAACAGGTCAAAACGGATCCCCGGTGTCAGCGTCAGACCCGCCACCGGCCCCACCTGCATCTCCACGTAGGGAGCAAAGTTGACGTCCTGAAAGGTGCTGGTGGTGCTCCCCGCGGTGAGCCCGCCGCCACCCCCGCCGGTAATCATGCCGCCGCCGCCCCCCGCGCCATTC
>JBFMGU010000495.1:0-1941 GCA_040752415.1 Myxococcota bacterium
CCTCAACGGCCCTGGGAAGGAGCACCTGCTGTGTTCGGTCCGGCTCGATGACTCGGGGCATGCCCCCTCATACGCAGGTACCCGCCACGACGTCACATCAAACTGAGACACCCTCTCCAGGGCGCCGATTGCCCCGCTCACCCTTTTCGTGACCCTGCCCACGCTGATGGAGTCGCGCAGCTGCGTTCCTGTCCGGGGCTTCGCGCGGCGCTCAGATCTCCTGCGCGTCGGGACAGGCCCACTCCCCGGGCGCCACCGTGCGCGGTTTGTCGTCGGTGGCCTCACGCAGCAGACGGATGAGCCGCTCCTGTTCCTCGCGCGGGAGCGTGCGCGCCTGGCGGTACAGCGACTCCACCTCGTCGGTCCCTGCGTGCCGCACGATCTTCATCAGCCCCCCAGCACCAGCCAGCCGAACCGCGTCACGTTGTGGAAGTCGCCGCTGAGCGGGGCGCTCCACGCGCTGGCCTCGTTGTCGACGATGCGCCCGTCCTTCCGCGGCTTGTCCAGCCGGAACATGTTGAAGCGCATGCGCTGTCCCGCCTTCACGCCCGTGCCCACGTCGGTGAGGTCCTTCCACGGGATGCGCCACTCGCTGGTCCAACCCTCGTCCACGTCGGTGGGGGTGTTGAACGTGCCGCGCAGCACCGCCTTGGTCTCGTAGCTGCTGTTCCACCCCGGGTTCATCCCCTGGCGACGGCCGCTGAACGCGGCGTCGAAGTGCACGTCGTTGGGCGCGGCCTGCAGCTCCTGGTAGGTGCCCTTGTTGGGATCCCCGTGCGTCCCCAGGTCGGCGTCGACGTCGAGAAAGACTTCGACTGCTTCCTGGTTGTAGATGGGGTCGTCGCGCTTGGTGTAGCTGGTCCAGATGTCCTTGTCGTCGCACTCGAAGAGCACGTAGAGCGCCTCGTCGTCCCACATCAGCCGCGCGGAGGTCTTGTTCCCGGGGTAGCCGCGCCCGTCGTAGTTGAAGAACGCGCCAGTGCGCGCCGCCTTCTCCCACGCCGGCTCGACGACGCCATCCACCGTGATGGGCTCCGTCCTGCGCACCGCGGAGTATTCCGGCAGCGCCTTGCCCTCACCCACGGCGATGGTGGCCAGCGTCACGCGGTTCTGCCCGTCGTGGTGCGCGCGGTTGTCGACGGGGAGACGGGTGTTGCCGCGGTAGAAACCCGTCCACAGGGTCAGCACGCCCACCGGGCTCGGGTCGGGGACGGTGATGGTGCGCACGTCCTCCAGCACCTCGCCGGGACGCCAGCGGCTGGTGGGCACCAGGTTGTCCAGGGGCACGTGGTCGTCGGAGACCAGGTTCATCTCCCCGCCCGCGCCGCCGCCGTGCAGGAACAGCTTGTAGTCCTCCAGCAGGTCCTTCTGCAGGAAAAACCAGGCGGTGACGCGCACCTTCTCGCCGGGCGCGGCGTTGGCGGGCTCCACCTTGCTGCCCAGCAGCCGGAGGCGCCCATCCCACGACGCCTCCGACGGCACGGCGCCCTCCGGCAGGCCCGTGAAGGGTCGCGTCTTCACCTGGCCACCTTCCACGTAGACCACGGTTTCCGGCTTGGGCTGCTCGCCCTTGCACGCCACGAGGGAGAGGAGCAGGGCGGACAGCGGGATGCGGGAGGGCACGAGGAGCGAACGCATGCGGTGGCGGACCATGTCAGAGCCCACGCCGGGGCGGCAAACCCGCTGAATGGGCCATGGGCCGGGAGCGTCTCAGGAGCAGGGCCTCCCGGGCTGCCGGACGCGCCGTTTTTGGCTATGCCGACGTTCCGGGCATCCGCCCATCCCAAGGAGCACCATGCGCGCATCCCTCGTGACATCCGTTGCCGCCCCCGCCCTGCTGGGTGCGCTGCTGGGCGGCTGCATCTCCGTCCGGGAGCGCGTGGTGGAGGACCGCCCCGAGCCCGCGCCGGCTCCCGCCCCGGCCCCCGCGCCGGCACCGCC
>JBFMGU010000496.1:0-1930 GCA_040752415.1 Myxococcota bacterium
TCCGTGAGAGACCAGATCACGACGTCGTGCTCCGGTCGATCGCGAGCACTCCTTCAAGCGCCACAATAGGAACCTTCGCCAAGAGATCGATTACACACAGGACAACAAGCCGATCGGCGTTCTAGCGTCCCCCGTCGGTAGCGAAGGCTTCCGGGTGCATCAGCATGGCCAGCGTGCGCACGTCCTGGCCCACGCGCGGACCCGGTCGCATCAACGCGCCGCCCGGGATGGCCAGCACCTTGTTCTCGCGCACCGCGGGAATGGAGGCGTAGCGGGAGAAGAGCGCGCGCGCCTGGGCGCCCTTGTCGTCGTCACGGCCGCCCATGGAGGCGTCCAGGATCATCCGCGGCGCGCAGGCAATCACCGCCTCCACGTTCATGGTGGGGTAGGGCACCGCGCCCTGCACACAGGCGTTGTCGCCGCCCGCCAGCGTGAGCAGCTCATGACCGAAGGACCCCGGCCCCGCCACGATGAGCGGACGATGGTCATACAGGAGCAGCACACGCGTGGGCGGCAGCCCGGACACCCGACGACGGACCTCGTCCAGCTCGGCCTGGATGGATGCGCGCAGCTTCCCCGCGGCGTCACCCACGTTGAGCGCGTCGCCGATCATCCGCAGCGCGGTGAACACGTCGGCAAGCGTGGTGCCCGGGACCACCAGCACCGGCACGCCCAGGTCGACGAGCCGGTCGGCCACCTTGCGGTTCCCCTCCGCGCGCACCGCGATCACCAGGTCCGGCTTGAGCCCCAGGATGGCCTCCAGCGACGCGTCGGCGAACCCGCCCACCTTCGGCAGTCGCGTGGCCTCGACGGGCACGTCGCAGAACCGCGTCACCCCGACGAGACGCGAGCCCGCCCCCAGCGCGAACACCATCTCGGTGACGCTGGGAGCCAGGGAGACAATGCGCGCGGGCGCGCGGCGCGGCGGGAGGTCGCGGTGGTAGCCCAGCGGGGATGGAGCGGGGCCCGCGCCCAGGATGACGACGAGAAACAGCGCCACCAGCAGCAGGCGCGTGCGGCTACTTGAGGATGTTGCCAATGCCAAGCCCACCCTCTTCCTCCGGCGGGGCGGCGTCGGCGTTGGGGCCGGCGTCGCGCGGGAGGCCGAACTCACCGAGGCTCTGGTTGGGGATGAGGTCCCAGATCAGCACCGCCTCCGCGTAGGCGCTGGAGATGCGGAGCGTGAAGGACTTGGTGGTGGCGGAGATGATGGGGCGGCCCTCGGCGTCCAGGAGCGGGAAGCGCACCAGGTACGCGCGGTCATACCGGCCCATGTACGGGTAGATGGCCTGCGCGGCCAGGTTGTTGGGCACGTCCTTCATCTTGCTGGCGACGACGCGCACGCCCTGGTCATTCTCCAGGCTGAGCGTCCAGATGGTGCGGGAGTGCGTCAGCGCCTTGTACTTCTGCCAGCCCACGTACGCGCTGACGAAGAAGCTGTGCCAGTGCTCCGCCTCACCGCCGCCCAGGTCCACCAGCTCCTTCTTGATGACGTCGCTGAACTCGCCAAAGAACTTGTGGCGGTTGTCGACGTAGGCCTTGCGCAGCGCGGGGGCGTGGTAGGTGGCGTGGGCGTCGATCTTGTCGTCAAACCACTCGTAGACCTTGTGGTGACGGGTCCAGTCCTCCAGCGCGCGGGTCCAGGCCACGGGGAAGGTGGGCGGGGCCAGGGAGACCGCGTGGTACTTCTGCGGCGGACACATGGAGCCCATGGCGCCCACGCAGAGCGCAAAGAGCCCGGTGGCCAGGGCAAGACGCCGACAGACCTGACGCGTGGAAGCCTTCACCCGCGCAACCCATGACGAGAGTCCGGCGGGATTGCCGGAGCGGTGTTCCTTTAGCGCCCCCACCCGCCCTCCTGCCAGCGCCGGTCAAGGGAACGGGCGTCAGCCCTTTCGGACTGCGGTATGAAGTACCGCTTTCACTCGGG
>JBFMGU010000497.1:0-1924 GCA_040752415.1 Myxococcota bacterium
GAGGGGGAGGGGGAGAGGGAGAGGGAGGGGGAAAGGCATTTCGCGCGGGTGGCGTGGCCCACGTGGAGACCGGCGGACACGGGAAAAGCCTTCGCTTGATGCACCGCCGGGGGTTGACGCATGCTGCGCGCCCCTTTGCTGGCGGCCCGCGACGGGCCCATGGTTTTCACGGGAGTCTCATGACCAACACGTTCCGACGAGTGGCAGTGCTGGGTTCAGGCGTGATGGGCAGCGGCATTGCTGCTCACCTGGCCAACGCGGGCATCCCCTGCGTGATGCTGGACATGGTGCCGCCGGGCGGCCCCTCCGAGGACGAGCGCAAGCGCGGCATCACCGAGCAGGACAAGCGCTTCCGCAACAAGTTCGCCGCGGGCGGCAAGGAGAAGGCCCTCAAGGCCAGTCCCGCCCTGTTCTACACGCCGGCGGACGCGCCGCTCGTCGAGGTGGGCAACTTTGACGACGACATGCACCTCCTCAAGGACTGCGACTGGATCGTGGAGGTGGTGAAGGAGGACCTGGGCGTCAAGCGCCGCCTCTTCGAGCAGGTCCACAAGCACGCGTCCCCCACGGCGATCGTCAGCTCCAACACCTCCGGCCTGCGCATCAAGGACATGATGGAGCCGTTCCCGGAGGAGTTCCGTCGTCGGTTCCTGGTGACGCACTTCTTCAACCCCGTCCGCTACATGAACCTGCTGGAGCTCATCCCCGGCGCCAGCACGGACCGCGACGTGCTCGCCCGCATGGTCTCCTTTGGCCGCGACGTGCTGGGCAAGGGCGTGGTGCTCGGCAAGGACACGCCCAACTTCATTGGCAACCGCATTGGCGTCTACGGGATCATGGAGACGCTGCGCGTGATGATGGAGGATGGCTACACCGTGGACGAGGTGGACGCGGTCTTCGGTCCGCCCGCCGGCCGCCCCAAGAGCGCCGTGTTCCGCACCGCGGACATGGTGGGCCTGGACACGTTCATCCACGTGGCGGACAACTGCTACGAGTCCCTGGTTGACGACGAGCGTCGCGACGCCTTCAAGGTCCCGGACTTCCTGCGGGAGATGGTCAAGCGCGGCTGGCTGGGCAACAAAAGCGGCCAGGGCTTCTACAAGAAGCAGGGCGGTGAGATCCTCACCCTCGACGTCCGCACGCTGGAATACGGGCCCAAGCAGAAGGTCCGCAGCGAGTCGCTGGGCGCGGTCAAGGACATCGAGGATGTCAGCGAGCGCGTGCGCACCCTCTGCTATGGCGAGGACCGCCTGGCCCAGCTGGCCTGGAAGGTCACCAGCCGCGTCCTCGCCTACAGCGCGCGCCGCGTGGGTGAGATCGCCGACGACATCGTCAACATCGACCGCGCCATGCGCTGGGGCTACGCCTGGGAGCAGGGCCCGTTCGAGACGTGGGACGCGCTGGGCGTGGGCGACGCCGCGGCCCGCATGGAGCGCGAGGGCATCGAGCTCGACGGGCGCGTGAAGGACATGCTCAAGGGCGGTCGCAGCCGCTTCTATGACATGGAGGGCAGTCGCAGGACGTACTTCGACTTCGGTCGTGGCACGGCCATGCCGGTGGAGGAGGACCAGAAGACCATCCGCATCTCCACGCTCAAGGCGGAAAAGCGCGTGGTGAAGGAGAACATGGGTGCCTCCATCATCGACCTGGGTGACGGCATCCTGAACGTCGAGTTCCACACCAAGATGAACTCGCTGGACGCCGACATCGTGGAGATGCTGAACGCGGCGGTGGACCTGGCGGAGAAGGACTTCCTGGGCCTGGTCATCACCAATGACGCGCCCCAGTTCTCCGTCGGCGCGAACCTGATGCTCGTCTTCATGGAGGCGCAGCAGGGCAACTGGGAGAACCTGGACCGCGGCGTGCGCGAGTTCCAGAACACCAACCGTCGCCTGCGCTACGCGCGCGTGCCGGTGGTGGCGGC
>JBFMGU010000498.1:0-1899 GCA_040752415.1 Myxococcota bacterium
TCGCATCGCGTGCCGTTTTCCGTCGTCATGACGGTGCGGCCCGGGGCTGACCATTGCCGGGCACCTTCACCGTTCACGCGTTACCGGCCACGGGCAGCCCCTACATTGCAGGCCGGTTCTCCTTCGCGCTGAATCGGTCGGTCCGGTCGCATCGCGTGCCGTTTTCCGTCGTCATGACGGCGCGGACCAGGGCTGACCCATTGCCATACCCGCTCGCCTCCGCCGCGCACGCGTGGAACACGCACCGAATCACCACGTGAAGCCAACATGCGCCCCGCTCGTCCAAGGTTGACCGCGACCCGGACGACCGCCACCCTGCACGGCCCAGGAGCCTCCCATGCGCATGCGTCTGCTTCTCGTCGTCGTTGTGGTGCTGGGCACCTCCGTGGTGCTGGCTGCGGACCGCAACAAGCCCCACCCGCACAAGGGTGTGCTCAAGCCCTACACCGAGCCGGCGCCGTTGAAGCTGAGCACCGAGGAGACCGCGCAGCTGGCGGGTGGAAAGGCGGTGATGCGGCAGGTGGAGGGAGAGAACGGTGGGCGGGGCCTGGCGGTGTTCAAGGTGAACGCGCCGCCGCAGACGGTGTGGAACGTCATCTGCGACTTCCCGCAGTACCCGAAGTGGATCAAGAACGTGAAGAAGACCGAGGTCTACCGCCAGGAAGGCGAGAACATCGACGTGGCCTTCACGCTGGCCGGCCTGGGCTTCTCCATCGACTACTTCATCCACCACGTCTACCGGCACGAGAAGCTGTGGGGCACCTGGACGCTGGACTACTCACGCCAGAGCGACCTCGACGACAGCGTGGGCTTCTGGCGCGTCACGCCCTGGCCGGGCAACCCGGAGCAGTCGCAGGTGGAGTACTCCGTGGACGTGCAGGTGCGCGGATGGATTCCGGGGTTCGTGCGCGGAATCATCGTCGACAACGGGCTGAAGCAGGCCACCGGGTGGGTCAAGGAGCAGGCGGAAGCGCGACACAAGGCGCCCCCGCGCTGATCAGTCGCACGGCTTGGTGACGTCGATCTGGAACTCGGTGGCGCCCTGGATGCCATAGTCCGGGTCGTCGCAGGCGGGGCCGTACCAGGTCATGGCGTGCGTGTTGGGGTCGTAGTCCCAGCCGTTGGTGTGGCTGCTGTCATAGGGCACCTCCGCGCCGCGCACGCGCACCACCACCTCGGTGAGGTCCGTGGGCATGTCTCCCGGGATGAGATAGCGGCAGCCCACCAGCGACGTGCCAATGGCGTCCAGCGCCTCCTGCAGCTGCTGCTCGTTGTCCGCGCGGTAGTAGCGCTGCACGCCGGGACGCGGCACGCCGCCCGCCGTGGCCATGTCATTGAGGATGTCCGGGTCCACGCCGTTGCCAAAGCCCACCACGTACACCGCAATGCCCAGCTGCTGGTGCAGGTTCTCCAGCGCGGAAATGGTGCCCGTGCCGGTGTTCTCGTTGTCGGAGCAGTTGGGCTGTCCGTCGGTGATGAGCAGGATGATGTTCTGGCGGTCATTGGCCCGCAGCCCCAGCGTCTGCGCGTTGGCGGCCAGCACGTTGAGCGTCTCCATCGTCGGGGTGTTGCCCCACGGATTCACCTGGTTCAGCAGGTCCAGGATGTCCGCGGTGTTGTCGCCCGCCGTGGTGGCCAGCGGGACCTCCACCTGCCCCGCGGAGCAGTCGTTGCCACCCACGCGTGGGTAGAGCGCCAGACCAAAGCGGAGCTGGGAGGCGTACTGCGAGAGCATGTTGTTGATGGCCAGCTTGGCGGAATTCCACTTGCTGCTGTCCGCCATGGAACCGCTCTTGTCCTGGATGATCATCACGTTGCCGGGGTTCTCATCCTGCGGAATGGGCCGCACCGGGCACATCCCGCCGCCCGTCGACGAGGAGGCCGACGACGAGGACGACG
>JBFMGU010000499.1:0-1868 GCA_040752415.1 Myxococcota bacterium
TGACCGCTCTTGCTCTCGACCTGGTGTTTGCACGGTGGGCCGCCGCCGTCGCGGGCGGGGGCGTGTTCGTGATGGCGCCGCCCCAGGACCGGAGCCACCGGGAGCCGGGAACCGGGGAAGCGCGCCAGGAGGCGGAAGCGCAGGCCCTGGGCGCCCTGTGTCGACGCGCCGCCGGCGGCGACCAGGCTGCGTTCCGGGCCTGGGTGAACCTGGTGACGCCCACGCTCTACCGGCTGGGGCTGCGCATGGTGGGGTCCACCGCGGAGGCCGAGGACGTGGTGCAGGAGACGGTGGTGCGGGCGTGGCAGGGGCTCGCGGGCCTGAGGGATCCGGATGCGTCGCTGGGCTGGGCGTGCGGGATTGCGCGGCACATCGCGCTGGACCACCTGCGACGTCGTGCGCGGCGTCCCACGGTGGAGCTGGACGCGCAGGCGCAGGAGGGCGCGCGGCCGGTGCTGGAGCGGCTGGCCGACCCGGGCGCGTCGCCGGAGGAGCAGGTCTCGTCGGGGCATGCGCAGCAGGTGTTGCGCGCGGTGATTGCCACGTTGCCGGAGAAGCATCGGCTGGTGCTGATGTTCCGCGACATCGACGGGATGAGCATCGAGGAGACCGCGGCCGCGCTGGGTTGCCCGCCGGGGACGGTGGACTCGCGTCTGCACCGGGCGCGGGCGTTGTTGGGCAAGAAGGTGCGCGCGCTTTCCGCGCGTCGTGGGTGGAGGTTCTGGCAATGAAGCACAAGGACGACGCCGAGTACGGGAGGACTTTGATGCACGCGCTACGTCCGGAGGAACGTGCGGAGCCCCCCGCCGACCTGGCGGCGCGTGCCGCGGCAGCGGCCTTTGCGGCGGGGCAGCGGCGCGTGTCGTCGGAGAGCTTCCTGGATGTGCTCATTCCGCTGGGCTGGCGGGCGGCGGCGGTGGCGGCGCTGGGGGCGGCGGCCATGACGGTGATTGGCCTGCGCGCACCCTCCATCTCCGAGACCACTCCGACGACATCATCCACGGACAACCCCATGCAGGTCTGGTGGAGCGGGACCACGCAGGTGTTCAACAGCACCAGCTATCTCGCGCCGGCCTCGAGTGATCCGGGCACGGGAGGCTCACCATGACCGACCGGAGAACGCTCCAGGCCGCCCTGTTGTTGCTGGCGGTGTTTGCATCCGGCGTGGTGGGTGGTGCCATGTTGACGCGGTTTGTGTCCGCGCCCCATCCGCCGCGCCATGACGGTCATCCACGTCGTCCCGGCCCGGGCGGCCCGGGTGGCCCACCGGGTCCTCCGCAACCGGCCAGGATCGCGGAGATGTTCCAACACCAGCTGCAGCTGGACGAGCAGCAGACCCGCGTGGTGGCGCAGGCCATCGAGGAGAGCCAGGCGGAGACGCAGCGCGTCTTCGAGGAGGTGCGGCCGCGCGTGGAGCAGAGCGTGCAGCGTTCACGGGAGCGCATCCGCGCGGTGCTGAACGAGGATCAGCGCAAGCGTTTTGACGAGATGAACGCGGAGATGGAACGGCACCGTCCGCCGGGCAGGCGGGGGCCGCCGGGGATGGGCTTGGGCCTTCCTCCGCCGGGGGGACCGGGGTTCGGTCCGCCGGGACCGCGTGGCCCGCCGCCACCGGGTGAGCCGCCCCCGGACGGCACGCCGCCTGGTGAATTCCCCCCGCCCCCACCATGAGCCGCGGACGCCAGTCTAAATCATCCTAAGCCAACGCCCTGGTCGCTGTGCCCATTGGGATTGCGGACGTGAGGAGCGGGCCACGACCTGGAGTGCGGCGGGCCCTCGCCGCCCTGGCCAGCGCCGAGCGGGTTCCGCGCCCGTCGACGGTCCACCACGCGCAGCCGCCGTCCATTCCCCATGGTCGCGGAGTCCGG
>JBFMGU010000005.1:0-90140 GCA_040752415.1 Myxococcota bacterium
CCCTCGTCAACCCACGCCCGCGCCGCAACGCCCGGTCAGCTCCGGCGG
This sequence comes from Myxococcota bacterium, assembly GCA_040752415.1. GTDB lineage: Bacteria > Myxococcota > JACRCW01 > JACRCW01 > JACRCW01 > JBFMGU01. The sequence continues at coordinate 49 of JBFMGU010000005.1, forward strand.
CACGCCGCGCCCCGGCCCCGCGCCGCAGCGCCCGGGGGCTTCCGGCGGCACACCACGTCCCGGTCCCGCGCCCTTGCCTCCTGGCGCGCCCCAGGCGGCCCAACGTGCCCCTGGGACGCCCCCCACGCCCGCGGCAAGCCCGCAGCGCGGCACGCCTCCCCTGCCCCGCCCTGGGGTCACCAGCGCGCCAGGCTCCGCCCCCAAGCCCCGTCCCACGGCCCCTCCTCCGGCGCCGCCCGCCACGGCCCTGGTCCCCGCCCCTCCGCTGGTGGATCCCAACAAGCCCATCTTCGAGGCGGACGACGGCGACATCTTCGCCAGCACCGGCGGCAGCCGTACGCAGACGCTGGCGGCGTTGGGTGTGGTCGCGCCGCGGATGAACGTGGTGGTGGTGGATCCCACGGGCAACCCGGAAGGGTTTGTGGTCAAGGCGTTGGGACAAGGCGGCGCGGCGTGCACGTTGGTGGAGACCGGCGGAGCGGCCCGCACCGAGCTGCAGCGCGGCACGTTCCAGCTCGTGGTTCTCGTCGCCGGGCCGGACGTGCAGTGGGTGCGACTGCTGCTGGCCGCCTTGCGCAACAGCTTCCCCACCATCCCGCGCGTGGCCTGCATTCCCGCCGGCGCGGACCCCGCCCGCGCGCTCTTCACGGCCGGCGCCAACGACGTGGTGGAGCTCCCGCTGGTCTCCGCGCACGTCCTGACGGTGCGCCTGCAGGCGCTGGTTCCGCGGCACACGCCGCCGCTGTCGTCCCTGGACGGTGAAGCGCTGGCGCACGAGGTGGAGCGGCTGCGGGGCATGGTGGCGCAGACCATGCTGGAAGCGCAGATGGCGGAGCAGACCGCGCTGCAACGCGCCGTCACGGCGGAACAGACCGCAGCGGCGGTGGCGGAGCAGGCCAACCAGCGCACGCGGGAGGCCTCGCAGGTGCGCGTTGAGCTGCAGAGCCTCAAGGCCCAGCGTGACGCCCTGGAGGCCAAGCTGCGCGCCCACGAGGAGGATCCGTTCGTCCGCATGGCGCCCCACCACGCCGCGCGCGACGCCGCCCCGGATCCCCGCACCGCGCAGATCCTGGCCCTCTCCGAGCGGCTGCTGGCCCTGGAGCGTCCCTTCCAGGCGGCAAGCGAGGCGCTGGCGCGTACCGTGCGCGGCCAGGGTCCCGAGATGACGCAGCACCTCCAGGTCCTCTGGCAGATGCGTGAGGTGCTCACCCAGCTCTCCAGCATCCTGTTGCTGGGCTGACGACGGGAATCAGCGGCTCCCCGTCCTGGCCGCGCTCACGTGCGACCGCGCCATCCACACCGCGGCACCACCCGCCACCAGCACGGTCATCACCACCACGAACAGCGCGGAGCGGGAACGTCGCCGGACGCCCTGCGGCCTGAGGGCCACTGCGGCCGCGCCGGGATCACGCTTGCGTGAAGGTCCCTGCGGGGGCGCCCACAACGGCGCGCGTTTCTCGACGGGCTCCGGCGCGCGTGGCGTCGGGCGGGGCGCGGGCGGCGTCTGCGGGCGAGGGGTGGCGCGCACGCCCTCCGCCGGCAACCGCGTGGGAATGGGCGCCGGCCTGGCGGGAACCAGCACCGGCAGCACGCTCAGCTCCGGGCACGTGGCCATGCCGTGGATGTTGTCCTCGTCAAGCGCGGGTGCTCCCGCGGGTTGGAGCGGCGCCGGCGCGCTGATGGCACGGAACGGTGACAACGCCTGCGGCGCGGCTTGCGCGGGAACCGCGGCGTCCTTCCCCGTGCCCAGCAGGCGGTTCATCTCGGCCATCAAGGCGTCGCGCGCTTCCGAGGGCACCGTGACGCTCTCCTCCTCACGCGTCAGGTCCGGGTCCACCTCGGGGAGCGGCATGATCCAGCGGTCGGAGAGGACACGCGGCGCACTGGCCACCACCGGGAGGAGCCAGCGGTCGGACACCAGGGGAAGCGACTCCTCCGACGTGACAACGGGTGAGCCGCGACGCGTGGGATCCTCGCTGTGATCTTCGGGAGCACTCTTGGGAAGGACCGCGTTGGACGCCGGTGACGACGAGAGGAGCGGGTCGTTGGGAGGCAGCGCGAAGGGCGTGGTGAGCTCCGGCTCCGTGGGCTCCGGCCCCTCCCGCAGCAACGCCGGACGCGCCCCCGTCACGGTGTCCGGCTCGGTGTTCGGCGTGGCGGCGGAGAAAGGCGCAATCTCCTCCGTGGTGGCCTGCACCTCCAGCCCGGTGGGTGCTGGCGAGGGAGCGGGAATGCGGCTGGTGGCGAAGACCGGAACCTCCATGAGCTCGGTGGGCGGGGCCTTGTCCTCGTCCATGATCGCGGGCTCGCTCGTCGGAGGGGGGGCCACGCGCGCGCCCGCCAGTCGACGACGCACCTCCGGTGGAAACAGCACCTCCACGAACGCCGCCAGGTGCCCGCGGCTCATCAACGCCACGTCCCGTCCCACCGCGCCGCGCAACGCCTCCTGCATCTCGCGCGCGGTCTGGAAGCGCTGTCGACGGTCCTTGGCCAGCGCGCGCATGCACACGTGGGACAGCGCCACGGGCACGGCGGAATGGACCTCATGCGGCGCGGGCGGCGTGCGTGAGCAGACGGCGCGCACCACCTCCACGTCCTGCTCCGCGCCAAAGGGCTCCACGCCGGTCAGCATCTCGTAGAGCGAGACACCGACGGAGAAGAGGTCCGCGCGCGCGTCGACGCCAAGCCCCAGCACCGTCTCCGGCGCCACGTAACCCAGCTTCCCCTTGATGACGCCGGTGCGCGTGGCACTGCGCGCGTTGACCGCCTTGGCAATCCCGAAGTCCAGCAGCTTCACGCTGCCCTGGAAGGTGATGAGGATGTTGTCGGGGCTGACGTCGCGGTGGACCAGCGGGGAGGGCTTTCCGTTGCCACCCACCAGCGTGTGCGCGTGGTGCAACCCCTCCAGCGTCTCGCACAACACGTGCGCCAGGATGGGGTATGGGACGTGGCCCTGACGCTTGTGACACGTGCGCGCCACCTGCAGCAGGTTGCGTCCGTCGAGGAATTCCATCACCAACGCCTCGGCGCCGGGCGTCTGGCTCACCTCCAGCACACGGACGATGTTGGGATGCTTGAGGAGCTGCACCAGCCGCTGCTCCTGCAGGAACATGTCCACGAACATGCGGTCCGCGGACAGGTCCGACCGGAGCCGCTTGATGACGACGAGCTTCCCGTCCGGTCCCGTCGCCCGCGCCAGGTACAGCGTGGCCATGCCGCCCTGGGCCAGTCGGTCCATGACGGTGTAGCCGGGCAGCGTGAAGTCCGCGGCGGATGGCTGGGAAGTCGTCATGGAGACCCGGCCGGGAGCATCCCCAGTGTGACGCGGGCGGTCAAATCCGGGCCCCCGCGGGATTGCCCGGGCCACGTTTCAGCGCCGACGCCGCCCTGCTTCAGGATGTTTCACGCGGCGCACCCCCCGGGTACGTTTGTCGACGAGCGGCACACCGGCGCTCCGGGTGGCATGCGGCTTGTAGCCCGACGGGGGGAGGCATCATGACGCGTGGGCGTGGGCTTGGCCGTCGGGATCTGCTGAAGCTGGCGGGTGTAGGCGCGGGGATGCTGGCCGCGGGTGCGCGCGCGTCCACGTCCACGCAGGTGGAACAGCCGCTGCCGGCCTTCACCGGACCGGGGCCCAATCCCTACTGGAACTCGGTGGGACCGCTGGTGACGCTCCCGGAGAAGTCGCCACTCATCCAGCTCACCGACCGGCCCGTGCAGCTTGAGACGCCGCGTCACCATTTCCTGCACGCTTTCACGCCGGCCTCCGCGTTCTTTGTGCGGTGGCACCTGGATGGGCATCCCACGCGCGTGGACCTGGCCACCTGGCGCCTGCAGCTCGACGGACACGTGGAACGACCGCAGCAGTGGTCCTTGGCCGATCTGTTTCAGCGTTTCAAGCCTGTTTCAGTGGCGGCGGTGAACCAGTGCTCGGGCAATTCCCGCAGCAGGTTCGAGCCGCGCATCCCCGGCGCGCAGTGGGGCCACGGTGCCATGGGCTGCGCGCTGTGGACCGGCGTGCGTCTCCGCGACCTGCTCTCCGCCGCGGGCATCAAGCGCGGTGCCGTGCACCTGCAGTGTGAAGGCCTGGACCGCGGGCGCGGGCCGGAGGGGATGGGCTCGCAGCGCTACCTGAAGTCGCTCCCGGTGGATTCCGAGGTGGCGCAGGAAGCGCTCGTGGCGTGGAGCATGAACGGTGAGCCGCTGCCGTTGCTCAATGGTTTCCCGCTGCGCCTCGTCGTGCCGGGCCATTTCTCGACGTACTGGGTCAAATCACTGACCAACATCCGCGTGCTCACCGAGGAGGACAAGAACTTCTGGATGGCCACCGCGTACAAGATTCCCGACAACCCGCGCGGTCACATCACGCCGGAAGGCGCCAAGCAGGCGTTCCACAAGGTTCCCATTGGCCGGATGCCACTCCGCTCCTTCATCATCGCGCCCGACGGAACGCAGAAGATTCCCGCCGGCATGCCGGTGACGGTGCGTGGCATTGCGTTCTCCGGTCGTGACGGTGTTCGTCGCGTGGAGCTCTCCGCCGACGGAGGACAAACCTGGCAGGACGCGACGCTGGGCGAGGACCATGGCAACCACGCGTTCCGCACCTGGACCACCGCGTGGACGCCGACGTCACCCGGCGAGACAGAACTGGTGGTGCGCGCCACCGACAAGGCGGGGAGCGTGCAGACCGACGATCCTTTGTGGAACCCGGGTGGCTACATGATGGCTCGGTGGGATCGGCAGAAGATCGTCGTGGGGAGGTCCGCATGAAGGCCTCGCGTCTGCTGGTGCTCCTCGCGCTCGGCGGGTGCGAGCAATCCCTTCCGCCTCCCGCTCCGACGACGGCTGCGCCCCCCACTCCGGCAAAGCCGGCCGACGAGCCTCACGGAATGGGCACGCTGCGTCAGCCCGCGCCGCAACCCGCCCTGCCCCACGCGACGTACGCCGTGGCGGGATTCCCGCTCAACACGCCGCCACTTGCGGAAGGGAATGACCGGGAGCTCGTCGAGCAGCACTGTTCCGTGTGTCACGCCACCACGTACATCACCATGCAGCCGCCGCTGTCCCGCGAGGCGTGGCAGGCCACGGTCAACAAGATGCTCCAGGCCTATGGCGCCCGCATCAGCGACGACGTGGCCAGCCGAGTGGTGAACTACCTGGCCGCGCACTATGCGCCCGACACCCGCGTGGAAACGCCGCGCAACGTCGGCAGCGACGTGGGGCCGGCGGTGTTCACGCGTGAATGCCGGATGTGCCACCAGGAGGGAGGGACCGGTTTGGCGGGTGTTTTTCCCCCGCTGAAGGGTCACGCACCGCTGCTGCTTGCCTCACCGGAGCGTCGGGCGCACCTCATCGACGTGGTGCTGCACGGGCTCAGTGGTGAGATCCAGGTGCAGGGGCAGCGCTACGTGGGTGCCATGCCATCCATGTCGCGCCTCTCCGACGAGGAGATTGCCGCGGTGCTCAACCACGTCACTCGCGCGTGGGGCAATGATGCGCTGCTTGCCGCGGGTGTGACGCCAATTCGTCCCGACGAGGTCGGTGCGCGGCGCGGGTCGGGACAGACGGCGGAGCTCAACCATGTGCGACGTGCTTCACTCGGCCTCTGACTGGCCTGGGGAAGGCCGCGACGGCCATGGGAAAGCGCGGATCAGCTACCGCGGTTCCCGTTGAAGTTGTCGCGCCTCGTGACCTCCGGGTCGCAGCTGGCGCACCGCTGGTCCGAGCGAAAGCGGCACTTCATGCCGCAGTCCGAAAGGGTGCGGGCACCGCTCCGATTCGTGGAATTGCGAACGCCCGCACCCGTGCCACGTCGGGGAACGTGCCGGCCCGTCCACGAGAGCGAACGCTGCCGGCACTTTCGGACTGCGGCATGAAGTGCCGCTTTCCCTTGGACCAACGCGGCGACCTCCGCCGGATGGAGCCACGCAGCGTGACAACTTCAACGGGAAGCACGGAGCGGCTCCCGTTGGAGTTGGCCGTGGCGGAGGGTGAACCTGGCACCTGCGAAGCGCTGGTTACTGGCCGCGGAATCGCAGACAAGAATGGCTGCGCCACGGGGAATGACGCCGTCGATATCGTGAACCTGCGGGCATCGGTGGTCGAAGCGCCTTCAAATTCCCCGTGGCGCAGCCATTCTTGTCTGCGATTCCACGGCCAAGGGCCATCACTTCCCCCGTCACTCTGAATGGGAACCGCGATATGAGGGCGCTGGGCATGTTCAACGTAGCGCAGCGCCGCCCCTGCCCTCCGTCAGCAACGCGTCGACGATGCCGTGGAACACCGCCCTCTCGCCCTCCTGACCCACCGCCGCAATCGGCGTTCCCTCGTCGCATGCCACGCGGATGCGCTCGTCCAAGGGGATCTCCCCCAGGAACGGCACGCCGTAATCCTCCGCCAGCATCCGTCCCCCGCCCTCCCCAAAGGGCCGGTACACCACTCCCGTGTCCGGCGCGACGAAGCAGCTCATGTTCTCCACCACGCCCTTCACCGGCACGCCCACCTCCAGGAGCATGCGCAGGGCGCGACGCACGTCGTCGGTGGCCACGGTCTGCGGCGTGGTCAGGACCACTGCGCCGGTGATGGGGAGCTCCTGCGCCATGGTGAGCTGCACGTCGCCCGTGCCCGGCGGCATGTCGATGATCAGGTAGTCCAGCGGGCCCCAGGCCACGTCGTCCAGCAGCTGGATGATGGCCGCGGTGGCCACCGACGAACGCCAGATGAGCGGCGTGTCCGACTCCGGCATGGTCAGCCCCACGCTCATCACCTTCATCCCAAAGTTCTCCGCCGGGACCATCTTTCCGTCGTCATTCCACCGCACGCGCTCGTCCTCCACCTGCAGCATGCGCGGAACGCTGGGCCCGTACACGTCGGCATCCAGGATGCCCACCACAAACCCGCGCTGCGCCAACGTGCTGGCCACGTTCACCGCCACGGTGCTCTTGCCCACGCCACCTTTCCCGCTGGTGAACACCAGGACGTTCTTCGCCCACGGAGCGCGGTTGTGCGGAGCACGCGTGTGTCCCCAGGTGATGTCCGGCTCCTCGCCTTGCTGGCGCGGACGGCCAATCTGGACCAGCGCCATCACAGACACCCCTTGAAGGCACCCGGCTTCGGCTTGCGCGCCACGGTGTATTCCTCGACGTCAACCGTGGCCACGCCGGTCTTCTTGTCCAACTTCACCACCTTGCCGGTGAAGTCGATGCTTCCGCCGCCGAACGCCTTCTCCAGCTCAAAGCGGAACACCTTGCGGGAGGAGATCCGGTAGATCTGCATCTCCGCCACGTCGACAACGACGATCTCCTTCTGCGCCTCCGCCAGCGGACACGCCGTGATGCCATCCAGCTTGCCGCTCTCGCGTGCCGCCAGCGCGCAGGAGAGCGCGGTCACCGCACCGGACGTGACCTCCACCTCCTCGCCCTTCTCCACGGCACCCGCTGGGACAGCCGCCAACAACACCGCCACGGAGAAACCAATGACCCGTCTCATGGGGCCTCCTCCTGTTCCGTCGACGTCGTGACGCCCAGCGTGCGCAGGTACGCCACCATCGCCGCCACGTCCTCCTTGGACATCGTCCCGAACGAGGGCATGCGCGAAACCCGTTTTCCCTGCGCATCCACCGTCGACCAGTCGGATAGACCGCTGGTGGGGAAGACCTCCGTCACGCCCGGGGCCTGCGGACGGCGCAGGTGCTGATTGGGATTGGGCGAAGGCACCACCACCTCACTGGGCTGCGTGATGGAATCCCGGAGGTAGGACGGGCTGGCAATGCCGCCAATGGTGGTGAGGTCCGGCGCCATGCCCGGAGCCGCCAGCCGCTTCTCACCGACGTGATGGCACGCCACGCACACCGACTCCACCAGGATCCTTCCCTTGGCCACGTCGCCCAGGTCGCCTGGCCGGTGGCCCCACGCCACTTCGTTCACATAGCGTTCACTTAGCGCGCGGTTGGGAACGCGCAGGAACTTCCACGCGGTCAACGACTTGTTGCCACCTCGCTCGCTGTGGTTCCCGTCCCAGACCGCCAGCGCAAACGGAATGAGCCCCTGACGCAGGTCACCGCCATGCGCCACGAGCGGACGGACGAAGACGGCGCGCCAGCGGTGCGTGGTGACGTCGTAGCCCAGCGACATCCGCACTCCGTCCATCGCCGCACGCGTGGAGGACCCGAAGCCGGCCGCCACCGCGGTGCGCACCACTTGGCCCGTCGACGCGGCGCGCTGGTGGTAGAGCACCACCGGGTTCGCCTCATCCCCCATGCCCACGTACGGCAGGCGGATGCCCTCACCGAAGCGCTGGGGAACCTGCAGCGCCACTGCGTCGCCAAAGACGCTCGTCTCATCGGGGCGAATGCGATCCTCCGTGGCGTCCTCCCACTCCACGTGGACACCAATCTCGCTCGACGAGACCGCAGCGCGGACGGACAGCTTCCTCGGCTTCGCCGTTTGCAGCGCCGCGTTCGCCACCTTGTCGTTGAGATGCAATGAATGTTGGGGATAGGCGAGCACGGTGGCCGGTGGAATGGATCTCCACAGCGCGTCGTCAACGCGGTCAGGAATGGGGCCCTTCACCTCCTGCACCAGCACCGTCTCCGACGTCATGAATGGATCCCCGGCACTGGCGCTCACCACCGCCTGCAAGCCCACCATGACGAACAGCAGCGTTCCCACGACTCACCTCACCGGCGGCGCGGAGACCGCCTTCACGCCACGGCGACCAATCTGCACGAGGCCGTTCTCCTGCGGCGCGCCAATCCGGAACATCTCGCTGTGCTTGTACGCAATGAGAACGTCCATGAGCTCGGAGCGCTTGCCCTCCTTGCGCTTCTTCATCTCCTTCTCCAACGTCGCCAGCGCGGGACGCACGCCGCTGCCAAACAGGCTCTCCAGGTAGGAGATGGGAATGCGCTCACTGTTGGGAATGGGCTTGCCGTCCTTGTCGAACTTGGGCGGGCCCGGGAGTGGGGGCACGTAGAAGACGTTGGGCTGCGTGCCGTACTCGGGATGCAGCGGCAGCGCGACCTTGTACTCATTTACCAGCTTGTGGACCTGCCCGTCCTTGTCGTCGAGGTAGCCGACGAAGCGGATGCGTCCCACGCACTGCTGAGCGCACGCCGGCGGCAGTCCCTTCTCGACGCGCGGAAAGCAGAAGATGCACTTCTCCGACTTATAGATCTTCGGGTTGAAATAGACCTTCTTGTACGGACACCCGGCAATGCAATAGCGCAGCCCCTCGCACCGCTGCTGGTCGACGAGAACCACGCCGTCCTGGTCCCGTTTGAAGATGGCCCCTCGAGGACACGCGGCCAGGCATCCCGGGTTGGAGCAGTGGTTGCAGATGCGCGGCAGGTAGAAGAGGTGGGAATTCGGGAACTCACCCGCGCCTTCATCTTCGTCCCAGTTGGGCCCCACGCGCGGGGTTCCCTGCGGTTCAATCTCGTGGCCCAGGGCGGCTTCGTCGAGATTCAGATCCCACGGCGTGCCGTAATCGGCGGAACGGTTGGGCACCACGCCTTCTTGCAGGTTGCCCGCGGCGTCAAAGCCTCCTCCCATGTCCTCCCACTTGCGCGGATAGCCGGCGCCCGGCTTCGTCTCGACGTTGTTCCAATACATGTATTCGCGGCCATTGCGATTGGTCCACTGGGTCTTGCAGGCCACGGTGCACGTCTGGCAGCCAATGCACTTGTTCAGGTCCATCACCATGGCCAGTTGTCGCTTGGACATGGATCCTCCTCAGGCCTTCGCCAGGTCGACGGTGGCTTCGTAAGCGTGCTGGTTCCCGTCCCAGTTGGTGCCGAACTTCAGGTGACCCCAGCCGTCGCTCACCTCGAGCAGGTTGAGCATGTCCCCCACGAGCAGGTTGTGACCCTTCTTCCGTCGGTACATGAACGGTTCCCAGCCATGCTCCATGACGACGGCATCGGGAGGCACGCCCGGTGCAATCTTCGCCATGAGCACCACGTCGCCCATGTCGTTGAACATGCGGACTTCGTCTCCGTCGGAGATGCCGCGAGCACGGGCCACGTCCGGGTTGATCATCACGTACGGGCGACCGCCACGCTGCAGGCGTTGCAGGATGGGTGACGTCTTGTACATGGAGTGGATGGACCAGCGCGCGTGCGGCGTCATGAGCAGGAACGGGAAGCGCTTGGGACGAATGGGCTCCCGCGCGGTGGGCACATGCGCGCCGGTCTCAATCCATAACGGGTGGTCCACGTAGAAGGTCAGCCGCCCCGTCACCGTCTCGAAGCGATGGCGCAGGAACAGCTGGCTCTCGAACGTGTTGTACGGCTTGTCCTTGTACAGCGGTGACGTCTTGCCCGCCTTCTCGTTGAGCACCAGGAAACCGCCGCGCTCCACCACCGTCTTCGGTGTGTTCGGCTTGAACTGGTCCACGTGTTCCAGCGCATACTCCACGGCGTCGCGGTCGGAGCGGATGCGTCCGTCCAACGTGTATTCCTTCACCAGCTCATCCATCGCGTGGAAGCCGGACTGCGTGTGCGCGGCGTCGGGAATGCGGATGTAACGCTGGTCTCCCGTCTCGCGGTGCTTGCGGGTGGCAATCTCCTGCAGCTTCTCGACGAGCAGGACCGCGATCTCCCACTCCGACTTCGCCTCACCCACGCGCTTCAAGCCAGCGGGAGGCACCGCCAGGTTGGCGAAGCGGTGATAGCCGGGATTCGTTCGGATGTCCCACGTCTCATAGTGGGAGGCGCAGGGCAGCAGGATGTCCGCGTAGGTGGCAAAGTCGCTCATGCGCACGTCGCCATACGCAATGAACCTGGCCTTCTTGAGGAACGCCTCCTTGTAGCTGCCCTTGTTGCGTCGGAAGCGGGAATCCGCGAACAGGAGGAACGTCTCCACCGTGGTCCAGTACGGCTTGCCCTGCTTCTCACCGGGGTCATTGGCGCTCTTGTCCAGCAGCGCCTGCACCTGCTTGCGGTACTCCGCCTTCCCCTGCCCGGTGCTGCGACGCACGTCCTCGTCGGCGAAGTGCTTCTCGTAGTCGTTCATGCCTTCGCCCAGCACGAACTCACTGACGAAGCCGGAGGCAAAGCGGTGCGTGTAGCGACCGTCGAAGCCGGAGAGTCCCTGCAGCCCGGTGATGTTCCACTCGTTCTCGGTGTTGAGGCCGCCATTCGGACCCAGCTTGCCGGTGAACGCGGCCAGCGCCGCAATGGCACGCTGGGAGAGCATCCCATTGAAGTGCTTACCCACCGCGAAGCCCATGGTGATGACGCCATTCTTCGCCGTGGCCAGGTCGTGCGCCAGCTCGTCGACAATCCGGGGATGCACACCGGTGAGCCTGGCGGTCTTCTCCGCGCTGAAGCGACGCAGCTCCTCTTTCATGACGGAGAACGCCGTGGTGACCTCCACCTCCTTGCCGTCCTTCAGCCTGAGCTTCCAGCGTCCATCCAGCGCGGGGTTCACCTTCCAGGAGATGTCCTCCAGCCGCAGCGTGTCGACGGTACTTCCCTCACAACCGGGAAGGGGCGTGAACTTCTTTGTCCTCGTGTTGAACGCCAGGAAGACCTCATGGTCCTTGGCGCCCTCCCCCGCGAAGATGGCGCGGAGGGCCTTGTCAAAGCGCGGGTCCCCCTCGTCGACATCGTGGAGGCGGACCAGCTCCCGGGTGTCCAGTCGCACCAGAAGCGGGAGATCGGTCAGCTCCTTGAGGTGGCGTTCCTGGTAGAGCTTCTTCTCGATCATCCGCTGCAGGATGGCCAGCGCGAGGTGACCGTCGTAGCCGGGCTTGAGCGGGACCCAGAGGTCGGCGTGGATGGCGGTGGAATTGAACTCCGGAGTGATCACCACCACCTTGGAGCCGTTGTACTTGCCCTCCCAGATGTAGTGCGCGTCGGGGATGCGCGACGTGTTGGGGTTGCAGCCCCAGAAGATGGAGAGGTTGGTGGTGTAGAGGAAGTCGTAGGTGCAGCCGATGTTCCCTTCGCCGTAGACCACCGACGCGCCGGGAAACATGTCTCCCACGTAGCTGGCAATGTACGGACGCACGGCCCCTAACAGCGTGCCCAGCCGCTTGATTGACGCAGCGCGCGCCTCGGTGAGCAGACCCGCGCCGACGTGGATGTAGTTTCCCTCCGGGCCCTTCTCCAGCATGGTCTTGTAGAGCTGGTTCGCCACCTCGGTGAGGGCTTCATCCCAGGAGATGCGCTTCCACTTTCCCTCCCCGCGCTCCCCCATGCGCTTCATGGGGTACAGCAGGCGGTCCGCCTCATACATGACCTGCGAGTGCTGCACGCCCTTGTTGCAGCCGCGCGGGTTGGCGTCGGGAATGTCCGGAGCAATCTGCGGATAGGAAGCGGACTGGTTCTCCCGCGTGACCCGCCCGTCCTGGACCCAGACTTCCCACGCGCAATTCCCCTGGCAATTCACGCAGTGGTACGCAAAACCGTGGGCCTCACCGTCGCCATACGTGCCGGCAAACTCCTGGCGATAGAGATCTTCGGTGGACTTCGTGTCCGGATAGGCGGTGCGCGGGTCGTCCACGCGGACCGGGTGGGGAAGCGGCTGTTCCTGCTGGGCCACCGCGCGACTCGCGGCGCCCGCCGCCCCCACTGCCAACAGGTTCTTCAGGACGTCACGACGGGAAAATGGCATGGCAGCTCACGGGGGCTCAGAGACAACCGCCTCCCGCGCCAGGCTTGGGCGGGGAGTACTCACCGGAATCCTCGGGCAGGCCTGCTTCACTCCATGCCTTCATCCCGCCGGCGAGGTTGCGGGCATTGACGAAGTAGCCCAGGCATTTCCCGTGTTCCGCCCGGCTCCCCTCGTCGGAGACCACCACGGTGGGAACCGACGGCAGGATGCGTTCCTGGATGACCTCGGGAACCGCCTTGGCGTCACAACCGGGGAACGGGATGGCCCCGGGAATGTGCGTGCCCTCGTAGTTCTCCGACGGATCCGGGCGCACATCCACCACCTGCACCTGGGCGCGGGCCAGCGTTTGATAGAGCTCCTTCGGCGTCAGCGGCAGCTGCTGCTCCAGCCTCGCCTGACGTCGACCTTCCGCGACGTTCAAGAAGCCCAGCACCAGGATCAGGACCGCGTAGCCCACGGGTTCCAGGACGCGCTTCATGGCGTTGCTCCTTGCCCGCTGGTGGCCACCTTCTGCTCCAGCTCGGCGTTGTGACGACGCAGTCCAAGCCAACCCACCAGCAGCCCGACGATGACACCGACGAAAAGCACGCGAACGGATTTCTTCATCGCTTCGCCCTCAGTCGTAGACGCGGTCGCCGCGGAGCTGCGCCTGGGTGAGATCCAGGGAGCGCAGGACCAGGAGGCGTGCGTTGGACGTCGCCATGGACGCCGCAAAGAAAGTTCCCGCCATGGCCAGGCTACCCAGCGACAACGTGGGCCACGCGGAGATGAACGCACCGGTGGTGCATCCGCCGCCAATCATGGCTCCCAGGCACATCACGGTGGTGGCGGAGAACGTGGTGATGATGGCCTTCACGTCGAGCACGCGCTCCACCGGCTGGGCCACCGCGGCCCGGGACGGGATGGAGAACATCCGCGCGAGATAGCCGCCAGGAAGCAGTCCCACGAAGAGCGCGGCGCGCCACAGGATGTCGTCGTTGATACGAGGCACCAGCTCCAGCGGATGGCCCACCAGGTGGAACACCCAACCCACGAATGCCAGCACACCGCCGGAGAACCCCAGGTAGCCGCCCTGCCACGTGGCCATGACGACGAGGATTCCCGCCACGGTTCCCGCCGCGCCCCAGCTCCACTCGCCACGGATGTAGTCCATCACCGTGGTGCGCTCGCGCGCGGGTTCATACGAGGCTTCCGGTGTGAGCCGGTCCACCACCAGCGCAATCACCATGAACAGCCCACCCCACGCCAGGGCCAGCGCGCCATAGGGGAGTCCCAACACGCCGTGCAGCGTCAGCGGCTTCTGGTTGACGGCGATGATGCCCGCGTTGGTGAGCGGATCCTTTAGCGCCGCATAGAGCAGCACCCCGACAAACAATCCCACCGTGGCAGCGGTGGCAACCCACTTCTTCTCCCCGCCCCGACCGCCCGCCTTGGCAACACAGGTCCCGGGGCACAATCCGGAGACGCCCATGGCCGCACCAAACAGCACACCGCCGAGGACGTGGGCGTAACCCAGGAACGGCATGACGCGGGGCACCAGGCCAAGGCCCTCGGAAACACCCAGCGCGGCAGCCAATCCGTAGAGCAAGGAGGCCACGCCAATCGCGGTGAATGCGAACTTCATGACCTTCGTGTCGCGTAGGGTGAGCATCCCCATGACGCGCGAGTACCGGGTAGCGCCCACCTTGTAGAGGACGACCCCAAACGCCATCCCCGTCATGGCCCCTTTGACGAAAGCAAGCATGCCGTCCTCCCTGGGTTCTCACTGCTGCGGCGTGCCCAGCGGCAGCGACTCCGTGTTGCCCCACTCATTCCACGAGCCCACGTACAGCTTGGTGTTCGCGTGACCGGCCTTGCGCAGCGCCAGGTACTGGAAGGATCCGCGGCCCAGTCCCACGTGGCAGTAGCTGATGACCGTCTTGCTCGGGTCGTAGCCATTCTTCTTGAGCTTCTCGAGCTGCTTCTTGAGATCGTCGGCGTCGCGCAGCGTCGGCTTGTCCGCATCACCGCCCTTGTTGCCGGCGTACTTGCTCCACGGGGAGAACACCGCGGTGGGGATGAATCCGCCGCGAGCCACCGTGACCTCCTTGCCGGGAGACTTCATGCCCGCCTGCAGCGTCTTGCCGGTGTACTCATCCAGGTTGTGACGCGCGTCGACGATGAGATAGTGCGCACCGTCGCCCGTGGCCTTCTTCACCTCGTCAACCGAGGCGATCATGTCCCACTGGACACTCGGTGTGAACGTCTTGGCCGCCGGCTTCTTGGCCGCGCCGGTCTCCAGCGCGCCACCATGCGCCTTCCACGTGGCCAGGCCTCCGTCGAGGATCTTCACGTTCTTGTGACCGTAGAGCGCCAGCAGGAACCAGTTGCCGCTCGCGTTGACGCCGGCGCCCCCGTCGTAGACCACCACCTGCGTGTTGGCGTCGATCCCCAACTCGCCGCCAATCAGCTTGGCCGCGTTGGGCTCACACAGCGGGAGCCCCTTGCACGCGCGCACGTCGTCCAGCAGCGGAATGTCATGCGCATACGCCACCACGGAGCCGGGAATATGGCCCTTCTCGAACTCCTTTTCAGCGTCGGAAAAGACGAAGCGGACCTCCGGCTTGCCGGCCAGTGCCTTGGCTTCCTCCACGCTGATGAACAGCTCGTCCGCGCGCGCGGATGGCGCCACCAGGAGTCCCACGACGGTCAGGAACAACGCCTTTTTCATTTCGCCTTTCTCCTTCTTGAAACAGAGGTCGCGGACACACCCGGACGAGGTGCCTTGCGCCCCCGCGGGCGGTACGCCGCCACGTCGGGAAAACCGAGATCAAGGTGCCGCGCCTGGAAGCCCACGGAAGCCAGGAGATTCACGGCCTCCAGGGCCATGGGGCAGTAGGGACCGCGGCAATAGGCCACCACTTCGCGTCCTTTAGGGATCTCCGCCAGACGACGACGCAACTCATTGAGCGGGATGCACAGCGCGCCCGGCAGGTGCCCGGATTGGAACTCCTCCGACGGACGGACATCCAGCAGCGTCACCTCGTCCGCCTCAATCCGCGCCAGGAGCTCTTCGCGCTCGTCGTCCGCCAGCGTCTTCAGCGCGCCGCGCAGCCGGTCCATCTCCGGCAGCCGGACCTCCGCCAGGCCGCGCAGCGCCGCAAAGAACGCCGACACGGACTCATCCGCCAACCGATAGATCACGCGCTGGCCTTCCTTGTGTGACTCCACCAGGCGCGCCGCGCGGAGCTGCTGCAGGTGCTGGGAGGTGTTGGTGAGCGCAACGCCCGCCGCTTCCGCCAGGGTTTCCACGCTGCGTGGCCCCTGACGCAGGAGGTCCAGGAGACGCAGACGGATGGGATTGGCGAGCGCACGGCCGATGCGCGCGAGGTTGCTGTAGTGGGCGAGCGCCAGGGCGCGAAGGTCATTGTCCATTTGCGAATTCTCTTATTCCATGATTCTATGGAATACGTCAAGAACGTTCCCGCGCGGTCCCGTCCGCGTGGGCAGGAGGCCTCCATGACCCGTCATTTCCAGCAGCTCAGCGCTGCTCTGCTTCTCTCCGCGGCCGCGGCCATCTCCCTGGCTGCTGACGTCGCCAAGCCCCCCAAGCCCACGAAGGAGCTGCTGGACAAGGGGAAGGCCGTCTACACGGTCAACTGCGTGCTCTGTCACGGCGAGAAAGGCGACGGGAACGGTCCCGCGGGCGTTGCGCTCAACCCCAAGCCCAGGGACTTCAACAAGGATCCCTTCAAGCAGGGCACGCAGCCGGCGGACGTGTTCAAGACCGTCACCGCGGGCGTCGCGGGGACCACCATGGTGGGCTGGCCGCAGCTCTCCGAGGAGGACCGCTGGGCGGTGACGTATTACGTGCTGGAGATGTTGCCCAAGGACAAGAAGAAGGCGCCCGCCAAGCGCTGATCAACGTTGCCCACTCGCTGGCGGAGAAAGCTGCTCCAGCGCGCGACGGACCTCGGTGACCAGGACGTCCCGTCGCCACTCCGCGTCTCCCGGCACGTTGGGCAGCGGGTGACATTGACGTCGCGCCACTTCCGCCACGTCCCTCCTCACCGCATCATCCCAGCTGCTCCCCGCGTACTGCTCCAGTCCCTTGAGCACCCTGGGCTGTGCCGCCAGCGCGGAGACCACCACGCAAAGGCTCACCACGCGCCCGTCGGGATCCAGGCGAAGCGCGGCCGCCACCGCCAGCAGTGGAAAATCAATGGCACTCCGAGATGCCAGCTTCCGGTACGAGCTCCACGCGGGCTGGGCGCAGTCCGGAACACGCACCTCGGTGACGATCTCGTCGTCGCGTTTGGCCACGTGTCTCGCCCCGTCCGCCACGTAAAGCTCCGCCAACGGCAACGCGCGAACGCCGCGTGACGACGTCAGGACGACCTGCGCTCCCAGCGCCATCAGTGCCGGAGGCGTGTCCGCCGTGAACGCCGCGACGCATCGCCTGCCGCCGGGAACCACGTGGCAGACGTCGCCGTCCTTCCGCAGGCAATGCCCCAGCGCCGCCCTCCAGAACGCGGACTGGTTGTAATAGACGCACCGTGTGGGCAGACAGAGATTGCCTCCCAGCGTTGCCGCATTGCGAATTTGCGGGCTCGCCACGACGGAAGCGGCCTGGGCAACCGCCGGCGCATGGCGCGTCACCACGGGCTCCTCGGCCAGGCGGGAGAGGGTGACGCCCGCGCCGATCACCAACGTGCCGTCGTCCTGGATGCGGATGTGTCGGAGTGCGTCAATCCGTGAAAGGCTCACCAGGACCGACGGCGACGCCAGGTCGTTCTTCAACGCGGGGAGGAGATCCGTTCCGCCGGCCACAAGCTGTGCGCCTGGCGTGCCTAGAGCCCTCAAGGCCTCATCCACCGTGCTCGGTCGCACGACGTCAAACGCGGGCAGCGGCAGCATCCAGCACCTCCTTTGCATGCAAGAGCCTCAACACCTGTGAAGGCGAGAAGGGAACGGCGTTCACCCGGATTCCCACGGCGTCATGGATGGCGTTGGCAATCGCCGGAATGGACGAATGCAGCGGGCCCTCCCCTGCTTCCTTCGCACCGTACGGCCCCACGGGATCGTTCGTCTCGACGAGAATCGGGTGGATGCGCGGCACGTCGCCCGTCGTGGGAATGCGGTAGTCCAGCAGCGTGGGTCCGCGATGCAATCCCGACGGGTGGAACGTGTGCTCTTCAAACAGCGCCTCCCCCAGTCCCATCACGGCGCATCCCTCAATCTGCCCCTCGACGAGCAGCGGATTCAGCGCGGTTCCCCCGTCGTGGGCGGCCCAGATGTTCTCCACGCGCACGCGTCCCGTTTCCGGGTCCACCGTCACCTCGGCCACGTGCGCCGTGAACGAGTACGCCGGCGACGCACCAATGGTTCCGCCCCGGTACGACCCGTGCACATCCTTGGGCGTGTTGAAGTGGCCCACGCTTCCCAGCGTTCCTCCGTCGGTCTCTGCCCACTGGAATGCGTCGTGGATGGCCACCTTCTGGGCGGTGTCGCTCTGGCGCATGGCCCAACCGTCGGCCAGCAGCACGTCGACGGACTGACAGTTCCATCGTCGTGCAACCGCGTCGCGGACCTTGTCACCGAGCTGACGCGCAGCCATCAGGCACGCATTTCCGGCCATCAACGTGATGCGGCTGGAGTACGCGCCCAGGTCCACCGGCGTCAGGTCCGTGTCGGCTGCCAACACGCGGACTGACGTCGGCAGTACCCCCAGCTCCTCGCACGCAATCTGCGCGAGCATGGACATGGCGCCCTGGCCGATGTCGCTGACGCCGCTGAAGATCGTCACGCGCCCGCTCCGATCCACTTTCATCTGCACCGCGCTCTGCGGCATGTCATTCGGATAGATGGGGTAGTTGGTTCCACTGATGTAGAAGCTCCCCGCCACACCCACCCCGCGACCGAATGGCAGCTTGCGGAACTTCTCCTTCCATCCGCTCGCCTTCTCCACCCGCTCCAGGCATTCCGCGAATCCGTTGGAACGCACCAGCAATCCATTGACGGTGCGATTTCCCCCTTCCAACAGGTTCCGCCGTCGGAGCTCCATGGGGTCCAGGCCCAGCTTCTCCGCCAGCTGATCCACCGCTACCTCGAATGCGAACCGCGGCTGCACGCTTCCGTGACCACGCTTGGGACCGCACGCCGGCTTGTTGGTGTACACACGACGAGCGTCAAAGCGATACGCCGGCAGGTGCAGCGGAGCCGCCAGGAGCTGACCGGAGTAGTACGTCGTCACCAGGCCGAATGACGCATACCCGCCACCGTCGATGTCGATCTTCGCGTCACACCCGGTAAGCCGCCCGTCTTTCATGGCTCCCACGCGGTGACGCATGCGCATCCCGTGACGACCGCGGTGCGCGTAGAACACCTCCTCACGCGTGTACCGGATCTTCACCGGCCTTCCCGTCATCATCGCCAGCTTGGCAACGCAGAATTCCAGGTCGAACGGCTCGCTCTTGCCACCAAACCCGCCGCCCACGTTGGGCTGGATGACCCGCACGCGGTCCATGGGCAGCTCGAGAACGCGCGCCAGCTCCCGGTGCAGGTAGTGGGGAACCTGCGTGGCGCTGATGACCGTGAGCACGCCGTGGGGCTCCACCTGTCCAATCGCGCAGTGCGGCTCCATGGCCACGTGCGTGGTGCTCTCGAACGTCGATTCCAGGTCGACAATCACGTCGCTGGCGGCCAGCGCGGCTTCCACGTCGCCGAATGCAAGCTCCACGTGCTTCAGCACATTGCCGTGCTTGTTGCCCTCGTGGATGACGGGCGCTCCAGGCGCCAACGCTTGTTCCACCGTCGTCACGGCCGGCAGCGGCTCGTAATGCACCGCCACCGCGTTCGCGGCCCGAGCCGCGGTTTCCTCATCCAACGCCGCAACCGCCGCCACCGCGTCGCCAATGTAGCGCGCCTTGTCGACGCACAACACGTGCTCGTCCTGCGTCCACGGAATGATTCCGTATGGATGCGGCAGATCCTTTCCGGTGATGACCGCCAGCACACCGGGAATCCGCATCGCCGCGCTCGCGTCCACGCCGAGAATGCGTGCATGGGCATGCGGGCTGCGCACGATTCGACCATGCAGCATCCGTGGAAGCCGGATGTCGTCGGTGAACCGCGCCTGTCCGGTCACGCACGCCGCCGCGTCTCCCTTGGGAGTCCGGCGCCCCACCATCCAGCGACGCTCACCCATGACGGGCTCCCTCCTTCCCAATCCGGCGCGCCGCTTCCTCCACGGCGTCGACGATCTTGGTGTAGCCCGTGCACCGGCACAGGTTGCCCCCCAGCGCCTTCTCAATCTGCTCTCGCGACGGTGACGACTCCGTTTCCAACAAGGCTCGCGCGCTCATGAGCATTCCCGGCGTGCAGAAGCCACACTGCGTGGCTCCCAGCTCCACGAATGCCTGCTGCAAGGGGTGCAGATCCGGGCCGCGCGCCAGCGCTTCCACGGTCTCCACCCGTCGTCCGTCCACGTCCGCGGCCAACATCAAACAGGAGAGCACCGGCGCCCCGTCGACGAGAACCGTGCACGCTCCGCATTCTCCACGGTCGCAGCCGCGCTTGGTGCCGGGCAGATCGAGAATCTCGCGCAACAATTGCACCAGCGTCACATTGGGTGAGATCGCCGCGCGAACCGAATCTCCGTTGATGATCGCTTGGATATCCAGGAGGCGCCGCATCTGCTTTCGCGCATCCTTTTCGTTCACCGCTTTATCTGCGCATTTTGCTGTCATTGCATCCACCCTCTGCCGCAAGAACTACGCGATCTGACGCGGAGTTGTCGACGAGAACTCGTTGACGCTGAACGATCGTTCGTGTACCAGACCGCGCATTCACGCTGCAAATGGGGAAGGGACAAATACATGCCTATTCGCGCAACCGCATGGTTTCTGGAGACTGTGGGAAAGCCACTGGTCCAGCGTGATCTCCTCATCGACACGCCTTCCCAGGGTGAGGTTGTCGTCGAGGTTGGCGCTTGCGGCGTGTGTCACACGGACCTGGGGTTCGCCGACGGTTCCGTGGCGCCGCGCCACGCGCTCCCGCTGGTGCTGGGCCACGAGATCATGGGCACGGTGGTGGATGCCGCTCCGGATGCGTCCCACTGGCGCGGACGACGGGTCCTGATTCCCGCCGTCATTCCCTGCGGATCGTGCGCCTGGTGCGCCGCGGGACGGGGGAACGCGTGTCCGCAGCAGAAGATGCCCGGCAATGACATCCACGGCGGTTTCGCCACGCACGTCACGGTTCCGGCCGGTGCGCTGGTTCCGCTGGATGATGTCCCCTCCAGCATCGACGCGCGCTCCTTGTCCGTCGTGGCCGACGCGGCCTCCACGGCGTGGCAGGGAATCCGGAAGGCGGAGCTGGCCCAGGGTGACGTCGCGTTCGTGGTTGGGACGGGCGGCGTGGGTGGATTCCTGGTGCAGATGGCCAAGGCCGTGGGGGCCTACGTGGTGGCGTGTGACGTCGACGAGAGGCGTCTCCAGGCGGCGGCCGCCCAGGGCGCGGACCTGGTGATCAACGTGAAGGACCGCAACCCGCGCGACGTCCGCAAGGCGGCACACGGTCAAGCCCGCACCTGGGATGTCCCTTCCCTGCGCTGGCGGATCTTTGAATGCAGCGGTGTTCCGGCGGGACAACAGCTCGCCTTCACGCTGCTGGCGCAGACCGCAACCATGGTCGTGATTGGCTTCACGCCCACGCCCGTGGAGCTGCGCCTGTCCAATGTCATGGCGTTGGACGCCACCATCCACGGGACGTGGGGCTGCGCTCCGGCCCGCTATGCGGAGGTCATGCCCCTGGTGCTCGGCGGCAAGGTGAAGCTGGCGGATGCCGTGACCTACGCGCCGCTCTCCGACGTGAACCGCGTGCTGGATGACATGGCGAACCATCGCCTGGACCGCCGCGTGGTGCTGGATCCCCGACTCTGATTCTCCAGGAGGATTGCCCGATGGTTGAGCTCAAGAACCATGACCTCGTCCCTGATCACACGTTCCGTCACATCCGTTACGAGGAGAAACCGGTCAAAACCCGCGACGGAAAGGTGGTGGAGGGGCTGCACCAGGTGTGGATCAGCCTGGACAACGAGAAGCAGCTGAACTCGTACACCACCTCCGCGGTCAAGGACGTCATCCTCGCGTTCCGTCGGGCCAGCGTGGATCGTCGGGCGGTGGCGGTGGTGTTCACGGGCGTGGGCAGCAAGGCCTTCTGCACCGGCGGAAACACGGCGGAGTACGCCACCTACTATGCCAACCGGCCGCTCGAGTACCTGCAGTACATGCGGCTCTTCAATGACATGGTGACCGGCATCCTCCAGTGCGACAAGCCGGTCATCTGCCGCGTGAATGGAATGCGCATTGCCGGTGGCCAGGAGATTGGAATGGCATGTGATTTCTCCGTGGCGGGAGATCACGCGCGGTTTGGCCAGGCCGGACCCATCCACGGCTCCGCCCCCGACGGAGGCGCCACCGATTTCCTCCATCTCTACGTGGGGTATGCCCGGGCCGCGGAGTCGCTTTCATTGTGTGAACCGTGGTCCGCGCACAAAGCATATGCCATTGGCCTCATCAATGACGTGGTTCCGACTCACCGCACCCGCGATGGTGCCTGGATTGCGAATCCCCTGGTCCAGACGGAGCGCCACACCGACGAGCTGGGCCGCCTGGTCTACGGCGAGTGGAAGAAGGACGAGGCGTACCGGCAAGGCAAGGCGGTCGCGGAGACGTGCACCATCGACCTCTCCCGCCTCGACGCCGCCGTCGACGGCCTGGTTACCCGCCTGATGTACACGTTCCCGGACTGCACCCGTCGGACGCTGGAGAGCCTGCGGAAGAAGAAGCTGGAGCATTGGCTGGCCAACTGTGAGTCCAGCCGCTCCTGGCTCGCGTTGAACATGAACACCGAGGCGGCCGCCGGATTCCCCGCGTTCCACTACGGTGATCGCGACGAGCGTGAGGTCGACTTCGTGCGACTGCGCCAGCGTCTCGCCGAGGGCGCGGCCTTCGACCAGGACCTGGTTCTCGACGTCCAGCCTGCGTCGGCCCGACGGAAGATGGTGGAAGCCGCCAGGGAGCGGAAGTGATGGCCGCCGCGGAAACGCCGGGGATCCGCTCTGAGCTGCTCGAGGACGGACGGGTGCTCCGCATCCTCCTGGATCAGCCCAAGGGCAACGTCCTCACCGGCGTGATGATGGACGCGCTGCGCGCGCAGCTGGAGTCACACGTTGCCGCGCCGGAGCTGCAGCTCGTCGTCATCCGCGGCGCGGGTGGCAACTTCTCCTACGGCGCCTCCGTTCCCGAGCATCAGAAGCAGCAGGCAGCCCAGATGCTGCGCTCGTTCCATGCCATGGCGCGAAGCATCGCGGGATGCCCGGTGCCGGTGGCCGCGCTCGTCGAGGGAAAGTGCCTGGGTGGTGCGTTTGAGTTGGCATTGTGTTGCCACCTGGTCTTCACCTCGCCCAATGCGGTGTTCGCGTGTCCGGAGGTCAAGCTCGGCGTCTTCCCGCCGGTGTTGGCCGCGTTGGGGGCGCAGCGCCTGGGCGCTCCCACGGCGGAACGGCTGCTGCTGACGGGTGGAGAGCTGGATGCGAGAGCGGCGCACGCTCTTGGCTGGGTGTCGGCGATTCTCGACGGAGATCCGGAACAGAAGCTCCTGGAATGGTACCGGACCAACCTGCAGCCGCTTTCCGCTTTCACGCTCCGACAGGCCACCCGCGCCATGCGCGTTGATTCCGGCTGGCTGGCCCAGTTCTCCGCGGCGCTCGAGGCGGCGGAACGTCGCTACGTGGACCACCTGCTGCCGAGTCACGACGGAAACGAAGGCATCGACGCGTTCCTCGCGCGGCGCCCGCCCCAGTGGAGGAACGCCTGAAGTCTCGTCGGGACAGCCACGCACAGGCCCGCGCGGAGATTCTCCAGGTGGCGGCCCGCTTCATCGCGCGGCACGGCTACTTCGGCATGACCATGCGTGCGCTGGCCCGCCAGAGAGGAAAAGCGCTGGCCAGCTTCTACAACCACTTCTCGTCGAAGGAAGACGTCCTCTTCGCCCTGCAGACGGGTGCCTTCCAGGCGTTGATTGCTTGTGCCCGTGACGGGGTGGCGTTGGGTGTCACCGCGGAGGGGCGGCTGCACGCGTTCATCCTCAACCACGTGACCTACGTGGCGGAGAACCCGGACATCATGCGTGTGCTGGTTCATGAGGCGGGTGCGCTCCCACCTCGTCGACGACGCGTGGTGCGCGAGCTCAAGGAAACGTACTTCGGCATGGCACGGCAGATCATCTCCGAGCTCATGCATAGTGAGCGCCTCCCCGCCGACGACGCTGAGGTTGACCGCAGCACCTACGCGCTCTTTGGCATGATCAACTGGGTTTGGAGCTGGTACCGCCCACGACGCCACGGCTCACCGCGGGAAGTTGCCCGCACGCTCCACCGCATCCTGCTGGCCGGACTGATCGACCACGACCCCTTCCGCGCCGTCCAGGAGGACGTTGAGCGTCGGATGACGTCGGTGCGGCGCGCCCCGCTGATTCCCGTCGAGATTCATGGAGGACCCTGATGGAGATGAACGTCTCAACCGAGCACGCCCACGACCCGGCCGCGCCGGTGCTCGAGAGAGCGCGTGCGCTCCTCGACGACCGCGAGCTCCGCCACGTCAAGGCGTGGAAGGAGCGGAATCCGGGCGGCCTCGCCGTGGGCTACATGCCCATCTATGCGCCGCGTCCGTTGCTGGAAGCCATGGGCTGTCTTCCCGTCGCCATCTTCGGCGGTGGGGACCAGCTTGACATCATCCGCGGCGACTCGTTCTTCCAGTCGTACATCTGTCACATCCCGCGCAGCACCATCGAGCTTGCGCTCGGCGGTTACCTTGCTCCGCTGGACGGCATGATCTTCCCGTCCATCTGCGACGTCATCCGCAACCTCGGCGGCATGTGGCAGATGCTGTTCCCGGAGAAATACTCCGCGTACCTGGACCTGCCGCAGAACTTCGCGTGGGGGTTGGGTGGGCGTTTCTACGTCGGAGAGCTGCGTCGGATTGCGCATGACCTGGAGGCGCGCGGAGCCCAGCCCCTCACCGAGGCGAACCTGCGCAAGGCCATCGTTGCGGAGAACTCCCGTCGTCGGGCGCTGATGGAGCTGGATGCCATCCGTCGGGAGGAGCCGCACCGCGTGCGTGCCACGGAGGCGTACACCGTGGTGCGTGCGGGTGCGGGTCTTCCTGCCGTCGAGCACGAGGAGCTGGTGCGCGAGTTCATCCAGGCGGTGAAGCGACGCGAGCCCAAGCCGTTCGACAACGTGCGCGTGGTGCTCGTGGGCTCCTTCTGTGAGCAGCCACCGGTGGACCTCATCCGCACGCTGGAGAAGGCGGGCTGCGACATCCTCGACGACGATTTCCAGCTCGGCATCCGCTACATCGACGGCGACATCGAGCTCACCGATGACATGCTCGCGGTGGAGGGCCTGGCCCGTTCCTTCCTGACCCGCGGCCGGGAGACGGCTTCCCGTTACATCGGCTCCGACGAGAAAGGCGCCGCGCTCATCCAGCGGGTGCGGGACTGCCACGCGGACGGCGTCATCTTCGCCGCGGCCTCGTTCTGTGATCCCGCGCTGCTGGACCAACCCATGCTGGAGCACGCGCTCGCCCGCGCGGGTGTGCCGTTCACCAGCTTCAAGTTCGCCGAGAACACCGGCCAGTTCCAGGTCATCCGTGAACAGGCGGGTGCCTTCTCCGACTCCGTCAAGCTCTGGGGTGCCGTGTCATGACCGACGTCTCCACCACATCCACATCCGCATCCGCTCGCGACGTCCCCGCCACCGAGAAGGATCGCAGCCAGCTCCGTCAGAAACAGATGATCTCCGACCACTTCGACCGGCTCGCCCGTGCGAAGGAGGAAGGGAAGAAGGTCGTCTACACGTTTGTGCCCGGGAATCTCACCGAGCTCATCGGCGCGCTCGACATGCTGCCCGTGCTCCCGGAGATCAACGCGCTGCAATCCGGCATGCGCAAGCGCTCCGCCGGTTTCATCGCGGAAGCGGAGAAGGCCGGTCACTCCGAGGACGTGTGCGCCTACGTGAAGTGCGACATCGGGATGCTCAAGCGCGGGAACATCGGCCCCACCGGCACGCAGCTCCCGCCGCCCGACCTGCTGCTGCTCTCGTACACGGGCTGCTTCACGTTCATGAAGTGGTTCGAGCTGTTGCGGGAGGAGTACCAGTGTCCCGTCGTCATGCTGCACGTGCCCTACCAGGGCAACGGCGCCATCACGCCGGAGATGCGGGATTACGTCGTGGAGCAGCTGAAACGCGACGTCATTCCGGTGATGGAGCAGGTGGCGGGCAAGAAGCTGGACATGCGTGAGCTGGAGCGTCGCATGGAGCTTTCCCGCCGGGCCGAGGACAACCTGGTCTCCGTCTGGGAATCCGCGCGCCACCGCCCCTCCCCCATCGACGGGTACTTCGGCGGTGTCTACTACGTGGGCCCCATCTTCTCGGCGTTCCGCGGCAGTGAGGACGCCGTGGCGTACTACGACGAGCTGCTCTCCGAGGTGAATGACCGCGTGGCGCGCAAGGAGGGCCCGGTCACTCCGGACGGCATCATGACCAACGAGAAGTACCGTCTCGTCGTGGAGGGGCCACCCAACTGGACCAACTTCTTCGACTTCTGGAAGATGTTCAGCCGTGAAGGCGCCACCGTTGTCTCCAGCACGTACACGCGCGTGGGTGGCCTGTATGACACCGGTTTCCGTCACAACCCCGACCACGCGCTGGAGAGCCTCGCGGACTACTGCCTGGGTTGTTACACGAACCTCTCGCTGCCCGAGCGCGTGAATCTCCTCGAGAGCTACATCCGGAAGTACGAGGCGGATGGCTTCCTCATCAACAGCGTCAAGAGCTGCAACTCGTTCAGCGTCGGTCAGCTGTTGATCCTGCGCCAGCTCGAGGAGCGCACGGGGATTCCCGGCGGGTTCATTGAGTCGGACCTCGTGGATCCCCGCTACTTCGGCAAGTCCAACATCGAGAACCGGGTGCAGAGCTATCTGCAGATGCTGGATGCACGCCGGCAGAGGAGCTACGCGTGAAGTGCGTCGTCGGAATCGACCTGGGCTCCACCACCACCAAGGCCATCCTCCTCGACGAGCAGGGAGAGATGGTGGGTCGGGGCATCACCAACAGTCGCAGCAACTACGAGGTGGCGTGCGCCGTGGCGCGGCAGGAAGCGCTCACCAGCGTGCGTTTCTCCATGTTGGAACGCGCCGCGGCCCGCATTCCCGCCCCGACGGGAGACCGCATCCGCGCGCTCATTCCTGGCATCCGCGAGGCGTTCCGTCTGGAGGTGTACCTGGACGAGCTGGCGGAACTGCGCAACGTCATCATGGCCCAGCTGGGGCGCAGCCTCCTGCTCCGCGACGCGCGCAAGACCATGCAGCCCGCGCTCTCACGGATCCTCGACGACGTTGCCACCGACGCTCCCCGGCTCTTCCTCGGCGGCGCGCCGCGCAGGAGCGACTTCTTCCGTGATCTCGCCGGGGCCGCGTTCGTGGCCGGGGCGGAGAAGCTGTCCCGCCAGGAGGGCTTGCCGTTCGAACCGCTGGTCGGCTGCTACGACCGCGCGATCCTCGAGGTGGAGACGCGCGGCCCGCCCCGGGACATCCCCGCCATCATGGAGCGCGCCGTCGTCCGGGTGCTCAAGCGTGAGGGGGAGGTCGACGAGGGACTGCGCAACGCGTTCAAGGGCATCGTCGCTGACGTGAAGTCAATGCCCATTGAGGAGGTCGCGTTCGTGGGCACCGGGTACGGTCGTCAGACGCTGCCGTTCCCCAAGCAATCCATCCGCTCGGAGATCCTGTGTCACGGTCGGGGCGCGCACCGCGTGTTTCCGGGGACGCGCACGGTCCTGGACATTGGCGGGCAGGACACCAAGGCCATCCAGGTGGATCACGCCGGCGTGGTGACGTCGTTCCAGATGAATGATCGCTGCGCCGCCGGCTGCGGCCGCTACCTCGGCTACATCGCCGACGAGCTGAACCT
Organism: Myxococcota bacterium; assembly: GCA_040752415.1. Lineage (GTDB taxonomy): Bacteria > Myxococcota > JACRCW01 > JACRCW01 > JACRCW01 > JBFMGU01. Next base: position 27,682 of record JBFMGU010000005.1, read on the forward strand.
GGGCCTCCACGAGCTGGGACCACTGGCCATGCAGGCCACACGCACGGTGAAGGTCTGTTCCACGTGCACGGTGTTTGCCGGCGCAGAGCTGCGGGAACGTCTGGCGCTGGGACAACAACGCTCCGACATCCTTGCCGGACTGCACCGCGCCATCATGCTGCGCGCCATGTCGTTGCTTGCCCGCTCCGGCGGCATCAAGGATGAGTTCACCTTCACCGGCGGCGTCTGCAACAACCCCATGGCCACCAAGATCCTCCGGGATCTCGTCGACGAGAACTACAGCTCCGCCATCAAGCTCAATGCCCACCCGGACAGCATCTACATGGGCGCGCTGGGTGCCGCGCTGTTCGCCCTCGACGACGCACGCGCCGGTCGCGGCGGAATCCTCCCCAACTTTGCCCGGCCTTCCGAGGCGGCGGCCTAAGGAGCGCACCATGACCGACTCCATCCATCTCACGGCGGGAATCGACGCGGGCTCCAGCTCCATCAAGGTGGCCATTGTGCGGAGCAGCGCGGGAGAGCGCGCGGAGATCCTCACCACCGCCATCCAGCGCATCCGTCGTCGGAACGTGGGCGACGTGGCGCGCGCAACGTATGAGCAGGCATGTGTCCAGGCGGGCGTGGATCCCTCCACGTTTGACTACGTGGCCAGCACCGGCGACGGCGACGCCATCCACTTTGGCACCGGTCACTTCTACGGCATGACCACCCACGCACGTGGTGCACTGGTGCTGGATCCCTCGGCACGCTCGGCGTTGGACATCGGCGCGCTGCACGCCCGGGCCATCAAGCTCGACGAGCGTGGCCGCGTCCTGGCCCACCGCATGACCAGCCAGTGCGCCAGTGGCAGCGGGCAGTTCGTCGAGAACATTGCGCGCTACCTGGGTGTTCCGTTGGAGGACGTGGGCACGCTGAGCCTGCAGGCCTCCCGCCCGGAGGAGGTGTCCAGCATCTGCGCCGTGCTCGCGGAGACCGACGTCATCAACATGGTGAGCCGCGGCATCACCACGCCGGACATCCTCAAGGGCATCCACCTCAGCATCGCGGGACGGCTCGCCCGCCTGTTGCGCGCCATTGGCTCCGAGGGCGTGGTGCTTCTCACCGGCGGTCTCGCCAAGGACCAGGGCCTGGTGGCGGCGTTGAATGAGGCGCTGGCGTCGGACAGCGGGAAGAAGGGCGCAAAGGCGCCGCCGCTGGAGGTGCGCACGCACGAGCTCGCCCCGCTGGCGGGAGCCATTGGCGCCGCGGCGTTGGGCGCGTTCCGGTGTGAGCAGCTCAAGCGCAGTGGACGTTGGGATTCGCTCCGGCCGGCGGCTGGGGCCTGACGACGAGGAAGGACACACGCATGAAGATCACCGACGCATTGCTCGGCGAGCACGGCGCCCTGTACCCGATGATGGACAACGTGGAAGCAACGCTGAAGCGCGCCACGACGATGGAGGAGTGCCAGGCCGCCATTGGCCCGTTGCTCTCCGCGCTGATCTCACACGCCAAGCTGGAGGACGCGCTGCTCTTCCCGGCCATTGAAGAGGGAATCGGCCCTGACGGTCCGCTCGCCGTCATGCACGCGGAGCACGAACGGATCGAGGAGCTCTTTGACCGTGCGATGCACGCTCGCAGCGCCGCGGAGGCGCGCGACTACATGGCGGACGCGCTGGAGCTGACGCGGGAGCACTTCGGGAAGGAGGAGCGCGTCCTGTTCAGCATCGCGCAGCGTGTGATCCCGGCGGAACGCCTCCAACAGCTCGGCGACGACTGGGCGGAGTCCCGCCGGGTCTCACTGGCGATGTGACGTCACTGCGCGGGTTCCATCACCCAACGCGCAATACCGTGACACGGCCGACCACCCGCGCCCGTGAACGGCCCGCCCACCCAGAGCGAGTCTCCGCTGACCACGAGCGACTCGGCGAGATCGTTCAATCCCTCGTCGAGGGCGTGCCAATTGGCGCCGTCCCAGTAGGCCACGAAGCTCGCGGGCACGCTGCCTGCCTGGTCGAAGATGCCGGTGACGAACGCGCCGCCGCGGTACTCATACGCCGACGTCACCAACACCAGGCCGCCATTCGCCGAGGAGACACCGCCTCCCAGGTTGTGCCACGCCGCGCCGTCCCACACCGCCATGCCCGGCAGGGACTGCCCGTCGATCTCGTCGAAGCTGCCGCCCACCAGGAGCTCGCCGCCAATCAACGCCAGCGTCGAGGCGTAGTCGTATTCCGCGCCGTTGAGACCGCTGCCAACCTGCTCCCACTGGCCGCCCTTCCACTCCGCCACGCCACGCACCGTGCGCGCGCCCGAGCTCTGGAAGAGGCCGCCGGCGAACAGCGCACCATCTGACTTCACCAACAACGACGTCACCCGACCGTCAAACCCGTCGTGCATGGCAACCAGCGTGTCATTCTCCAGTCGGGCCACGCGGTTGAGCCCGGTGGCTCCCGCGGCCAGGAAGTCGCCGCCCACGTAGATCGTCCCGTCGGGACCTTCGGCCAGCGCGGTCACCTGTCCGTCGAGGAGCGCGCCCACGGCCTCCCACGCACCCGCGCGGTACCGCGCCAGGAAGGACACCTGCGCGTCGCCTGACTCGTAGAACTCGCCACCGGCGTAGATGTCGCCGTTGGCGGCGCGGAGGATGGCGCGCACCGTGCTGTTGAGCCCGTCGGCCAGAGGCTCCCACGTGCCATCCGCCCGACGGTGCGCAATGTTCGTGGCCCGCACCCCCGCCACGCCATTGAACCAACCGCCCACGAGCAGACCACCCTCGCGGTCCGGCGCCACCACGTTGAGCAGACCGTTGACGCCGTTGAACTCCTGGGCGGCCGCCTTCACCGGCTCGAACGAGGCGCCACCCCAGCGCACCAGGTTCTGCACGGGAATGCCATCCGCCTCGGAGAAGATGCCCCCAATCCACGCCGTTCCGTCGGGCTCTGGGAGCACCGCGTGCGCGCCAATCACCTCGCCCAGGAAGAAGCCCAGGCGGTTCGCCAGGCCGGTGCCCATGGTCTGCCACGCGTTGTTCTCGCGGTAGGCCACGTAGGGTGACAGCACGACGTCACCGCCCTCCCCGACGGAAGCAAAGCATCCACCCACATAGGCGCGGCCCGCACCGTCAAACTCCAACGCGCGCACCACGTTGATGAATCCACCGTCGACACCGCCGGCCCACGGCACCCAGACATTGTTCTCCAGGCGCGCCAATCCCACGCGGTAGATGCCGGCGTTCGGGTCGAGCATGAACACGAAGTAACCGCCGGCGTAGTACGCCCCGTCGGGGCCTTGGCGCAGGACGCGCACTTCCCCGGGCAGGCCCTGGGGCGGGTCATTCTCCGTCTGCGGCGGGGGCGGTCCCAGCGACGTCCATGTCTGACCATTGAGACACGCCACGTTGTTCGCGGTGACGCCGTCAATGGACTCGAACATACCTCCCACGCAGATGTCGCCGCCGGTGTTGCGGAGAAGCGAGTTGCCGATGATGGGCTGTCCTCGTGCCAGCGGAACCCAGATTCCCTCGTCGAGAACGGCCACGCCCGCGGCGGTGCCACCATCAATGGCCTCGAATGCGCCGGTGACGTAGAGGCGGTTCCCGTCGAAGAGCAGGGAGCGGATGGAGACGGGCCAGTCGGTCATGGTGAACTCGCCGGGGAGGTACGTCCACGTCGAGCCATCCCACTTGGCCACCGCGGTACCGGTCAGGCCGTCCACCACCAGCTCACCGCCCGCGTACAGCGCTCCGTCGGGGCCCAACGCCAGCGACATCACCATGCCGTCCAGCCCGTCACCCAGCGCGTGCCACTGGTCACCATCCCACCGCGCCACGTTCAACGCGGGCGCGCCGTTGACGGCGGTGAAGAGCCCGCCCACGTAGATGTCGCCGTTGTCGCCCTTCACAATCGTGGTGACCCGCGCGCCGTCCCCGCCGAATCCGGGGATGATCATCGTGCTGTCCCACTCGCCCTGCGTCGGCTCGAACACTCCGGCGTCGGGCGCGGTCAGTCCTCCGTCGGAGCCGGTGCCCCCGTCGTCACCACCCGCGCCGCCGTCGGCATCGCCCGCGCCCGCGTCGTCACCACCCGCTCCGCCGTCGTCATTCCCCACGCCACCGTCGTCGACCACGGTACCGCCGTCGGATTCGCCAACGGTTCCGCCATCGTCATGGACGTGCCCTCCGGCGTCCTGTGCCGCGCTGCCGGAGGAGGAGCTCGTGCTGCTGCTCGTTCCCCCGGGGCCGGGGATGGGACAACCAAGCGTTGCTGCGCACATCAACAGGAGTGTCGTGGGAACCGCGTTCCGAGCGGCCATCGCAAAATCCCGAATCTCCCCCGCGAGAGGGCGCGCTCATGTGCACCCGCCGTGCCGCGGAAAGTGACGACGAGACCCCGCGCTCGGCCGTGCGGCGCAGCCTGACGCACGCGCCAGCGCACACTCAGTTTTCTGACGGGGCCAAACGCGGACGAGGACGGGAGCGCTCGCTGGGCAGCTCCTTCTCTCGGGTTAGCCACAGGGTGGCGACCACCATCAGCACGGAGGCCAGCATCCACAACCCTGCCCAGAACGTCTCCGAGATGAGCAGGAGCTTCTCCATGTTGGCGGCGTCGGAGTGCGTCCCTTCCTCGAGGTGAAACAGGACGCGGATGTCAAAGAGCGCGTTGAGGGCCACCTGCACGCCCAGGAACGTGAGGATGAAATGCGAGACCGGTCCGCGCACGTGTCTGCCCATCAGCACCAACGCGCCCCCAAGCAGGATCACCACGCCAATCCCGAACAGGTTGCGCATCCAGATGACGACGCTGAGGAGCATGGCCACGCCCAGCGCGTAGATGATGGCGTGACTGAAGCGGTGCAGGCGCGTGGCGGCCAGGAGGATGCAGCCGAAGATGCTGGCCCCCATGTAGCCGGCGCTGCTCACCACGGCGCGCGCCAGGATGGACGAGGGCAACCGGGACCGGGTGAGCCCTTCGGTGTTGGGCTCAATGGACATGGAGACCACGTCGCCGCCGACGAGGATGGCCGCCAACGCGTGACCGGATTCGTGGACCCACGTGGTGAACAGCTTGAAGGGGTAGAGGACGTACTTGCCCCACGGCGTCATGGAGAGCGCCAGGGAGAGCGCCACGGCCAACAGCAGCCAGAGCGCGCGCTTGCGGGCGGCCTCGGTTTCCGTCGTCATGGGCCCCCCATGTTGACCGGCTCCCGACGCACGGGAATCTCCACCACCTCGTTCCCGCGACGGACCTTGAGCCACACCGTGCTCCCGGACTCGCCGCGGATGTTGCTCACGGCCTCCTGCACGCTCTTGCCGCTGAGGTCTTCTCCGTCGGCGGAGAGGACGACGTCTCCGGCCTTGAGCCCCGCGCGCGCGCCGGCTCCTTCGTCCATGAGCGACTCCACCACCACCTTGCCGTGATCCCCCTTCAACCGTGCGCCAACGCCACCAAAGCCCTGCCGCCCTTCAATCTCCCGACGGCTCCCGGGGATGAGCACCACGTCGCCCACGTCGACGGGCGCGCCATGGGGATCAATGTTCCCGGCGTTGATCCGCTTCTCGAAGAACCCGGGGTGCGAGACGTTCAACCAGTTCCCTCCCGACGGCACACGGATGGTGAACCGCCCATCCACGCCGGTGACCGCGGATTCCGCGCCCCGCGCGAAGCGGGAGATCACCGCGCCAAGGACGGGGTTCTGGTCGGCGCGCGAGACCACGCGCCCGGTCACCACGCCGGAGCTGCGCAGCTTGATCTCGCCCACGTCCACGCTGGCCTTGCCCAGCACGTCGCCCTGCCCGCGACCCATCCGGCCATCCACGGTGGTGACCTCCACCTCGTAGCGCCCACGACGGAAGGGTCCCAGGGAAAAACGCCCGTCGGCGTCCACCACATCCCGCGCCTTGTCCATCCCGCGCCGCACCATCCCGCCCTGCGGGTTCTTGGGTCCCACGTCACGCGCGAACTCCGCCCTCACGTGGAACGCGGTCACTGGCGCCCCCGCCTCGTCCACCACGCGTCCCTCGATCATCGCGGAGGCCGACAGCTGCAGGATGAGCGCGGTGTTGCCCGGCCGCACGTCGTCCATCACGGCCTCCAGGTCACCCAGGCGCGCGGTGACGTCGTAGTGATGCTCGTTGGGAACGTCCTCGAACAGGAAGCGTCCGTCGTCACCGGTGGTCACGCTGGCCCACACCGCCTCCCCGCCCTGCCACTCCGGGGCCAGCTCCACCCGCGCGCCGGCCACCATCATCCCGTCGTCATCCATCACCAGCCCGCCAATGGCCGCGCCGCCCTTCTCCAGCGTGATCCGCACGCCCGTCTCGTGCGCGCCCCGACGGAGACGCACCGTGCCGCTCTTGCCATGCCGTCCGCCCCGCACCGCGTGGATCACCACGTTCCCGTCGGTGGCCAGCCCGCCCACCTCGAAGGTCCCGTCGCTGCCCGTGGTGGCATTGCCCAGGCGCACGCCGTCGTCGGACTCCACCCAGACCGAGGCACCCGGCGCCGCCGCCCCGTCCGCCTCCGTCACGCTCCCCGCCACGCTGGACGCCGGTCCCAACGTCAGCGTCACCGTCTGGTGGCCCTTCTCCGGCAGCGCCACCTCCGCGCTCGCGGCCTCGCGTCCGTCGGGGGAGCGCGCGTTCACCTGGTAGGCGCCGCGCTCGATCCCCGTGAGCCGCAGCTCACCGCGTGCGTCGGTGGTGCCACTGCGCGGCGGATTGGGCGGGCTCAGCTCCACGCGCGCGCCCGGCACGCGGGTGCCGTTGGGACGCACCACCACCAGGCGCAGCAGCGTCGTGGGCTCCAGCCGCAGCGTGATCTCCTCGCCCGCCGGCAGGTCCATCTCCGTCGCCAGGTAGCCGTCCGCGCTCGCGTGCACGCGGCCCCGCTCCGCCACGCCTTCCACCACGAACCGCCCGTTCCCGTCGGAGTGCCCCTCCGCGCCGCCCACCCGGATCCGCGCCTCGGGCACGCCCGCCCCGGTGACGGCGTCACGCACCACCCCCTTGAGCGTCCTGGCGCTCCGCACCGACGACGTGGGCTCGTCCCACTCAGGCTCCGGGACGGGCGCGGCGCGCGGCGGTGGCGTCGGAGCCGGGGCCGTTGCCACGGGTGTGGATGCGCCCGCCTGCGGGTCGTTGCCCAGCCACAGCTCGGCCACCACCACCAGCCCCAGCAGCACGGAGGCCAGCAGCAGCACCCAGCGCATGGGACCCAGGGAGCTTGAGGCGTGGTTCATGGAGGACGTGAGGCCTGGAAGAGGGGAGATCGACCTCACCAAGTACGCATCGGTTGGCCCCCAGGCAATCGCCCGGGGAAGGGTGTGGCCCGCCTGCCGCAAGCGCCACCAGGCACGCAAGCGCTCACACCGCATGATTGACCGCTTGCAGAAAGGCACGCCCCATCAGTATCCGTCCCGCTACCGGGAAGTCGGCGGGGCGTTACACCCGCCAGCACGGGGCGCAGAGCCGACCTTCCCCAAGGTGCCAGACGGAGCCGCGGATGAAGTCAGTCTCTATCATCGGGGTGTTCGACAGCGCCGACGTTGCCAGCCAGGCAGCCAAGGCCCTCAACCAGTGGTTCGGCTGGATCATGGAAGGCCGGGGCGAGGAGATGCCGCCGGTCTTCGAGGACTTCGGCCTGGATTCCGAGGAGTGGGTGCTGGACCGTGACGCTGACACGGACTGGGAGGAGACCCCCACCGCGCGCGCCAAGGGCACCACGCTCCGCGTGCAGGCCTGGACCAACGAGACGTCGGAGATGCTCGAGGGCCTCCTGGAGAGCATGGGCGCCTACGAGGTCGAGGTGGAAGAGGACGAGGAAGAGGAGTGAGCCTTGCGGCACGTGACGGCGGCGCGCTTTTGACAGCCGCCCCGCCTGTGCTAGCGCTGCGCTCCTTTTCTGCGTCCTGACGCAACGCCCCGCCATGGCCACCGCGGCGGGCGCTGCCAACGTCACCCCGGAGATCCCATGAGACGAGTGTCTGCCGCCGCCGCCTGCTTCCTTCTGCTGCTCGGCTGCAAGAAGGAGGAGGCCAAGCCCGCTGCCACCACGCCCGCCGCCCAGCCGGCCCAGCCGGCCCAGCCCGCCGAGCCCGCGCAGCCTGCCCAGCCCGCGCAGCCCACCGCCGCCGCGCCGGGGAAGAAGGAGTCGGATGACGCGTGCGTGGGCCCGCTGACCCAGAACGTGAAGGCCACGGTGGAGGTGGGCGGCGTCACCTATGAGCGCGACGGCGCCATCCTCAGGCGCACCGCCGCGGACCCGGATGACCAGTTCGTCTTCGGCGTCATCTCCGACATCAAGGAGGACGCGCCGGAGAACCTGGCCAACATCAAGGCCGCCACCGCGTTCTTCGCCGAGAACAAGGCGGACGCCATCCTCTTCCTGGGCGACAGCAGCGAGACCCAGGCCGGTGTCACCAAGGTGCTCTCCACCCTCGCGGAGAGTGGCCTGCCGGTGTTCGCCATCGTCGGCAACCGCGAGTGCAAGAGCCACTGGGTGGCCGGCATGGCCGAGGCGCAGAAGACCCACAAGAACCTGTTCGACTTCACCCAGATCCGCCTCTTCAACGCGGATGACGTCTCGGTGATCAGCATCCCGGGCTACCACAACCCCACCTACCTGCACTGCCCGGAAGGCTGCCGCTACTTCCCCTCCGACGTGGAGGCCACCGCGGCGCTGGTCAAGCAGGCCACCGGCACGCCCGTGCTCATCAGCCACGGTCCGCCCCGCCAGGAAGGCGCCACCGCCATTGACCGCATCCACGACGAGGCCAACGTGGGTGACCCCGCGCTCGCCGAGTTCATCCAGAAGAACAACATCCCGTTCGGCGCGTTCGGCAACATCGCGGAGGCGGGCGGCAAGGCCACCGACCTCGCCGGCAAGACGGTGATTGCGCCGGACACGCTGGCCAACAGCCTGTACCTGAACCCCGGCCCCGCCGACGCCATCCAGTGGCAGATGCTCGACGGCACCACCGCGCAGGGCATGGCCGCGGTGCTGACCATCAAGGGCAAGCAGGCGTCCTACAAGACCAAGCGCTTTGGCGCGCCCGCGCCGGCGGCGGCACCCAAGAAGTGATCACCACGCGCACCCGGGGGCGGCGCTCATGTCCGACGCGTTCCTGATCGCCGCGCTCTGGGGTGCCAGCGTCCTCTTCTCCGTCACCATCAGCCAGGACATGGCCAAGCGCCGCAAGCGGGACGCGGAGCTGTGGCTTCTCCTCGCCGCGTTCATCGGCCCGGTCGCCCCGGCGGTCCTCTACTACCTGGGAGAGGCCCAGCCGGCGTCGCGGGAGCAGCAGGTGAAGACGGCGCGGATGGCGTCGCTGGTCTCCACCGTGTTGGCGCTGGCGCTGGTGCTTCTCCTCGTGGTGCCCATGTTCCGGTACTGTTTCCGGATCTGAGTCGGCGCGGCTTGGAGTAGATTCCCCGGCCGCCGGCGCGCGCTTCCTCCTCGTGCACGGCCAGAGGCCAGCCGCCATGGAACAGGTGCCACCCAAGCCACTTGCCCGCGCGTTGGTCCTGGCGGGCCTGCTGGGCGCCGCGGTGGCCGGTGCCCAGGAGGCCGCCCCTCCCGTCGAGAGTGCGCCCGCTCCCGCGCCGCAGGCGCCCGCCGCCGCCGCGCCGCGTGCACCCGCTGCCGCGCCCCGTCCGCCCCGTCCCAAGACCGGCGTGGAGCTGCGGGAACGCGTGGCCGCGCTGACCGCCGCGGCCGACTACGAGGGTCTGTGGGCCACGTGCAGGGACCTCAAGTCCGAGCAGTTCCCCGACGAGCCCGCGGCCGGACCGCTCATCCACCTGTGTCGGGGTCGCGGACTGCAGGGCCGCGGGGACCGCGCGGGCGCGCGCGTGGCGTATGAGACGGTGATTGCGGAGGCCAGTCGGGTGAGTGGTGGCGCCACGCAGGCGCGACAGGCGCGGAGTGAGGCGCGCTACCGCCTGGGTGAGCTGGCGGAGGCCCAGTTCCAGGACTACCCGCTGTGCCTGCGGGACCTGGGCATCACCTGGGCGTCGCGCGCGGAGGCGCGAGAGAAGGTGGCACGGCTGCGGGCGGCGGAGCGCGCGTACCAGGACACGTTGAACGTCTCGGTGAATCCGTGGCCGGGCCGCGCGGCGTTCCGCATCACGGCCATGCACCTGCACTTCTACCAGGAGGTCGGTCGAAGGACGGCGATGACCTACCGCGGACTGCGTGGCCCGCCCCCGCTGGCCAGCGCGCGCGTGGAGGCCGCCGACGAGGCCCTGGCCCTGGTGTTGGACCCGCGCAAGGCCCGCTGGCCCCGCGCCATGGAGGACGCGCTCAACGGAGCGGTCTCCCGCGCGGAGCGTGATGGCGACGATCCGGACCTGCTCTCCGCCGCACGTGAGCTGCTGACGGAGGCCAAGGCCGCGCAGGATGCGCCACGGGCTCCGGTGAGCGCCCCGTGGCCGGCCCGTCGTGGCAATGACCGCGGGTGGCGCAACCTCACCGCGGACCGAGACGAGGTGATCTACGTCCTCCCCGACGGCACGGAGCGTCGGGAGCCCATCCTGGTGGCGGGGAAGGTGCTGGCGGAGGTGGTGAAGGGCGGGACCGCGGAGCGCTTTGCGCCGGAGGCCGCCGTGGCGCTGGGCACGGGAGGCTACCGCGCGGCCATGCCGGTGCTGGTTGCCGCCGCCACCGGCCCCGACGAGGAGCTGGCGGTGGCCGCGGTGTTCGCGCTGGGGGAGATGGGCACCGCCACGGAGCTGCCCACGCTCTTGAACGTGTACGCGGAGGCCACCGCTCCCGGCGACCTGCCGGAGCCCTTCGAGACGCCCGCCAGCGCGCTGTTTGGCATGCGGGAGCGCACGCTGGAGGCGCTCATCAAGATCGGCCGGCGGGAGCCGCGCGCGGTGGAGACGCTGCATCGTGCCACGCAGCTGCCCCGGCGGGAGGCGGCGTATGTGCAGTCGCAGGTGGCCCACAAGGACCTGCGCGCGGTCTACCAGGAGCTGGCCCGCGACCCCGACGACGCCACCGCCGTCCACGGCGTGCTGGGTATGGCCAGCCTGAGCCTGGTGGAGGCCTCGCAGGCCGCCGACGCGCTGGCCGCCCGCCGGCAGACCTGTTGGGCGCAGCATCTCCAGGCCCTGCTCAAGGAGGAGCGGAAGGGACTGGAGTCCCGACGCTGATCTGGGTTGATGTGGGCACCCCTTTGCTGCTACGTGCCCGCTCCCCTTTTTTCCAGGCGCAGGAGGCTCCGGTGCCCTCTCCCACCAGTCACACCGAGACCGTTCGCAAGAGCAAGAAGCACAGCCGCGGCCGCAAGCGGAAGAACGCGCTGCAGAACCACGGCACCACCAAGAGCCAGAAGGAACTGTTCAAGAAGGTGTCCTGACCCACGCGCGTCGGCGGACGCGGGAGCCCTTCTCAATCCGGGGCTCCCCCCGCCGCGACGACGGTGGTCATCCCTCCCTGGATCTCCTGCAGGCGTCCGTTCCCGGAGCCCCTCCGTGAGCGGGCGCTCGAGGCGTTCGACGCGCTCACTCAACGGACGCCACGCCGTTGCTCCGTCGCGCTCCCGCCACACGCTCCGGCCCGGCCCCCTACCGCCACCAACGCAGAGCCCCGACGCAGCGGAACGGCGCCAGCGGCCAGCAAGGTCGGGGCTTGGTGCCTTTGCAGACGCGGCCTCGGCCGCCGCCGGTCGTTTTCTGGTCCCAGGTCCCAGGTCCCAGCTCCCAGGTCCCTGCACGACCGCGCTCTCCCTCGTCGTCGCGACGGCCCCTGGCACCCGAATCGACCGCGCTCCCCTCGTCGTCACCGTGGTCCGGCCCTGGTGCAGCAGGCCCTCCCCAGCGTGGGCACCGGCGGAACGGCGCAGGAACGACAAAGCCCCGCCAGGGATCACCCCAACAGGGCTTTTCGCGCGCAGGAATGCCAGGCCCTGGCGTCGGGGCCACGGAGCTCTGCCCTCGGAGCCGAGGGATCAGATCTCCTCGTCCACGCCCAGGTCCTCGGGCTCTTCCTCTTCGACGTCGCCGTCGTCGTCGTTCACCAGCTCGTCCACGTCGGCCTCAAAGGACTCGTTCTCGAACTCCTCGGTGAACGCGTCCTCCTTGGCCTCCTTGCGGGAGCCCTTCTCGGCGGCCTTCAGCGCGGGGTCCTCGCGCGGGTCGGCGCCACACTTGGGGCACTTGGGCTCGGGCTTCTTGAGGTCGTAGTACTTGGCCGAGCACGAGAAGCAGGTGTACTTGGTGCCAAACTTGGGATGAATCATCAGGTTATCCTGTAGGCATCTCCGACGTCACAGCCGTCTGCGGTGTGGCGCGGGGGCCGTAAAACGGGCGCCTCTTGGCATGGGCCACTCTGGCCTGTCAACGCGCTCCTGAGGAGCAGGCCCGTGCCAAGGAAGGACGCCAATCTGCAGTTCGACCACCTGGTGCTCGGCAGTGGAATCGCCGGCCTCAGCTTTGCCCTGGAAGCCGCCCGCCACGGCACGGTGGCCATCATGACCAAGCGCCGCGTGGATGACTGCGCCAGCGCCTGGGCCCAGGGCGGCATTGCCGCGGTGGTGGGCCCCCATGACTCCTTTGATGACCACGTGGCCGACACCCTGGAAGCCGGCGCCGGCCTCTGCAACCCGCGCACGGTGGCCTTTGTGGTGGAGCGCGGACCGGAGGCCATCCAGTTCCTCACCCAGCTGGGAGTGAAGTTCGCGCGCACCAACAAAGCGGCGGAGTGGGACCTGGCCAGGGAGGGTGGGCATCACAAGCGTCGGGTGCTTCATGCCGGAGACATCACCGGCCAGGAGATCATCCGCGGTCTAACGGCGGCCTGCCGGCGCCACAAGGGGATCCATTTCTTCGAGGATCACCACGCGGTGGACCTCATCACCGCACGCAAGCTCGGCCACGAGAAGGACCGGTGCCTGGGCGCCTACGTCCTCGACACGCGCAGCGGCCGCGTGCTCACGGTGGAGGCCCGGCGCAGCGTGGTGCTGGCCACCGGCGGCGCCGGCAAGACCTACCTCTACACCTCCAACCCCGACACGGCCTCCGGCGACGGCATTGCCATGGCCTGGCGCGCCGGCGCCCCGGTGGCGGACCTGGAGTTCATCCAGTTCCACCCCACCTGCCTCTACCACCCGGAGGCCAAGAGCTTCCTCATCAGTGAGGCGCTGCGTGGAGAGGGCGGCATCCTCAAGCGTCGCGACGGCACGCGCTTCATGGACGGCGTGCACCCCCTGGGCTCCCTGGCGCCGCGTGACGTCGTGGCCCGCGCCATCGACGCCGAGCTCAAGCGCACCGGCGACGACTGCGTCTACCTGGACATGACGCACAAGAGCCGCGCGTTCCTGCGTCGCCGCTTCCCCAACATCTACGAGCGGTGCCTGCAGTACGGCATTGACATGTCGCGCCAACCCATCCCGGTGGTGCCGGCGGCGCACTACATCTGCGGTGGCGTCGTCACGGACCTGCAGGGACGCACGGCCATCCCCGGCCTCTACGCCGTGGGAGAGACCGCGTGCACGGGCCTGCACGGTGCCAACCGCCTGGCCTCCAACAGCCTGCTGGAGGGCGTGGTGTTCGCGCGCGCCGCCGCCATCGACGTGGAAGCGCTCAGGCCCCGGGCGCACGTGCGGGTGCCGGAGTGGAACCCGGGTGCCTCCGTCCCCCAGGACGAGAAGGTGATGGTCACGCAGAACTGGGAAGAGATCCGCCGGTTGATGTGGAACTTCGTGGGCATCGTGCGCAGCGACAAGCGCCTGGAGCGCGCCCGACGTCGCCTGGTGATGATGAAGCAGGAGATCCAGGAGTACTACTGGGCCTGGCACGTCGACCGCGACCTCATCGAGCTGCGCAACCTGCAGGCGGTGGCGGACCTCATTGTGCGGTGCGCGCAGGCGCGTCGGGAGAGCCGCGGGCTGCACTACAACCTGGATTGTCCCGAGAAGGATGACCTGGTCTGGGGCACGCGCGACACGGTGCTGATGCGTGGTCGCGAGGGGCCGCTGATGCGGGTCCGCGCGGGCGAGGCGTTTCCGGACAAGTTGGCCTGATGGAACACGGTGGTCCGCAAAGGAAGTCAGGAGTCAGAAGTCAGAATGGGCTGGCCCCCGGTCCCTCCGTCGTCAAACACGACCTCTCCTTCTGACTTCTGACTCCTGACTTCCTTTTCGGCCTCCTTGGGAGCCCCCATGCACTTCGACTGGCGCCAGATCTTCGACCAGGTGCAAGCCCAGATCGTCTCCTCCGGCCTGCGCATCATGGGCCTGATGTTCATCCTCTTCGTGGTGCTGCGGTCCACCGGCTGGGTCACCCGCAAGGTCCTCAACCGCAGCAGCAAGGACGGGGATGTCGACGAGGATCAGCGCCGCCTCAACACCATTGCCGCGGTGGTGGCGGCGGTGCTGCGCTTTGCCGTGCTGGTGGTGGGCACCATCATGCTGCTGCAGGAGGTGGGCTTTGACGTCGGGCCGCTGATTGCCTCCGCCGGTATCCTCGGCGTGGCGGTGGGCTTTGGCAGCCAGCAGCTGGTCAAGGACTTCCTCACCGGCTTCTTCATCCTGATGGAGAACCAGTACCGCGTGGGCGACAGCGTCAAGCTCGCCGGGTGCGAGGGCGTGGTGGAGCAGATCACGCTGCGCACCACTTGGATCCGCGACCTCTCCGGCTCCATGTTCATCATCCCCAACAGCAAGATCGACGTCGTCACCAACCAGACCTTCGACTGGGCGCGCGCCGTGGTGGAGGTGGGCTTCTCCTACGCCGCCAACCTGGATGACGCGGTGAAGCGCCTGCAGGAGGTCCTGGCCAGCATGCAGAACGACCCGGCCTGGAAGGACACGCTCCTGGACGCCGGAGCCGTCAACTGCGTGGAGCGGCTGGACCCGGGGGCGGTGGTGCTGCGTGTCGTCGTCAAGACGCGCGCGCTCAAGCAGTGGGGCGTCCAGCGGGAGCTGCGCAAGCGCATTGTGGAGAAGCTGGGCCAGGGAGAGTTCCAGGGCCTGGTCCGACAGCCCGCCGCGCCGCTCGCTGCCGCCAAGGACGTCTACAAGATCGCCAGCTGATCACCGTCGCGGATCCGGGTCGATCACGTCGTCACCTGGTGCGCGCGTGTCGCATCCGCCACCCGGCCGACCCCGCGGAAGCGCCGCGTGAGCAACTCCTCCGCACCGCCCCACGACACTGGTTCGAGCACGTTTCTCGTCGTCACACGCGCGCGGAACCCCGGCCAACGCCCATGTGGGACAACCTGGGACACGCTCGCATCAGCACGTTCGACGGTGGGACAGCCTCCCATCGTCCACCCTTCCATCACCCTCCAGATAGCGGAGGGGTCTGGCGCTCCGTCGTCCTTACAACTGCAGGCGTTGTGGGGGCACGGAGGAGCGACATGCACAGCGCGCGGATGGTTGTGACGGCGGCGGTCCTGGTGCTTGGTGGTTGCGTGGTGTCGGCGGAGAGCGTGGATGCGGAGGCGGGCGCGCCGGCGGTGGCGCCCCAGAAGGAGGCTCCGGTCATCGTGGGCAACGTGGACTGGGTGGAGGCGGGGAGCCTGCCCACCAGCAATCCGCGTCGCCAGGTGGCCAGCGCGGTGGCGTACCTCTCGCTGCCCGCCAAGGGCACGCGCTGCACCGGCTTCCTCATCACGGCCGACGTGCTCATGACCAACCACCACTGCGTCTCCCGCGCGCAGGACGCGGCGCAGGCCTACGCGATCTTCGACTACATGGCCGGCGTCCCCGACAGCCTGCGTGAGTACGTGGACTGCTCCGAGTTCCTGGGCGCGGACAGCACGCTGGACATGGCGCTGCTGCGCTGCACGGACCGCCCGGGCGACCGCCACGGCGTCGTTTCCCTGAGCGAGTCCACCCCCGCCTCCGGCGACGACATCTACGTGGTGCACCAGAACTGCGACTACTACAGCAGCCCCTCCTGCGACCCGTCCAAGAAGGTCTCCGACGGCACGGTCACCGCGCGCAGCAACCTGGAGATCACCTATGACGCCGACACGCTGGGCGGCAGCTCCGGCGCCGCGGTGTTCAACGCGCAGAACCAGGTCATTGCGCTGCACCACGTGGGCCTGGGTGGCAACGGCATGGGCCGCGGGACGGGCAACAAGGGCGTGCGCATGAGCCGCATCCTCCCCGTGCTGCGCGACCAGTACGCGTTCATCTTCAACAGCGCTCCGCCGGCCAACCCGCCCGCGCAGCCCACCGAGCCCACCGAGCCCACCACGCCGCCCGCGCCCGCCGCGGACTTCGAGCCCAACAACGACGCCAACAGCGCGCCCACGGTGGCCCTGCCCTTCTCCGCCAGCGGCCTGCAGCTCACCGCCAATGACCGCGACATGTTCCGCGTGGAGCTGACCGGCTCACACAACCTGCGCGTGCACATGGCCTTCTCCCACGCCGCGGGCGACCTGGACCTCTACGTCTACGCCGACGGCAACAGCAGCCCCATTGCGCAGAGCATTGGCGTGACCGACACGGAGGACATCCAGGTCTCGCTCGGCGCGGGCACCTACTTCGTGATGGCCATTCCGTACGGCGGCGCCACCGGCAGCTACAGCCTCAGCATCGAGTGAGCTTGGGCCACCCCCTCGTGGCGCGGACATTCCTGTCTGTGACGGCGCCACAGCCCATCCCGTAACGCCCACGCGCGGGTCCGTGCTACGGCGCGCCCATGACGCACGTGGCATGGCGCATCCACCTGGCCCTGGTGACGGTGCAGCTCTTGTTCGGGAGCTGGCCGGTGTTCGGCAAGGTGGCGCTGCGAGCCATCCCGGGTCCCGCGTTGATCGGCGTGCGCACCTCGCTGGCCGCCCTGGTCTTCTTCCTCCTGCGACCGGAAACCAAGGCCTCCCTCGACCGGCGCACCCACGCGGGGCTCGCGTTGGCGGGGCTGCTGGGCGTCACCATCAACCAGCTGCTCTTCATTGAGGGCTTGAGCCGCAGCGGCGCCGTCAACAGCACCGTGCTGGCGACGACGATCCCCGTCTTCACGCTCCTCTTCTCGCTCGTGCTGGGCACCGAGCGCTCCACCGCACGCAAGGGCGTGGGGATGGGGTTGGCCTTCCTGGGCGCGCTGGTGGTGACCGGCGTGGACCGCCTCACCTGGGGCGACGAGCTGGTCACCGGCAACCTGCTGCTCCTCGCCAACTCCGCCGCGTACGCGCTGTACCTGATCCTCGCCCGTCGACTGGCCGCGCGCGTGGCGCCGCTGGAGATGGTGCCGTGGGTGTTCTTCTACGGCGCGCTGTTCACGCTCCCCGTCGCCATTCCCAGCATGCTGGCCAGCTCCCTCCCCGAGCCCACCGCGCTGCTCACGCTCAATCTCGTGTACATCGTCCTGGGCGCCACCGTGGGCACCTACTGGCTCAACGCGGTGGCCCTGCGGGACGCGCCTCCGTCCCTGGTGGCGGTCTACATCTACCTGCAGCCCGTCGTGGCGGCCCTGCTGGCGCTGCCGGTGCTGGGCGAGGTTCCGTCGTGGCGGGTGCTGGTGGGCGGCCTGGCCATTTTTGCGGGCGTCACCCTGAGCACGCGTCGGTCCTGACGCATTGCACCGCCCCCGCCAAGGGCCGCGTTGACGTCATTGCGCTACCCAAGGGGTGCCGTTAGGGTGCGCGCGCTTTTCCGAGCCCGGGTTCCCACGAGGTCTGAACAGATGAGCGAGAAGCTGATGCGCGGTGCCGTTGGCAACATCCTGGAAGCCGTGGGGCACACGCCCATTGTGCGGCTCAACAAGGTCGCGTCGCACGTCAAGGCGAAGATCTACGTCAAGTGCGAGTACATGAACCCCGGCGGCTCCATGAAGGACCGCATTGGCATCCACATCATCAACCAGGCGGAGAAGCAGGGCCTGCTCAAGCCGGGTGGCACCATCGTGGAGGCCACCAGCGGCAACACCGGCATGGGCCTGGCGCTCGTGGCGGCGGTGCGCGGCTACAAGTGCATCTTCGTCATGCCGGACAAGCAGAGTGAGGAGAAGCGGCAGGCGCTGCGGGCGGTGGGCGCCAAGGTCGTCATCTGCCCCACCGACGTGGAGGCCGAGGATCCGCGCAGCTACTACTGCGTCTCCCGCAAGATTGCCGAGGAGACGCCCAACTGCTTCTACGCCAACCAGTACCACAACCCCTCCAACCCGGAGGCGCACTACCTCTCCACCGGCCCGGAGATCTGGGACCAGTGTGGCGACGAGCTGGACGTCTTCTGCGCCGGCATGGGCACCGGCGGCACCCTCAGCGGCACCGGCAAGTTCCTCAAGGAGAAGAAGCCGTCCATCAAGATCGTCGGCGTCGACCCCATCGGCTCCATCTATTACGACCTCTACAAGACCGGCCGCATGACCACGCCCCACAGCTACAAGGTGGAGGGCATTGGTGAGGACTTCGTCCCCTCCACGATGAACCTCAAGATCCTGGACGAGGTCATCCAGGTGAACGACCGCGAGTGCTTTGCCATGGCGCGCGACCTGGTGCGCCGCGAGGGCATCCTCATTGGCTCCTCGGCGGGCGCGGCGGTGATTGGCGCGGTGAAGTACGCGGAGCTCAGCGGCACCACCGGCAACATCCTGGTGCTGCTGCCCGACAGCGCCTCCCGCTACCTCAGCAAGTTCCTCAACGACGACTGGATGCGTGAGAACGGCATGCTGGGCCCGGAGCCCTCCGCCGGGAAGGTGCGCGACCTGTTGGCCCGTCGCCCCGCCGGCAAGGGCCTGGTCACCGCCAACGCCGACGAGCCCGTGGGCACCGTCATCGAGCGCATGAAGAGCCACGACATCTCCCAGCTCCCCGTCATGGACGGCGGCAAGAAGCTGTTGGGCATTGTCAACGAAGTGGACATCCTCAAGCACCTCGTCGGCGGCGGGGCCAACATGAAGACCCCCATCCGCGACCTGGCGGAGACGGGTTTTGCCACCGTCACGCCGGACACGCCGGTGGCGTTCCTCTCCGAGCACTTCAACCGCGGGAAGATCGCGTTGGTGCTCGACGGGGACCAGCTGGCGGGCGTGATCACCAAGATCGACCTCATCGACTACCTGGCGACGATGCTCAAGAACTGAGGGCTGACGCATGGGCAACGCGCCGGCGCCGTGGGCGGTGGAGCGCTGCCCGAGGTGTCGGGGCGGCCTGGTGCCGTTCTCGGTGACCGAGCTCAGTGAGCTGCGCTGCGCCGTCTGTCAGGGCGCCTGGCTGGACAGCCCCGCCGTGGAGGCGCTGGGTGAGGAGCTGGGCATGCGCGCGCGGACCTTCATTGCCCGCATGCGCACCGCGCTCCCGCCGCTGTGGGGTGCGCTGAAGTGCATCCGCTGCCACGCGCCCATGAGCCGGTTGCACCTACGCACCGTGGAGGTGGACGCGTGCGCGCGCTGCGGCGGCATGTGGCTGGACCCCGGGGAGCTGGGGCGCCTCAGCGGCGGAAGACACGGTGAGCCCGCGGAGGGGGAAATCCGACGTCGTGCCGCGGGGGAAGTCCCGGCGGAAGCCCTGGAGCGCCGGCCCGGAGGCGTGCGGGAGCTGCTGCGACGCGCCACGGACCGCGTGGAGGACGCGGCGGGCAAGCTGGCGGCCGGCGTGGACCGCGGAAACACCGTGCTGCTGGCGCGCATGGAGGAGGGGCCGCGTTGGTTGTGGCGCATGGCGCGGTGGGCGGGCGCCGAGCTTTCCGAGATGTGGAGGGCGGCGCGCAAGGGGCCGCCGCGGCCGTGAGCGGTTGGACAGGTGCCCGCGCGGAGCGGCATCATGCGCGCATGAAGGCGGGGGTGCTGCTCGTTCTGCTGGCAACGCTGTCGTGCTCGTCGGGGGCGGGCGCGGGCAAGCTGGACATGAAGCGCGTGGAGGCGGGTGAGGTCTACGTGGAGCGCGTGGACCTCCCGGGCGGCCGCCTGATGTACCGCGGCATTGCCGTGCTGGACGCCCCGCCCGACCGCGTCTTCAACGTGTTCCACGACGTGGAGCACTGGCCGGAATGGCACACGCAGGTGCGGGAGCTGCGCGTGCTCCGTCGGGACCAGGACACCGTGGACGCGGAGGTGCGGTTCAACAAGCTGCTCGGCCAATCCGTGGGGCCGGCCACCCAGCGCGTGCGCTTCGACCGGCCTCGCGGCGAGGTGGCCATGCACATCTACGAGAACGAGTGGGCCCGCAGCGTGGAGAGCCTCATCAAGCTGGAGCCCTTCGGCGACGGCACGCGCACGCTCCTCAACGCCTACACCCACGGCGAGTTCAAGGCCTGGTGGTCCCGCGTGGCCACGCAGGCCATGCAGCAACGCGTCCTCACCGAGATGGTGGCCAACGTGCGCGCGGCCTCCTTGCTGCCGCGGTACCAGACCGCCACCGACGTCACCGCGGCCCCGTCGGCGCCACCGCTGAAGGTGGTGGTGCCCGGCTTCCGGTCCTCCTCCGTCCCCGCCGACGTGCTCCAGACCCTGACCCGCGTCTTTGCCCAACACCTCATGCGCCAGGCCGCCTGGAACGTGTTGACGGAGGAGGAGATGGTGGCGCTCCTGGACTACGCCAAGCAGCGGGAGCTGGCCGGCTGCGCCCCCAACGAGCCCTGCGCCGTGGACCTGGCCCGCGCGCTCCAGGCCGAGCGCGTGGTGCACGGGACCGTGGGCAAGGTGGGTGAGGTGTACGTGTTCACCGCGGCCTTGCTGAAGCTGCCGGAGGGCGTGGCGGAGAAGCGGGTCGAGGAACAGGCCGCTTCCGACGCGGAGCTGCTCCAGCGCGTCCGGGAGGCTGCGAGTCGCCTGGCCGCGCCCTAGCCGTTTCCGAAAATGGGACAAGCCCGCGGGGGTGTGTGAGGCTGGTCCGGGGAGGAGCAACCATGGACGCGCAGACCATCACCTACCGGTACCTGTTCACGTTCCGCGACGGTCGACACCGCGAGTTCGTGGTCAACCTGGACCCGGACACGCTGGCGTTGAAGACCCCGCCCCGCGCGAACCCACCGGAGTGGACGCGGATGGACACGTTCCGCTGCCACCATTGCCCGCTGCCCCAGGACACCGCGCACTGCCCCATGGCGGTGGCCCTGGAGGACCTCATCGAGTTCTTCGCGCAGAGCCTCAGCTACGAGGAGGCCGAGGTTTCCGTCGAGGGCGGCGGGCGCACCATCATGAAGCACACCAGCGTGCAGGCGGGCATGAGCAGTCTGCTCGGGTTGTACATGGCCACCGCGGGGTGTCCGGTCATGGACATGCTGCGACCGATGTCGCGCTTCCACCTCCCCTTCGCCTCGCTCGACGAGACCAAGTACCGCGCCATCAGCATGTACCTGACCGCGCAGTTCTTCCGCGCTCGCCACGGTCTGCCCGCGGACTGGGAGCTGAAGGACCTGGCGCGCATCTACGCCGACGTGCGCGAGGTCAACCTCAACATCTGCCAGAAGCTCAGCAATCGGAAGGTGAAGGATGCGTCGCTGAACGCGGTCTCCATCCTGGACACGTTCGCGGAGTTCACGCGCGCCTCCATCGACTACGACATGCTGGAGGAGCTGGAAGGACTCTTTGCGCCCTACCTGAAGCGCTGAGGTCCGAGGGAAAGCGGTACTTCATACCGCAGTCCGAAAGTGCCGGCCGCGCGTCTCGCGGAATCGAAGAGCCGGCACGACGTCGTCGTCAGCCGTTCTTGCCGCCCACCTTGCCGGCGCGCTTCTTCAGCTCCTCCTCGTTCTCGCGCTCGGCGGCCTCCACGCGCTCGGCCACCTTGGGGTCCGAGAGGTTCTTCAGCATCTGCTTCTTCAGCGCTTCCAGCTTGGCGGCGTCCATCTTGGGGGCTCCCTTGTCATCCTGCTTGCTCATGGCGACTCCTCCTCTCAACTTCCCGCCGTCACCAGCTTGCTGGCCCCGGTCTTGATGGCTTCCAACATCACGTCCAGCTTCTCACCGTGCTTCTGCACGAACGCCTGCCGCGACTTCTCCGACACGTCCGCCAGCGAGAAGGACTGCAGCTGGCCCATCAGCCCCTTCACCGCGGCCTGGGACGCGCCGTACTGCTTGAGCTCCTCGCGCTTCATCTCCCGCGGCGCGCCTCCGCTGTTGTCAATGAGGAGGTACTGGACGCCCGGGTTGCGATCCAGGAACGCCGCGAAGTTCTTGGCCCCGTCGACATAGCTGTTGGCAAACGGCAGCACGTCCACCGCCCGCCCCTTCTCCACGGCGCGCTCCACGGACCGCTTGAAGGAGACCTCCATGTTCCCCTGCACGTACACGTAGACGGGGTTGTGGCCGTACTTCTCGCAGGTCTTCTTGACCCACTCGTTCTCGGTGGCGCACTGCTCGCCGGCGGCGTCGTAGATGGCTCCAAAGCTCTTGGTGAACTCGCTGCTCAGCCCCTTCTCGATGGCGTAGCTCTTCCCGGACGCGCACCCGCCGCTGGTCACCAGCACCTGCGAGCCCTTGGGCAACGCCTTGAGGTGCTCCTCGAACGCGCCCTTGGCCATGGCGTGCGCCACCTGGTGCATCTCCGCGTTGTAGGTGGCCTTGAACATGTTCTCGACGAGCGCGCGGTCCTTGCCCAGGTCCAACCCGTGCTTCTTCGCAATGCCCTGCAGCGCCTCGCCCACCTCGGGGACCTTGTAGGCGCCCTTCTCGTCGCGGGCGAAGAAGACGCTCTTGGCGGCGTCGGTCTCGAAGTTGTTGCCGGCCTTCTGGCACTGGTCACGGTAGAGACCCACCAGCTCCGCGCGGTTCTGCTCGAAGAAACGGATGCAGCCCGCCTCCACCTTCCGCCCCTCGACTGTGGTGTTCTTGAGCAGCGGGATTTCCACCTTGTAGTCGGGGCCGGTGACGGAGGTGTCGCCGCGCAGGCCCACGACGGGCTGGTGCGCCGGGTCATGCTGGATGGTGGGGTGGCTGAGGCCCAGCGCGCCCAGGGCGCCTTGCGTGAGGGCGGGCAGCGTCTGACCCGGCGCCTTGGTGAGCGGCGCATCCTTGGCCTGCTGCGCCACGGCGTGCAGCACCGTCTCCGGGGCCTTCCCCACTTGCGTGGTCTGCGTCTGGCCCACCTGGCCAACCTGGCCGGTGCGCCCAATCTGCTGCTTGTTCCCGACGGTGATGCTCATGTCACCTCCTCACGGACTCACGGTTGCTTGGATGGGTTCCCGCGACTGGCCAGCAGCGCCGCGGCCAGCGGTCCGGCGGCCACGGTCCCTGCCGGTCTTGGCCCGGGGGCAGGCGCCTTGGCAGCGGGCGCGCCACCACCAATCAGCGCCATGGCCGCCTTGCGCGAGGCCGCCGTCTGCAGCTCTCCGCTGCCCACCGCCTCCCGCATGCGCTGCATCAGCGCCGCTTCCACGTCGGGCGGGATGGGGTTCTGCTTCATGAACGCGGTGATCTTCGCCTGAGCGCTCTCCACGGTCTTCTCCGCGGCGGCGCCGGAACGCGTGGCCAGCTGGTCCAGGACCTGTTTCTCGTCGGCGGAGAGCTTGCTGACGTCGTCGCCGTGCTGCGCGTAGATGCTGATGGCGGCCACCACCAGCACCTGGTCCCGGGAGAGCTTCCGTCGACCCGCCGCGTCCGTGGCCAGGAGGATCCGCTGGATGTCCTGCGCAAGCTGGGCCACGACCACTCCACCGCGGAAACCCGGTGAGTCGACCACGCGCGCAGGAAGGGGTCAATGAACCCAAGGATTCGCGTGGAGATCGCGGGCGTACGCCGAACCGACATCCTGCCAAACGACAGGAATTCGGACTGGAGGACTACCCGCCGAACAGGCAACTGAACCAAGAAGGATCCTCGCGGGGATCCAGTTCACCTTGAGCCACATCAGCGGGCACGAAGAGTACGGCGATCCCTTCCGCAGGCAGAACCGCAGTTACTCCAAGAGTGAATTCCTCCCCCGAGGAGAACTGTGCGCGCAGTTCCATGCCCGCGCACTCAGTCAGGACACTGACGCCTGTGATGAGAACCCCTGACGAAAGGACGTCGCCAACAAATGTCTCCCCACCCTGTCCACAAGTGATGCAGACAAGGGTCCGATCAGAGGACCTGACGTTCGTATCGATGGACGGTGACTTGAGGTGGTCTTCGATTAGCGGCGTCGGGTGCAGAAGAACCAACAACCCCAGCAACGCGCCAAGGATGCGAGCACGGCGCGCAAGTTCGAACGGCAGGACCCCTTTCATGTCGACCTCTTCACCCAACGACGGAAGCCCACGGGCGCCGCGGAGGGGTGACAATCCCAAAGAAAGTTACTCTCACGCGCGGCGCTGTGCCGTCGGCCACGCGAACTTCACTGGACTCGCTCGCTCACGAGCAGCCGCTGGTGCTGCCGCAGTTGAGGCACTTGTAGCAGGCCCCGTTGCGCACCATGATCGAGCCGCACTCGTGACACGGCGGCGCATCCGCCTGCAGCGAGTACACGCGCTTCTCCTGGCTGCGACGCGCGTCCATCACCTCCGGCGCCACCAGGGCGGGTGGAGTGCTCTTGGCATCCTTGGACACCACCTCCGCGTGCGGCACCGGCGCGAACATGTCCTGCTGCGCCTGCGTGGGGTCGAAGGGCCGCTCATCCGCGGGGAGGAACTTCAGCGCCATCCAGCGGAAGATGTAGTCGGTCACGCTCTTGGCAATGGGAATCTGCGGGTTGCCGGTGAAGCCTGACGGCTCAAAGCGCGTGTGGATGTACTTGTCCACCAGCACCTTCAGCGGCACGCCGTACTGCAGCGCCAGGCTGACCGCGGTGGCAAACGCGTCCATCAGACCGCTCACCACGCTGCCCTCCTTGCTCATCACGCAGAACAGCTCGCCGGGGCTGCCGTCGTCGTACATGCCCACGGTGAGGTAGCCCTCATGACCCGCAATGGAGAACTTGTGGGTCAGCGCGCGCCGCTCATCCGGCAGCCGACGCCGCGTGGCCGCCGCCGGCACGCTCACGCCCACCTCCGCCTTCACCAGCGCCGCCTCCTTGCTCTCCGTGGTCTCCTTCCGGGTGGACAGCGGCTGGGTGCGCTTGCAGCCGTCGCGGTAGATGGCAATGGCCTTCAGGCCCAGGTCCCACGCCTTCTCGTACGCCGTGGCAATGTCCTCCACGGTGGCGTCGTTGGGCATGTTCACCGTCTTGCTGATGGCGCCGGAGAGGAACGGCTGCACCGCCGCCATCATGCGCACGTGGCCCATGGGGGCAATGGAGCGCGTCCCCGCCGCCGGACGGAAGCTGCAGTCAAACACCGCCAGGTGCTGCGCGCGCAGACCGGGGGCGCCCTCGATGGTGCCGGTGTCCTCGATGTGCTTGAGGATGGTCGCGCACTGGGGCTGGTCATAGCCCAGGCGCTCCAGGGCCTCCTTCACCGTGCCGTTGACGAACTTCATCTGTCCGCCACCGACGAGGTTCTTGTACTTCACCAGCGCCAGCTCCGGCTCCACGCCGGTGGTGTCGCAATCCATCATCAGGCCAATGGTGCCGGTGGGAGCCAGCACCGTGGACTGCGCGTTGCGGAACCCGTGCTGCTCACCCAGGTCCAGTGCGCAGTCCCACGCGTCGCGCGCGGCCTCCATCATGACCGGCGGCACGGTGTGGCTGGCCTCGATGCGGTCCACGCAGTCGCGGTGCATCCCGATGACCTCCAGGAAGCTGTCGCGGTTCTGCGGGTAGGCCGAGAACGGCCCCTTCGCACGCGCCACCTCCGCGCTGGTCTGGTACGCCTGGCCCGTCATGATGGACGTGATGGCCCCCGCGTACGCGCGACCCTCGTCGCTGTCATACGGCAGGCCCCGCGCCATCAGGAGCGCGCCCAGGTTGGCGTAGCCCAGGCCCAGCGGCCGGAAGTCATGGCTGTTCCGGTCAATGGAGGCGGTGGGGTAGCTGCTGTCGTCGACGACGATCTCCTGCGCCAGGATGGTGATGCTGGCCGCGTGGCGGAAGGCCTCCACGTCGAACTCACCGTCCGCGGTGCGGAACTTCATGAGGTTCAGGGACGCCAGGTTGCACGCCGTGTCGTCGAGGAACATGTACTCGCTGCAGGGGTTGGACGCGTTGATGCGCCCGCTGACCTTGCAGGGGTTCCAGCGGTTGATGGTGGTGTCGAACTGGAGACCCGGGTCACCGCAGAGGTGCGCCGCCTCCGCAATCTCCTTCCACACCTCGCGCGCGGGCACGGTGGAGGAGGCCTTGCCGGTGGTGACCTCGGTGGTGGTCCAGAGCTTGTCGTCCTTCACCGCGCGCATGAACGCGTCGGTGACGCGCACGCTGTGGTTGGCGTTCTGGAAGAACACGCTGTCATAGGCGCCGCCGGGGACGTTGAAGGAGCCGTCGTAGCCCGCCTCGATGAGGGCCCAGGCCTTCTTCTCCTCACTGGCCTTGCAGCGGATGAAATCCATGACGTCTGGGTGGCTGACGTTCAGGATCACCATCTTGGCCGCGCGCCGGGTCTTGCCACCGCTCTTGATGACGCCCGCAAAAGCGTCAAAGCCGCGCATGAAGCTGACCGGGCCGGACGCGGTGCCGCCGCCGCGGAGCTGCTCCTTGGCGGAGCGGATGGTGGAGAGGTTGGAGCCCGTGCCGCTGCCGTACTTGAAGAGCATGCCCTCGGTGCGCGCCAGCTCGAGGATGGAGCCCATGGAATCCTCGACGCTGTTGATGAAGCAGGCGCTGCACTGCGGATGCTCCTCCGAGCCCAGGTTGAACCAGACCGGGCTGTTGAAGGCCATGCGCTGGGTCAGGAGCAGGTAGCCCAGCTCCGCCTTGAAGGCCTGCGCGTCGGCCGCGGTGGCGAAGTAACGGCGCTTCTCACCCCAGCTGGTCAACGTGTCGATGACGCGGGCCACCAGCTGCTTGACGCTGCGCTCACGGTGGGGCGAGCCCAGGGCGCCACGGAAGTACTTGCTGGCGACGATCTGCGTGGCCGCCTGGCTCCACGCCTTGGGGACCTCCACGTCCTTCTGCTCGAAGATGATCTTGCCGTCGGCGGCCTGGATGGTGGCGGTGCGGATGTCCCACTCCACCATGCTGTAGATGTCCTCACCATCACGCGTGTAGCGACGGGGAATGTGGCAACCAGCCTGGGTGGCGCTCACCCATCTCGGGTCCGAGAGCGCGCGGCGCGGGCCGGGCGTGATGGAGCGGGTGGAGCGGGGAGTCACCGTGGGAACGCTGTGGAAAACCATGGGCCCTCAACAGGCACCGGGAGGAGGCGCATCCCCCCGGGAGCCGCGTTTTAGTGGAAGCTGTAACTGCACATCCGTTCAAGTGCGACCGCGCAGATGCTCCTGTCCCCCGGGCGCATCTAACTGCCCGTCCTCCCTACGTTTTTTGACAGGGGCACCAGCGAGGTGCGGGGGCCGTTTCTGCAACAACTTGAGGGCCGGCGCAAGCACAAAAAGGGACGCGTTCTACAACCTCCTGTTGTCCTTGGGATTTCTAAACGCGATCCGTAGTGGTCCCAATCAACGATCGCAGCCCTGAGCCCGGGCATCACGAATGGTGTGGTAACTCCAGGCGTGATCGTAACTTTTCGTACAATGCCCTGCATGACCATACGTGAACGGTCATGTCCGATCGCGCGCTAAGTGCTTGATTCGGATCGAGAGTTTGAACGCGATCTGATCACGCGTGCAAAACGTGTTGGAACCGCGCGGAGAGGTGCGCGTGCTCCGTCGAGGGCGTGCGCTCCCGTTTTGTTATTCCTGGTCAGGCGGGCGCCAGGCTCGGCCGGGCGGCGAGCCATTTCACGAGCTGCTCCCGCTGGAAGACGGTGAGGAGGACCGCGCCCAGGCCCACGGTGGCGCCGTGCACCAGCGGCGCGGGGGATCCGCTCTTGAGCCGGGATCCGTTCAGGAAGGTGCCGTTGCTGCTGCCCGCGTCCTCGAGGAGGAAGCCCTCCGGCGCGACCTTGATCCGCGCGTGCAGCTTGCTGACCTGGCTGTGCAGCACCACCGCGTCATTGGATCCGGCCCGCCCCACGAGGATCACGTTCTGGAACGCGCGCGGATCCCTTTTGCGCAGCGGCCAGCAGGAGACGTCAGCGGTCAGGCCGGATCCGTCAGGAGCGGGCGGGAAAGGGTTGCTGCGGAACTCCGTGCGGAAGGACCACTGGCCGTCTTCTTCCGGAGGGATCCGACCCACCAGCAGCCACTCTCCCAGCTCCCGCAGCACCTCCTGGTCTGCCGCGGAATTCCGACGGGCCAGGGCGTGCAGCCGGGTGAGCGGGATGGGCTGGGTCACGGTTGGCTGGAGGCGCCGTGGCCGGCCAGGTGGGTGAGCAGCTCGTACAGGCGACGCGCGGAGACGAACGTGAACACGCACTTGCCAAAGACGAGGGTGTCCCCGTCATTGAGGCTGACGCGGGCGCGGGTGGGGGCGCGCATGCCGTTCATCTTGGTGCCGTTGGAGCTGCCCACGTCAATGAGCCACCACTTGTCATGGTCCTTGGAGAAATACGCGTGCAGCTTGCTGACGGTGGGGTGCGGCACCACCAGGTCATTGTTGCTGGCGCGGCCCAGGAAGATGCGGGTGGAGCCGTTGGAGGCGCCGGCCTTGTCCAGCGGCAGCACCCAGTCCCGGATGCGCAGCGGGGCTTCCCCGTTGGCGGTGGACGACGCGGCGGGCGGCGGGCCCACCATGCTGGCTTCCGTGGCCACGCGGGTGCGGAAGACGAACTCCTCCTCCAGCACCTCCTTGCCCAGGATGAAGGGATGGTTGAAACGCTGACAGAAGCCGTCCTCCGTATAGGCCCTGGCCAACGGCACCATTTCTTCAATCTTGCGAACAGCCAGGGTCATGCGGCGGGCTCCCCCCCGGGGGGCGAGTCGTCAGCTTTGGTGCCGCGCGCGCGCGGAGTCAAGAGCCAGACCGCCCGCCGCCCGGAGAAGCTCATTCCGGAGCGGAGTCGTACGAGCTCAGCGGGTTGCCCGTGGGCCCGTCCAGGCCGCCCAGGATGAACAGCGTGCTGAAGAGCCGCTCCGTGGAGAAGTAGAGCCGGTTGGTGGAGAGGCCGTTGCCGCTCACGGAGTCCTGGGTCAGCAGCAGGTCCGTGCTCTCCCAGTTGGTGGCGTTGGGCACGCCGCCGCACGGCGGGTCCGGCGAGGTGGGCAGGCAGGCGTTGGAGCGGTCCATGCGCTGGCCACCCGTCTGGATGTTGCCACCCATGACGTAGAGGAAGTTGAAGTACAGCAGGCCCTCCACGCCGTACCCGTTGGCGTTGAAGCCGTTGCTGGGGATGGCCACCGGGAGCCACTCCTCCACGCTACCGTCGGTGCGGACGAAGGCGAGCTCCGCGTAGGGGTTGTTGAGGTCGGGGCTCTGGGCGCTGCCGGCGGGGATGGCCTGCTCCGCGCCGTTCCCGTCCACGCCGCCGCTGCCCGCCACCGCGAGCAGGTAGATGGCCTCCCCGTCGGTCTCGGCCCAGGGGCCGGTGGGGAAGACCGCCGCAAAGCAGAACTCATCCGCGCCGCTGCAGTCCTCGTCCACGCCGTTGCCGCACATGCCGTCGCCGGGCGTGGGGCTCTCGAAGACGCCGGGGTTGATGCTCGCGGAGGTGTCGTCGCAGTCGGTGCCACCGCAGGCGGTCTTGCGGAAGCCGTCATTGTCCGCGTCGGCGAAGGCGGGGTCGTTGCAGCCGGGGCCCGCGTCAGGCGCCACCACGCCGCCGTCCGGTCCCACCACCACGCCACCGTCGCCCGGGGCCACGCCGCCGTCGCCGGGGCCGGGGCCCGCGTCGCGACCGGCGCAGTCCGGGTCCGCTCCGTCGGTGAGCCCGTCGCAGTCATTGTCCAGCCCGTCGTCACACACCTCGGTGGCGCCGGGGTTGATGGCGCCGTTGCCGTCGTTGCAGTCGGTGCCACCGCAGTCCGCGCTGCGGTAGCCGTCGCCGTCCACGTCGGGGTTGAGGCAGACGTCATTGGGGGGCGGGTCGGCGCTGGGGGCGCTGCGGGAGCCGGCGTTGGTCACCAGCGCGAAGTTGGCGCGAGCGCTGATGAGCTCCACCGGCGCATTGTTGAACGTGACCGGGCTCCAGGCCAGGTGCCCGTTGGCGTCGACGGTGGCGTGCTCGATGTCACCGTACGTGGTGCCTGCGGCGCCGTCGCGGCCGCCCAGCGCGTAGAGGTGCACCTCCGCCAGCGTGGCGCCCAGGACCAGCTTGACCACCTCGTGCCCCTGGCGCGCCACGTTCAGCGCGCTGTCGTCGTCGACCGCGAAACGCGAGAGCGCACCGCGCGGGAGCGGCGGCTCTCCGTCGGGCGCGGTCTCGGTGCCGGGGGTGGCGCTCCCGTCGTCGACCAGCTCCGTGCCCGTCACCTCCGCCACGCGGTAGGCGGTGCGCGCGGCGTCGTTGACGCTGCCCGTGAGCCCGGTGCTGGGGGTGCGATAGACGCGGTAGGCGGTGGCGCCGGGAACCGCGGCCCACGTCACCCGCAGCGTGTTCTGCGTGCCCTGCGTCTGCCCCACCACCGCGGGCCCGGCGGGCGCCTCGTACGTGGTGGCACCGTCGGGGCGGACGGCGGTGATGCGGTAGCCGTAGAAGCCCGCGGGCAGCGCGCCGCCGTCCTGCGCGGAGGCGGAGACACCGCCGGGGGAAGCCAGCAGCGCGGCACTTCCATCGTCGACAAAGCGCAGCAGGCCGTCCTGACCCGCCACCGCGGTACCCAGCGCGCCCCGGGCCACGAGGCGCACGCTGCCCGCACCCGCGCCGGGAGCCGGCGAGCGGTACAGGCGGTAGGCCACCGCGCCGGGATAGGCCTCGAACACCACGCCGAGCGCGCCATTGTTTTCGGCGCGGCCGCGGATGGGACGGGAGGCCAGGCCTTCACCGGCAAAGCGCTCGGCACCACCGGGAAGGACCGCGGCCACCCGGTAGTGGAACACCCCGTCGGGGAGCTGGCCCTGCCCCGCCGCTTCCACGTGACCCGCGCCGGCCATGGTGGCGGCGGTGAGGATGGTGGCGCGGTCGACGGTGGCGGTGGCCGCGCCGTTCCCGTCCATGCCGCCAATGGCGTAGACCCAGTTGGACACCGTCACCAGCTGCGCGCCCCGACGCGCCTGCGAAAGCGTGTTGGGCACGCGCGTCCCGTCGTCGGTGGCGGTCTGGAGCACGGCGAATGGGGCCAGCTTGCCAAATGGCGTCACCGTGGTGCGCTCCACCTCCAGGATGGGCGCCACCGGGTCCGCGGTGCCCGCGAGCCGACCCTCACCTCCCCCCACCACCAGTGAGCTGCCGCCCACGTCGTCAAACGTCACGGTGCTGTCGTGGCGGCCGCGGGCGTAGGCCAGTTCCGCGTCGGCGGTGGAAGCGGTGAAGGCGCCCAGCTTGCCCTTCTCATTGGAGTAGATGTGCAGCGAGGCGTATTCGCCGTACTGCCCGTCGGGGTTGGTGACGCGCACCAGGAAGAAGTCACCCGCGCCAATGCCGCACGGCTCGGCCGCCGCCACGTTGAGCTGGGCCACGAGCTGGGTGGAGACCTGGCCATCCACGTTGTCGGTGCTGGTGGCGGGACACAATGTGCCGTCGGGGGCCACCAGGCTGACCTGCGCGCCCTCGACGAAGTCCTCACCGTTCACCGTGAGCGTTCCCGCGTTGGCGGTGTCCGGACGCGCCGGGGCGATGGAGGTGATGCGCGGCGGCGGGATGTCACGGACCTCCACGGTGCCACGACGCATGCGTGCCCCTCCGTCGGCGTTCTCGGTGATGAGCCACACGGCGGCCTGCCCGTCCGGGTTCACGAGGAAGACGAAGTAGCGGCCGAGCGCCAACCTCGCGGACTCACTGGGGAAGACCGCGGTGGCGTTGGTGGACGAGAGCACCGCGGTGTCCGGCGACTCCACCGGCTCCGCGCCCGCCTGGTCCGCCGCCAGGAACTCCACGCTGGCGCCGGTGAGGAACCCGGTGCCGGTCAGCGTCAACACGCGGTCGCTGAGCATTCCGTCGTCGGGCT
Organism: Myxococcota bacterium; assembly: GCA_040752415.1. GTDB lineage: Bacteria > Myxococcota > JACRCW01 > JACRCW01 > JACRCW01 > JBFMGU01. Next base: position 59,504 of record JBFMGU010000005.1, read on the forward strand.
CGCCGCGGAAGGCAAAGCCGGGCGTGACGTCGGTGAGCGAGGGGGGCGGGGCCACGGTGACGCGGAAGGGATCCGCGAGCGTGGCGGTGTCCGCGCCCTGCACCACGGTGACGGTGTAGAGGCCGTCCGGCCGGGTGTTGTCGGCGGTGAGCATGACGGTGAGCTGGGTGCCATCGCTGGCGGGCGTGCCGTTGAGCTCGAACTGCCCACCGGTGGGCTGCGGCGTGGCCTGGTGTGCAAACCGCACCACCGCCCCGTCGACAAACCCGGTGCCGAAGAGGGTCACGAGCACGTCCTCACCGCGATAGGCGGCGCGCGGGGAGATGCTGGTGACGCTCAGGGCGCCCACCACCGAGCCATCCGGAAGTTGTCCCCCGTCCCCCAAGCCGCCCGAGGAGCTGACCCCCGACGAGCTTCCGCTGGAAGAGGTGGTCCCGCTTTCCCCGGAGGAGCTGGATGAGCTCGAGGTGGTGGTGGTCTCCTCACCGTTGGTGCCGGGTTGGGTGCAGTTACACCCGTGGACCATGGCCATGGCGGCCAGACCGGCAACCACGCTTCCACGCGCAGAACGCAGCAATGTGTGCATGAGTCTCCTCCTGGGATTCCAACCGGGCATGGTCATAGTCGGCCCCCCACGTCGCCGGGCGTCGTGCTCGCAACGGATGGGACCGGGGATCACACTGTGGCCAAAGCCACGTGTCTCACTCCGGCGCGCTGTCGTAGGTGCTCAGCGGTTGCCCCGCCCCGTTCTCGCCACCCAACACGAACAGCGTGCTGAAGATTCTCTCACGGCTGAAGAAGAGGCGCGTGGAGGAGAGGCCGGAGCCGCTCACGGAGTCCTGCTTGTGCAACAGGTCGTCGCTTTCCCACTGCGCGTCGGCCGGTGCGTCGGAGCACTGCGTGGCCAGCGGGATGGACGCGGGAATGCAGACGCTGGCGCGGTCCATCTTCTGTCCGCCGGTCTGGACGTTCCCGCCCATGACGTAGAGGAAGTTGAAGTACAGCAGGCCCTCCACGCCGTAGCCGCTGGCGTTGAAGCCGTTGCTTGGCACCGCCACCTTCAACCAGTCGCCCAGCGTCCCGTCGGGGTGGACGAACACCATCTCACCGTAGGGGCGCGTGGCGTCCGCGTTGTGCGCCGAGCCTTCCGGAATCACCTGCTCGTTGCCGTTGCCATCCACGCCGTACGCGCCAGCCACCGCCATGAGGAAGACCTCCTCGTTGTTGGTGTCGCCACCCACATAGGCCCATTGGCCGGTGGGAATGAACGCGGCAATGCAGGGCACGTCGGTGCCGTCACAGTCCTCGTCGATGCCGTTGCTGCACTGGCCCTGCGCGGGGTTGGGACTCTCGAACGAGCCGGGGTTGATGAACACGTTCTGGTCGTTGCAGTCGGTGCCGCCGCACTCCGGTCGACGGAACTCGTCGCCATCCTGGTCCGCAATGGCGGGGTTGGTGCAGTCCACGGGCGGACCGGCGTCGGGTGTGCCGGCGTCGGGGGTGATGCCCGCGTCGGGCGGGACGCCGGCGTCGGGGAGCTGGCAGACCTCGTCGCCACCCACGCAATCATTGTCCACCCCGTCGCCGCAGACCTCGAGCGCGGCGGGGTTCACGGCGGCGTTGTTGTCGTCGCAGTCAAAGCCTTGGCACGCCACGCTGCGGAAGCCGTCTCCGTCGAGATCCGGGTTCTGGCACACGTCATTGACGACGGGGTTGGAGGCACACGTCAACGACTCCCGCGCCGTGGCGTTGGAGAGCAACGCAAAGTGCGCACGCGGTGTGATCATGTCCTTGCCGGCCAGCGGCTCCCAGTCGAGGTGTCCGGTGGCGGAGAGCACCGCGTGCTCGAGGTCAGCGAGGGTGGTGCCGGTGGGCCCATCACGACCGCCCGCGACATAGTAGTGGACGGCGTCGACGGTGTTGCCGAGCGGGACGCGGACGATCTCGAAGCCCATGCGCGCGCTGGTGAGGCTGCTCTGGGAGTCCACCTGGAAGCGCGAGAGCGAGCCACGCGGCAGCGGCGCCTCACCGGTCACTGGCAGCGTGGTCTGCGGGCTGATGCTTCCGTCGTCGATGAGCTCCGTCCCCGTGACCTCGCCGATCAGCGTGGTGGCGCGCGCAGCGTCGTCGGCGGTGCTGGGGATGCTGGGGGTTCCGGTGCGGTACACGCGGTAGGCCTGCGCGCCGGGCACCGGCGACCAGGACACACGCAGCGTGAGGTTGGTGCCATCCGCCTGTCCCACGGCGGCGGGACCCGCAGGGACTTCCACCGTCGAGAGTCCGTCGGAGTGAACAGCGGAGACGCGGTAGCCGTAGAAGCCCAGCGCGAGCGTCCCGCCAGCCTGCGCCTGCACCGAGACACCACCGGGCGACGCACCCGCCGCCCCCACGCCCGTGTCCGTGTACTGCAGGAGACCGGGCCGACCCGGGACCGCGGTGCCGAGCGCGCCGTAGTCAATGAGGACGACGCTGCCGGGTCCCGCGCCGGGTGCGGGCGAACGATACACGCGGTAACCCACCGCCTGCGGAAACGCCTCGAAGACCAGCGTCAGCGCCCCACCCTCGTCGGCGCGGCCGTTCACGGGACGGGAAGCAAGGCCTTCACCGGCGAAGCGCTCACCGGCGTCGGGGAGGATGGCGGCGATCTTGTAGTGGAAGCGACCCTCCGGCAGGGAGCCCACGCCGTCCTCCGCCACGTAACCCGCGCCCGGCGCAGTGGCCGCCGTGAGCAGCGTGGCGCGCTCGGTGCTGGTGAGCGCGGTGTTGGTGCCGTCCATGCCACCGACGACGAAGACCCAGTTGCCCGCGGACAGCACCTGCGCGCCGAGGCGGGCCGTGGTCAGCCGGTTGGGCACGCGCGTTCCATCGTCAGCGGCGGTGTACAAGACCTCGAACGGGGAGAGCTTGCCAAAGGGTGTGATGGTGGCGCGCTCGACCTCGAGGACGGGTCCCACCGGATCCGCGGAGCCCGCGGGCCGACCCCGGCCACCGGCCACGACGAGCGAAGCGCCGCACACATCGTCAAAATAGACGGCGCTGTCATGGCGGGAGCGCCCGTACACCAGGCTCTGCGAGGGATCCGACGCCGTGAACTCGCCGAGCTTGCCACTGTCATTGGAGTAGATGTGGAGCGAGGCAAAGTCGCCGTACTGCCCGTCGCCATTGGTGACCCGCACGAGGAAGAACGTGCCCGCGCCAAGCGAACAGGGCGCGGCGGCGGCGAAGTCCGGCGTGGCGTGCAGCTCATCCACGTCGACGAACGTGGTGCCCACCACCGGGCACACCGTGCCATCCGCGGCAATCAGGGACACCGTGGCGTCGGAAGAGAAGTCCTGGCCGTAGACCTTCAGCGGCGGAGGGAAGCCCGGCGCGGGACGACCGGGGTCGATGCCGGTGACACGCGGCGGCGGGATGTTGCGCACCTCCACGGTGCCACGAACGGTACGCGTGCCGTTGGCGTCGGTGATGGTGACCAGCCAGGAGGCGGCCTGGCCGTCGGGATTGAGCAGCGTGACGAAGTAGCGGCCCAGCGGCATGCGGGATGACTCGCTGGGGAACACCGTCACGGCGGTGGTGGTGGAGAGCACGCGCGTATCCGGCGACTCGAAAGGCGCGATGCCGGGCTGGTCAAAGGCCACGAACTCGACGGACGCGCCGTCCAGGAAGCCCGTGCCGGTCAGGGTCAGCTCGCGGTCGCTCAGCACACCGTCGGTGAGGTCACCCTTGTACGCGAACGCGGGATTCACGTTGGTGAGCGTGGGCGGCGGGGACACGGTGACGCGGAAGGCGTCGGGGACCTGCACCGTCTCCGCGCCCTGGGTCACCGTGACGTCGTAGAGTCCCTCCGCGCGGGAGAGGTCCTGCAGCAGCACCACGGTGAGCTGCGTGCCCTCCGCGTTGGCGGTGCCCACGAGGTCAAAGTCGCCGCCGACGGGGTCGGGCTCGTCGCGGTGCTCGAAGTGCACGGTGGCGCCCGTCTCCAGCAACGTGCCGAAGATGACCACGGTGGTGTCTTCCCCGCGGTACGCCGCCGACGGAATCATGCGCGTGGCGGAGAGCACGGGGGGGACATAGGCGTCGGGAACGCCCGCGTCGGTGGGAGCGCCGGAGGAGCCGGTGCCGCCGCTGGACAGGGTTCCCGACGACGCGCCGCCGCTGCCCGAGCCGCTGGCGCCGGAGGAGCCACCGCTGCCGGAGCCGCTGGCGCCGGAGGAGCCGCTGCTTCCCGATCCGCTGACGCCCGAGGACGATCCCCCGCTGCTGACGCCGGAGGAGGAACCGTTGCTGCCGCTGGCTCCCGAGCTGGATGAGCCGTTGCTGCCGCTGGCTCCCGAGCTGGACGAGCCGTTGCTGCCACTGGCTCCCGAGCTGGACGAGCCGTTGCTGCCGCTGTCTCCCGAGCTGGACGACGAGCCGGAGGCCCCCGACGACGACGACGACGACTCTCCTCCCGACGAGGACCCGGATCCCGCCGTGCCGGCGTCCTCATCCTCACCACCCAGGGGACCGCCACCACACTGACAAGCAGACAACGCCATCAAGAGCGCCACGGACCACGACGCCGCCGTACGAATTCGCATGTCACTCCTCCCGAAGCGCAGGGAGGCTTAGCTCATCCGTCGACGCGGTTCAAAAGGCGATTCGCAGCGTGTGGGTGTCTGAAGCACCCCGGCACTCAGCTCTTGAGGCCAAATGCCTCGGCGAGCAACTCGGTGTGCAGCGCGCCGCTGCGGAACACGTCGGACCCGACCACCCGTTCGTGCAGGCTGATGTTGGTCTTGATGCCCTCGATCTTGAGCTGCTTGAGGGCGCCGAGCATGCGCTCGATGGCCTGGTTGCGGTCGGTGCCGTGGGTGATGAGCTTCATGACCAGGGAGTCGTAGAACGGGCTCACCACGCTGCCCTGCTCCACGCCGTGGTCGACGCGAATGCCAGGCCCTTCCGGGATGGTGAGGGCGGTGATGGTGCCGGGCGAGGGAAGGAATCGCTTTTCCGGGTCCTCGGCGCAGATGCGCGCCTCCAGCGCGTGGCCCTGGATGCGGAGCGAGGCGGGATCGAACGGCAGCGGCTCACCGCAGGCCACGCGCAGCTGGGCTTCCACCAGGTCCACGCCGAGCACCATCTCCGTGACGGGATGCTCCACCTGGAGGCGCGCGTTCACCTCGAGGAAGAAGAACTCGCGCGTGTTCCCGTCGACGATGAACTCCACCGTTCCCGCGTTGCGGTACCCGGCGGACTCGCCCGCGCGCACCGCGGCTTCCGCCATCTTCAGGCGCATCTCCGGCGTGACCACGGGGCTGGGCGCCTCCTCCAGCACCTTCTGGTGACGACGCTGCACGGAGCACTCCCGCTCGAACAGCGCGTGCACCTTGCCGCTCGCGTCGCCGACGATCTGCACCTCCACGTGGCGCGGCCGCTCGATGAGGCGCTCGATGAAGACGTGGGAGCGACCGAAGAACTGCTCACCCTTCTTGCGCGCGTCGGAGAAGTTCTTGCGCAGGTCCGCTTCCGTCTTGCAGCGGTGCATGCCGATGCCGCCGCCACCCGCCGACGCCTTGAGCATGACGGGGAAGCCGATCTTGGTGGCCTCCGCCACGGCGTGGTCCTCGCTCTCCAGCACGCCAATGAAGCCGGGCACCACGGGAACGCCGGCGCTGGAGACGTTGCGCTTGGCCTCGATCTTGTCACCCAGCTTGTGCATGGCGGAGGGCGGCGGGCCGATGAAGACGAGACCCGCGTCCATCACCTGCTGCGCGAAGGTGGCGTTCTCCGAGAGGAAGCCGTAGCCGGGATGGATGGCCTCCGCGCCGGTCTGGCGCGCAGCGTCGAGGATGGCCTGCGCGTTGAGGTAGCTCTCCCGGGGCGGCGGCGGGCCAATGCGCACGGATTCGTCGGCGTCCTTGACGAAGGGCGCGGTGGCGTCGACGTCGGAGTACACGGCCACGGTGCGCACGCCCAGCTTCTTGGCGGTGCGGATGACGCGACGGGCAATCTCGCCACGGTTGGCAACCAGGATCTTCTTGAACATGCGGAACGCTCCGGAAAAAGGCCGCGTGGTTCTGCTTCTGACAGGGCCGGCGGTCAAGGCGCAGCGTAACGGGGCGCGGAGGGGTATATGGAGCCGCCTTGAATGGAAGGACCCTGAATGCCCATCACCATCCAGAAACGGTTCCACTGGCACATGGCGCACCGGCTGCCCGACCACGGCGGTCATTGTCGCAACCTGCACGGACACACCTACAGCGTGGAGTTGAGCGTGGCGCACGGCGCGGGCGTGCAGTCAGCCGGTCCGCAGCGCGGCATGGTGGCGGACTTCTCCGTGCTCTCCGACGTGGTCAAGGAAGTGGTGATGGAGCCGCTGGACCACGCGCTGATGTGGTGGGAGGGCGACGCGCTGCTCAGCGAGATTGCCGCGCGCATGGCGAGGGAGACGCCCCCGCTGAAGATGGTGCGCACGCCGTTCACGACGACGGCCGAGAACATCTGCGCCTACCTTGCGCCCCGGCTGCAGGCCGCGCTGCACGCGCGTGACCCCGTGCTGACGCTGACGCGGGTGGACGTGTGGGAAACGCAGACCTCGTGCGCCACGTGGACGCCGAGGTGACGTCCTGACGCCCGCGAATCCCGAGCGCCGACACATGCCGCCTTTGACAGGTTACCGCCTTACCCATAGTAAGGAGGCATGTCCAAAGCGACCATGACCTCGAAGAATCAGCTCACGGTCCCCGAGGAGGTGCGCCGCACGCTTCACCTCGCGCCGGGCGACCGGTTGACGTTTGATTGTGGTGACGACGGACGCGTGGTGGTGACGAAGGATTCCCCCGCCGCTGAGGAATTGTTCCAGCGCCTCAAGGTTTCCAAGCGTCTCTCCGACCGGGAGCTCCGCGACGCGCGCAAGGAGGCATGGGGGTCGGGGCGTGCGCGCGATTGATACCAACGTTCTCATCCGATACCTGGTGCGGGAACCGCGCGGCTCAGCGGTGGCCAAGCAGGTCCTGGAGTTGGTGGTCCGGCATCGGGACTCGGGCAGAGCGCTGCTGGTGCCAATCCCCGTGGTGATTGAAGCCATGTACGTCCTGACCCAGCACTACGACGTGCCGAAGGCGGACGCGATCCTGGCGCTGGAGGATTGCACCCGAACCCTGCCCTTCTTCTTCGAAAGCGAGGACGTCGTCCGCGGCGCACTGAAGGACTATCGCGCGGGGACGGCTGATTTCGCCGACTACATGATCCGCCGCGTGGCGCTTGCCAGCGCGGACGAGCTGGTAAGTCTCGACGAGAAGCAGCTCAAGGCGCCGCGCGTCGTGCACCCTCGCAACGCACGGTGAGAGGTCACGGCGGCAGCACGTAACCCGTCTGCAATGGACCGAACGGCACCGAGGGACGCTCACCCAACGCGTACCGACGAAGCAGGTCCCGTCGCGCCTCCAGCTCCCTGGTGTAGAACGGACTGCGTGTGCGGTCCTCCGCGGTCTGCACAAACGGCGCATCCGTGGCGTGACACGCGGCGCAACCCACCATCTCCAGGTTCTGTCGCAGCGTCGGATGCGCTTGCAGCGTGCTCTCTGAAACGCCGGTGAGGTCCAGCGGAACCCAGGGCACGCCCTGCGCGGCGCGGATGGACGGCGCACGGAACTCCTCGGGAATCAGCAGCGTGCGCGCATCCAGCGCATCCGCGTTGTTCTCGACGAAGGCCAGGAACGCGTCGCGGGTGGCGCCGGGGGCATTCACGCTGTCGCGATCCACCTGCTGGAACAGGGGCGGGTTCTCCAGGACGCATGGCAGCGAAGGATCGTTGACGTCGGGATTGGGCTGCGGTCTCCACTGGCGCCACTCCCACGGCGACACGGTGAACTCCACGGTCTCTGCGATGAGGAAGCGTGACGTCGTCAAGTGCTCCAGCAACATGGCCCGCGCGGCGGTGCGGAAGGCCTGGTCATCCAGGGTGCTCAACTCCGCCCAGCGACGAGCAACCTGCGTGCAGTCCGTGCCCTCCATGCGGAAGAGCCAGATGAAGTGCAGCGGACGGTAGATGGGATGCACCGACGCGGCACTCACGCGGAACTCACCGCAATGTGCCTGCGACTGCAGGTCAATCCGGTTGTGCACACCGGTGATCTCGATGGGCAGCGTGTCGACGGGCCAAGCGCTCGGGTCGGGACCGTGCTGGGAGGCAATCTCGTCGGCGAGCAGCACCGGGCCGAAGCGCTCCGAGTGCGCCGTGGTGCCGAACTTGCGCAGCCAGTGGTCCAGCATGACGCCGGGAGATACGCCGTCACACATGCTGGAGAGGAGCTGGGACAGGCCCACCGCGGTGGAATCGTCGAGGAGCGTGGCGTCCGACCAGGCCAGACTGCGGTCGATGACGACGTCCGGGAGCATGTAGGCAGCGTCGGGCGGGAATGCGGCGTCGGCGACGGCTGCGTCGAGAGGGCCGGCGTCGGGGGGCGTCGACGCGTCCGGCGGGACAGCGGCATCCCGCGCCATGGACGCATCCGGGATTCCCCCGTCCACCACGACCGAGGACGCGTCGTTCGTCGACGGAGCCTCCACGCACGCGACGAGCGGGAGCAAGAGAGCGAGGACGGGCACGCGGCGCGGGAACATCAGGAGGAAACGCTAGGTCCCGCGCGGTACCGGGGCAATCCACCGTCGCGCGGAGGTTGCCGCGCGGCGCCGTTTCCGCCAATGTGCCGCCTCCTTCCCCGAGGGACACATGACGGATGTTCTCCTCAAGGACCTCAAGGACGGCGTCCTCACGTTGACGCTGAACCGCCCCGACAAGCGCAACGCGCTAAGCCCGGAGCTTCAGTCCCTGCTCATCTCCGCATTCACCGACGCCGCGCGTGACGACGCCGTGCGCACCGTGGTGCTCACCGGCAGCGGCGACAAGATGTTCTGCAGCGGCGGGGACCTCGGCGAGATGAGCGGCGACGAGGGTTTCCTCAAGGTGCATGAAGGTCGCGGGAAGTTCGCGGAGCTGCTCTCGATCCTGGAGGGATTCCCCAAGCCCACGGTGTGTCGCGTGGGTGGGCACGCCATGGCGGGCGGCATTGGCCTGGTGCTGGCCTGTGACCTGGTGGCGGCCGCTGACGACGTCACCTTCTCCACGCCGGAGGTGGCGCGCGGGTTGTTCCCCATGATGATCAGCGCGCTGATTGTGCGTCAGCTGGGACGCAAGCGTGCGTACGAGCTCATGCTGCTGGGCGACCGCTGGACGGCGTCACAGGCGCGTGAAGCGGGCATGGTGAACTTCGTGGTGGCTCGCGCCGAGCTCGACGCCAAGGTGGCGCAGGTGGCGACGAGACTGGCCAGCTACAGCCCGGCCATCATGACGCTGGGCAAGCGCGCCCTGCATGACAGCAGCGAGATGGGAATGGATGAGGCCCTCCGCTACCTGCACACGCAGCTGACGCTGAACCTGATGACCGAGGACGCGATGGAGGGGATCTCCGCGTTCCTCCAGAAGCGAGAGCCCAACTGGAAGGGCCGGTGAGGGACACACGCCATGATGAAGAACGCCGAAGCCATCATGAAGGACAAAGTGGTGGTCACCTGCGCCGTGACGGGCGTGCTGGCCAACCGCAAGCAGTGCGAATGGGTGCCGTACACGCCGGAGGAGATTGGGGAGGAGTGTCGTCGGGCGTATGAGGCCGGCGCGTCCGTCTGCCACATCCACGCGCGTGACCCGGAGACCGGCAGCCCCGCCTTCGGCCCCGCCATCTACCAGCGCATCATGGATGAGGTGCGCAAGCGCAGCCCCGTGCTCATCAACTTCTCGACGGGCGCGGTGGGCATGCCGGTGGAAGAGAAGATTGCGCACATTGCCGCCACCAGGCCAGCCATTGCCGCGCTCAACATGGGCTCCATGAACTACGCGAAGTACTCCGACAAGCGGAAGGACTTCGTGTTCGACATGATCTTCGCCAACCCGTTCAACGAGATCATCCACACGCTGAAGACGTTTGCCGAGCACCGCGTGAAGCCGGAGCTGGAGTGCTTTGACACCGGCCACACCGCGTCGATCTACCCGCTGATGGACATGGGCGTCCTCAAGCCGCCGCTGCAGTTCAGCTTCATCCTCGGCGTGGTGGGCGGCATCCCGGCCAGCGTGGAGAGCCTGGTGTTCCAGAAGAACCAGATTCCCGACGACAGCCAGTGGGAGGTCATTGGCGTCAGCCACGAGCAATGGCTCCTCGTCGCCGCCGCGCTGGCGCTGGGTGGCAACGTGCGCGTGGGCCTGGAGGACAACTTCTACGTGGCCCCCGGCGTCATGGCGAAGAGCAACGGCGAGCTGGTGGGGAAGGCGGTGCGCATGGCACGTGACGTCGGTCGGGAGCCGGCCACCGTCGAGGAAGCGCGCAAGATCCTGTCCATTCCCGCGGACCGATTCTGAACGATGTCGACCTGGTTGCTCATCACGCTGAGCCTGGCCCTGGCCGAGCCTCCCAGTGACGGACCCGTCGAGGCTCCCGCGCCCGCCACGACGACGCCCGTCGTGGAGAAGCTGACGCCGCAGCAGCGCATCGAGAAGGCGGACGCGTTGCTGGCCTCTCTTGACGACGAGGCTGCGCGCGAGATGGTGCGCCCGCTGGTGGATGACCCCACGGTCTCTCCGCGGCTGCGCGCGCAGGCGGGGCTGCGCCTGGGTCTGGCGGAAGTGAACCTGTTGCGTCCGGAACAGGCCCAGCAGGCATTCAAGGGCGCACTGGGCGCGGACCCCACGCTGCAGCTCCCCGTCGACGCGAGCCCCAAGGCGCACGAGCTGTTTGAAGCGGCGCGACTGGACCTGGCGACGTCCAGGACCCGCCCCAAGGCGCTCCCGGAGAAGCCCGCGCGACAGCAGGAGCCCGCGCTGGGATGGGTGCGTCCCACGTCGTTGATGCTGCTGGCCAGCGGGTTTGTGCTGCTGGGCCTGGGCGGCGCGGTGGCCGTGGGCGGCGTGATCCTGCGGGAATGGACCGTGCGCCAACCGGACCCGACGTCACAGGCGCAGTACACGCGGCTGTTGCTCCCGCTTGCGCTGGCCGCCGGCGGCAGCATTGCGCTGTCCATTCCCGTCGCTGGCACCGGGCTGGCGCTGTTCTTCCTCTCCGGCGAGGAGGGACCCCTGCGCGACAAGAACCCGGTGGACCCCGACGCCCCGTGACGTTAGACGCCAGCATGGAAGCGCTCATCCGGTTCCTCGACGAGGGGAAGCGTGTGGTGGTGCTGACGGGCGCGGGGTGCAGCACGGAGAGCGGCATCCCGGACTACCGGAGCCCTGGCGGCACCTGGACGCGCCACAAGCCCATGCTCATCAGCGAGTTCATGGGAAGCGAGGCGTCACGTCGTTACTACTGGGCGCGCAGCTACACCGGCTGGGAGCGTTTCTCGTCGGCGCAGCCCAACGCGGCGCACCGCGCGCTGGCCGCGCTGGAGCACGCGGGACGCGTCCGGTTCCTCATCACGCAGAATGTCGACCGGCTGCACCAGGCGGCGGGGAGTCGCGCGGTGATGGAGCTGCACGGCACCAACCACGACGTCACGTGCATGACCTGTGCGCGACGCATTCCCCGGGCGCGCATGCAGGAGCTGCTCTCCGCGCTGAACTCTACGTGGTCAGCAGCCTCAGGACGCATGGCTCCCGACGGCGACATGGAGGTCCAACGCGCCGACACGGCGGATTTCCAGGTCCCGGCGTGTGAGGCGTGCGGGGGCATCCTGAAGCCGGCGGTGGTGTTCTTTGGTGAGTCGGTGGCGCGGGAGCTGGTGGACCAGGCCATGGCGGAAGTGGACGAGGCGGACCGGCTGTTCGTGGTGGGCTCATCGTTGACGGTGTGGTCGGGTTTCCGGTTTGCGCGACGCGCACACGAGCGCGGGATTCCGCTGGCACTGCTGAACGTGGGCCCCACGCGCGCGGATGACCTTGCCACGCTGAAGGTGGAGCAGCGGTGCGGAGATGCCCTGACCAGGGTCGCGGGGCGCCTTCTGAGTTGATGCCGGTCAGGTCCGTGCTTGCCGCCGCTGCCAGCCGGTTCCTTGACGGACATATATACGCGTATATATTCCTCCTGGAGGCGTTGGCATGCGTCGCGAACCCCCGGATTCCCAATCCCTGGGCAAGGTGTTCTGGAGTGGAAACAGCCAGGCCGTGCGACTCCCCCGGGACTTCAGGCTCGAGACCGACGTGGTGCGCATCCGACGGGTTGGGGACGCGCTACTCCTGGAACCAGTCAAACGCCGCCGGTGGAGCAAGACGTTCCTTGCCTCGCTGGGGAGCATCTCGGACGAGAGCTTCGAGGCGCCGCCGCCGCTGCCCGCGGTCGACGTCGATCTCGACCGGGAACGTCCGTGAGCTACCTGCTGGACACCAACACCTGCATCTTCGCACTGAAGGGTCGTCCGCCGGAGGTTGCGGAACGACTGCGCGCGTGCGCACCCGAGGACATCGCGGTGAGCATCATCACCGTGGCCGAGCTGTGGTTCGGGGCGTTGAAGAGCGCGCGCCCCCAGGAGCATCGCTTGGCCGTCGACGCCTTCCTTGGGGACATCCGCGTGTTGGAGTTCGACGTCGCCGCGGCACAGCACTACCCCAGCGTGCGCCTGCACCTGCAACGCATGGGAACACCGATTTCCGAGCGCGATCAGCTCATTGCGTGCACAGCGCTCGCACATGGCATGACGGTGGTGACCCACAACGTGGGCGAATACGCGCGCGTCCCAGGGATCCATGTCCAGGACTGGGTTTCACCCTCCGAGCGATGAAGCGCGGTGGGCCATCACCGGCGATTCCGACGCGCACGCGCCAGGCGCGCTCCGACGAGAACGAGCCCGAACACGCCCCACGGCGGGGCGTCGGTGCGCACGCGCGCCTCAGCGCAGGACGAGCCTTCATCCGTGGTGGTGCCGCCATCCGCCTCCGTGCCCGCGTCGCGGCAGCCCGGGGATCCCGACGAGGAACCGCTGCTGGAAGTGCTGCTGGCGGTGGACGTGCTGCCACTGGACGTGCTCGCCGACGACGTGCTGGTGGACCCCGTCGTACCGCCGCTGGACGAGCTGGAGGTGCCGCCACCGGACGAGCTGCTGGCCACGCCGCCCGACGAGCTGGACGCAGTGGAAGCCGACGCCGACGAGCTGGTGGCTGCCGACGACGACGAGGACGACGAAGCCGCGGAAGAAGAGGTGCTCGCCGCATTCCCGGCGCCGGCGTCGGGCGGCTCCACCGTGGCGCCGTAGCGGATGACGCTGGAGATCTTCACCTCGTCAATGGCGCCGTGGAAGCCGCCGTTGCCGTCGGGACAGCCAAACGCGCCGCCGTTGTCCGGGCCGCCAATGCTGAGCTGAGAGAGCGTGGTATCCAGCGTCCCCGGCGCGTGCGTCACGCGGTTGGTCTCCACGCCGTTGATGAAGAACGCCATCTGGCCGCTGGCAGCGTCGTAGGTGTACGCCACGTGGCTCCACTGCCCGACGGGAATCTGCGCATTGGACCACACGCTCTTGTGCTCACCCCCGGCGCGGACGCGGGCCTGGAAGCTCTCGCCCTCCTCGAAAACCAGGCTGTACCCGCCCTGACCGATGGGCCCCTTCTGCAGGATCACGCGGTAGTTGTTGTTTCCGTCGCAATCCACCGGGAAGTCCGGGCGCAGCATCATCTCGACGGTGATGGCATTGGTGGGGCTGAGCGCGGCGGAAGAGCCGACGAGGATGCGCCCGTCCGTGCCGTTGAGCTCCGCGGCCTTACCCAGGGAGCCGTTGTTGCGCAGCGGCAGCGCCACCCCACCCTGCAGCGTGCCCGTGTGGAAGTAGCCGCTGTTGTCCGGCGTGCGGTCGTGGTCCATGTTGCCGTCGATGTCGACCACCTCGTTGAGATGCCACAAGCCCACGTAGTTGCCGTCGAGACCGTCGTCGAGGACGAGCTCCGCGTAGTTGCTGGTGTTGGAGCCGAACATGGGCCACACGTCCTGCCCCGGCGTCACCGGAATCTGGCTGAAGCGCCCCGGCCCCGGCGAGCTGAAGAACAAGCGCACCGTCTGGTCCGTGTCCGGGTTGATGGCCCCGTCGATGTGGCTGATGCCCCAGTTGGTGGGGTAGCCCAGCACGCTCAGCGCGCCACGACGAGGACCACACCCCGGCGGGTCCTCCTGCGCCCGACACGGCACCGGCGCCGCGGTGAAGAACACGGCGTCGCCGTTGGGGAACAGCCACGGATACGCGCCGTGGAGCCACGCGCCGCTGGCGAACACCTGCCCGTCGGTGGTGCGCATGGCGCGCTCACCCAGGCGGTAGCGGGTGCGCACCGTGGCGTCGTTGTACATGGCGGTGATGACCTTGGGCGCCTGCCATCCCGTCAGCGCGCACGGGTTCTCGTTGTACGTGTACATCAGGATGTCGATGTCGCCGTTGTTGTTGGGATGGCCCTGGTAGATGAGCAGCTTCCCGTCGCGGGTGACCGTGGGCTCAATGCCGCGCATGTACGCGTCCACCGGCTGACGCGCCTCCAGCCACACCGCCTCGCGCACCTGCGCGTCGTTGTTCTCCGGCCCGTCGGTGCGCACCAGCAGGTGACGACGGTGCAGCACGTTGGGCGTCACGCCGGAAGCGTCGGACTCGAAGATGTACACGTCGTAGCAGGTGTACGCGGCGCCACCGTCGGGCTGGTTCTGGTCATTGCAGCGGAACGGGCTGTTGTCGGCGTCGGGCTCACAGATGGCCAGCGCGTTCTCCGCGTTCACCGGCGGCTGGATGTTGGTGAACGAGCTGAAGGCGCCCTGGTCCATCTGGGGAAAGCCCTCGGCGTCGTAGACCACGCGCTCCGGACGGAACACCGAGGCGTACCAGCCGCCGGGGTCGCCGCCCTGGGTCACGAGGTAGAGGCGCCCGTCAAAGGTCTGGTTGTGACCGTTTCCGCCCATGGGCGAGAACACGGACTTGCTGCTGGTGGCGGCGAGCAGTGGCGCCGGCAGGAGCAGGGCAACAAGCAAAGCGCGGAAAGTGCGCACGGCAGACCTCCAGGGGCGGGACCCAGGGCGGCTGGAGGTAATGCCACCGTTGGTCGTCCGACATCGGTCAAACGGCCCTGGTTTTCAGGAAATCCTGCGCGCCGTGCTAGCCTGCGGGGCGGATGTCGACCTTTGGCAAACCCCGGACGGGCCTGGACGAGACGCTGCGCCCCGCGTTGATGGGCGTGGTGCTCAACCTGCTGCGGACCTCCGCGCTGGGCAGGAAGGTGCCCATTGACCAGGTGGTGCAGTTCGTCGGCAACCAGTGGAAGCAGATGTACGCCGCGGGCACGTTTGACCTGACGCCCCTGTTCAAGATGCTGATGGCGCAGCCCGGGGTCGCGCAGGACGACGTGGCGGAGATCTTCCTGCTGCTCAAGGAGCGGGAGACGCGGCTGGGCGTCACGATCAAGCTGCCTCCCGCCGTCGAGGCATTGCCTCCCACCGAGCGGGAACGGTTGCTCACCCACGTGCAGCGCGTGGGCGTTCAGTCCGGCGTGACCCTCAGCAACCTGCCGCGCGTCACCGCCACCCGCCCCGACGAGCCCAAGGCCCCGGAGCACCCCGCCGAGGGCCTGGTGGATCGCGTGCGCGCCATCCTCAACCCGCCCAAGAAACCGTAGCGCCCGAGGGTGGCCGCATCCGGCCCATCAGCTCCGCCGCCACGTCGTCAACCGCGAGCCGCGCGGTGTCCACCACGTGGTCCGCCTGCGCATAGAGCGGGGCGCGCTGGTGGTAGATGACGTCCAGCTCCGCGCGGGCGCGGGGATTGCCGGCCATGGGCCGCTTGTCGCCCTGCGCCACCACCCGCTCCCAGTGGGCCTGCACCGGTGCGCGCAGCCAGAACGTCATGGCGTGGCGACGGAGCAGCGCCATCGCGTCGCGGTTGGTGACCACGCCGCCGCCGGTGGCCACCACCATCTGCCGCCCCTCCGCAATCAGTTTCTCCAACGCCTGCACCTCCAGCCGCCGGTAGTAGTCCTCGCCGTGGAGCGCGAAGATCTCGCCCAGCTTCAACCCGCCCTCCTCCTCCACGCGCTGGTCCAGCTCCACGAACGGACAGCGCAGCTTGCGGGCCAGCACACGACCCACGCTGGTCTTCCCCGCCCCCCGCAGCCCCAGCAGCGCCACCAGCGGCCGCGGCCGCGAGGGCGACCCGCGTGAGGACACCACGTCCCCGTCGCCAATCAGCTCGGAGATGGAGCAGCCCAGCGCCTCCGCCAGGTCCGCCAGCCGCGTCAGGGCCGGGTTCCCCACGCCCCGCTCCACCATGCCCACGAACCGCTCGCTGAGCCCGCTGCGCTCCGCCAGCTCGCGCACCGTGAGGTTGAGCTGCTGACGTCGGTAGCGCACCGCGGACGCCAGCTCCGCCAGCAGCTCCCGGTGCGTTCCCCCTCCCATCGGCCCACGTGCGCGTTTCATGGCTACCGCAATATATTGCCGGTCATCGGTCGGTCAACGGCAGTAAAGTGCTTGCGCAACGGATGCGGCCCCGGGTACATGGCCAACATGTCTGCCACCACCCCCACCATCCATCCCCCGATCAACTTCGAGACGAGTCCCGAGAGATATCGGCACTGGAGCCTGACCTTTGACGGCGACGTGGCCACGCTGGCCATGAACGTCCTGGAGGACGGCGGCCTGGTGCCGGGCTACCCGCTGAAGCTCAACAGCTACGACCTGGGCGTCGACGTGGAGCTGGCGGACTGCCTGGAGCGGCTGCGCTTCGAGCACCCCGAGGTGCGTGCGGTGGTGGTGACCAGCCTCAAGGACCGCATCTTCTGCGCCGGCGCCAACATCTTCATGCTGGGCAGCAGCACCCACGCCTTCAAGGTCAACTTCTGCAAGTTCACCAACGAGACGCGCCTGGGCTTCGAGGACGCCAGCGCGCACTCCGGCATCAAGTTCCTCTGCGCGCTCAACGGCACGGCCTCCGGCGGCGGATATGAGCTGGCGCTGGCGTGCGACAAGATCCTGCTCGTCGACGACGGAAACAGCGCGGTGAGCCTGCCGGAGGTGCCGCTGCTGGGCGTGCTGCCGGGAACGGGCGGGCTGACGCGCGTGGTGGACAAGCGCAAGGTGCGCAAGGACCACGCGGACTTCTTCTGCACGGTGGCGGAGGGTGTGCGTGGCAAGCGCGCGGTGCAGTGGGGCCTGGTGGACGAGGTCATCTCCCGCTCCAGGTGGAATGAGACGGTGGCCGCGCGCGCCCGCGCCCTGGCGGACTCCACGCCAAAGAAGAACGGCAAGGGCATCACGCTGGACGCGCTCAACCCCACCGTCGACGGGAACCGCACCGTCTACAAGCACGTCACCCTCTCCATCGACCCCACGCGCCGCGTGGCGGAGATCCTGGTGGGGGGACCCCAGGGTCCGCAGCCGAAGACGGTGGCGGAGATTGAAGCCGCGGGAGCCAGCTACTGGCCGCTGCGCGCGTTCCGTGAGCTGGACGACGCCATCCTGCGCCTCCGCCTCAATCACCTGGAAGTGGGCTGCGTGACGTTCAAGACGCAGGGCGACGCCAAGGTGATGCGCGAGGTGGATGCCACGCTGCTGGCCCACAAGGATCACTGGCTGGTCAACGAGATCATCCACAAGATGAAGCGCGTGCTGAAGCGCATCGACGTCACCAGCCGCTCGCTGATCTCCTTGGTTGAGCCGGGCAGCTGCTTCGTGGGCAGCCTGTATGAGCTGGTGCTGGCCAGCGACCGCGCGTAC
Organism: Myxococcota bacterium; assembly: GCA_040752415.1. Lineage (GTDB taxonomy): Bacteria > Myxococcota > JACRCW01 > JACRCW01 > JACRCW01 > JBFMGU01. The sequence goes on from JBFMGU010000005.1 coordinate 77,203, forward strand.
GCGCTGGCGGATCCCGACGAGAAGACCGCGGTGGGCCTGACGCCCATGAACGCGGGTCCGCTGCCCATGGGTAACGGGCTCACGCGGCTGCAGACACGCTTCCTGGGCAATCCCGCCGCGGTGGAGAAGGCGCTGGCCGAGCAGGGGGAGATTCCCAGCGTCGACGCCGAGAAGCTGGGCCTGGTGTTCGCCGCGCCCGACGACATCGACTACCCCGACGAGGTCCGCCTGTGCCTGGAGGAGCGGGCGTCACTGAGTCCCGACGCGCTGACCGGCATGGAGGCCTCCCTCCGCTGGGCCGGTCCCGAGACGCTGGAGACCAAGATCTTCGGCCGTCTCAGCGCCTGGCAGAACTGGATCTTCATCCGCCCCAACGCCACCGGCGAGAAGGGCGCGCTCACGCTCTACGGCAAGGCCGCCCGTCCCGAGTTCGACCTCAGAAGGTGCTGACATGACATTCGAGAAGATTCCCAACAACGTCCAGCTTTCCAACGACAAACGGCTGCAGCGCGCGCTGGAGCAGTGGCAGCCCAACTACATTGACTGGTGGAAGCAGATGGGGCCGGAAGGCTTCCAGGAGAAGGACATCTATCTGCGCACCGCCATCAGCGTGGACGTCGAGGGGTGGGCCCACTTCGACTACGTCAAGATGCCGGACTACCGCTGGGGCATCTTCCTGGCGCAGCCGGAGAACGAGAAGAAGATCGGCTTCGGTGACTTCTTCGGCCAGCCGGTGTGGAACGAGGTGCCGGGTGAGCACCGCAACAGCCTGCGTCGACTCATTGTCACCCAGGCCGACACCGAGCCCGCCAGCGTGGAGCAGCAGCGCCTGCTGGGATTGGTGGCCCCCTCGCTCTACGACCTGCGCAACCTCTTCCAGGTGAACGTGGAGGAGGGCCGCCACCTCTGGGCCATGGTCTACCTGCTCCACACCTACTTCGGTCGCGACGGGCGCGAGGAGGCGGAGGAGCTGCTGCAGCGTCGGAGCGGCAACCCGGACAAGCCGCGCATCCTCACCACCTTCAATGAGCCCATTGAGGATTGGCTCAGCTTCTACATGTTCACCATGTTCACGGACCGCGACGGCAAGTACCAGCTGCTGTCATTGGCCGAGAGCGGCTTTGACCCGCTGGCGCGCACCTGCAAGTTCATGCTCACCGAGGAGGCGCACCACATGTTCGTGGGCGAGACCGGCGTGCTGCGCGTGGTGGAGCGCACCGCGGACCTCATGAACGAGCACAAGACCGACGACGTCACCAGGTTCGGCGGCATCCCGCTGGACGTCATCCAGAGGTACATCAACTTCTGGTACTCCTCCTCGCTGGACCTGTTTGGCGCGGAGATCAGCACCAACGCGGCCAACTTCTTCGCGGCGTCGCTCAAGGGTCGTGCGCACGAGCAGCGCGACTTCGAGGACCACGTGCTCAAGGAGGGCAGCTACACCGTCGAGAAGGCGGAGGGCGGACGCGTGGTCAAGGAAGAGGTGGCCGTCCGCAGCGCGCTCAACGAGGTGCTCCGCGACGGCTACGTGGAGGACAACGAGCGCGGCGTCCGCAAGTGGAACAAGGCGCTGGAGAGCAAGGGCATCGACTACCGCTTCTCGCTCCCGCACCGTCGGTTCAACCGCAAAGTGGGCATCTACAGCGGCATGACGTTCGACACGCTGGGCAACCCCATCACGCAAGAGCAGTTCGACGCGAAGAAGGGCTCCTGGCTCCCCACCGAGAAGGACCGCGCGTACGTGAAGAGCCTCATGCAGAAGGTGCACGAGCGCGGGAAGATGGCCAACTGGATTGCTCCGCCCACCAAGGGCATCAACAACCAGCCCGTCGAATACGAATACGTGCGCCTGTGAGGTTCCCGACGTCACTCGCCAACCTCGCGAGGACGTGAAGGTACCAGGCCTCCCCTTCCTCCAAGCCCAAAGCGGTATTTCTGACCGCACCCCCAGGGCGCCGGCCGCCGCACGCGTTGGTCCGTGGGCCGGCACGCGGAGCTCTTGCCTCAAATATTTGCTTGTCATTATATAAGACACGCGTTATATACGGCCCATGGATGTCTTCGAGGCCATTGCCGATCCCACGCGACGCGCCATGCTGGACCTGCTTGCCGACGGAGAACGCCCCGCCGGTGACCTGGTCCTGGCGTTCCCGTCCATGACCCAGCCGGGCATCTCCCGCCATCTCCGCGTGCTGCGGGAGGTGGGGCTCGTCGACGTGAGACCCCAGGCGCAACAACGGATCTACGCGCTCAAACCGGAGCGACTCTCCGAGCTGGACGCCTGGCTCAACAAGTACCGCGCGTTCTGGCCAGCGCAGCTTGACGCGCTGGAGCGCCACCTCGACCGACTCCATTCCCCCAGCAAACCCACCCCCAAACGGAGCCCACGACGATGACCACCGCCACCAATGCCCCCAACCCCGCTTCCATCCCCGACGTCGGGAAGGTGGAGATTCAAGGTGAGCACGCCTCTCTCATCTTCCAGCGCCGCCTCAAGCACCCACCGGAGGCCGTGTGGGCCGCGCTCACCGAGGCCGCTCAGCTGGAGGCCTGGTACGCGCACTCCGCCAAACTCGACGGGCGAGCGGGTGGAGCGGTCGAGCTCGTCGTCGGGCCGCCCAAGATGCGCTGGACCGGCCGCATCCTCACCTGGGACCCGCCCAGGGTCCTGGAATACGAGTTCCGCACCGAGCCGCGCGAGGAAATCCCGCAGGGCGAGAAGGAATCCGTGGTGCGCTACGAGCTCGCACGCTCCGGTGAGGGAACGGTGCTGACGCTGACGCACCGCAAGCTCAGCAAGGGAACCGCGCTGGGCTTTGCGCCGGGCACGCACGCGTTCCTGGACCGCCTGGCCGCGCACCTCGACGGCGCCGCGCTCCCCAACTGGATGCAGCGCTATGGCGAGGTGCAGGCGGCGTATCCCTCGTGGAGTCGACGAAGCTGAAGGGGCCCACGCCCGTCGGCCTGCGTTCACCGGCCCCTTTCGCCACCTGGGCCTACCTGGCGCGCTTCTTCTTGCGCCCCTTGGCCGCCCCGCCACGACGACCACCAGAGCTTGGGCGCAGGCCCGAGAACATGCTGTCGACCAATTCGTCGAAAACGTCCTGCATGTCCGGCGGTTCCCCCATGTCGTCGTCGGCGTGGCCGGGGCCGGCCCTGAACTGCGCCAGGGTGATTCGCCCGTCGCGGAACTCCTTCACGAAGTCCCGGATCAAGCGGAGGTCATCCAGCTCCTCGGTCGCCTCGTTGAGCAGTGCGTCGATCCCTTCGTCGCCCGCAAAATCCCTGGCCAGACCCAGCTCCGGGGCGTGCCGCAAATGCCGGAGCTCCTTCTGTAGCCCGCGAAGCTGGCGGCGCAGCTCCGCGTTCATCCGCTCCAGCGCTTCGCAGCGACGTTCCTCTTCGTCCGCGCTCGGGGGCGCGCTCGGGATGTCACCCTTGGCCAACGAGGCTTCCACGCGTAGGAGGCGCGCCAGGTCGCCCTCGTGATAGGCGGCGGTGACCTCCTTCATCATCTCCGTGCGCTCCTGCCGGGTGTCCTCGTCGTGGTGAACCTTGTCCGGGTGCAGCGCCTCGGCCAGGCGACGGAACAGGCTCCGCAACACGTGGCGCTCGGGACGCACCGCGCCCTCCGCCGTTTCCCGCGATGGCGGCGGCGCTTCCGCACCAGGAGCCGGATGTTCACCCGGCCTGGGTGGGAAGCCGGCGCCTCCGAGGTCCATCACCTCCTGCGGCGGAAGGCCTCCCGCGATCTGCAGCGAGTCGTAGATTTCCTGGATGTCGCGGCGCGCGCGCTTGGAGTGTCGCGGGCTTTGCAGCAGCTCGCGGAACATGCCGTGGATCTCCCGACAGAGCCGCTGGGCTTCCTCCATCAGCGGCCCCATGCGCGCCTGAAGCTTCGCCGCAAAGGCCTGGGCCTGGTCCAGGAGCTCCTTGTGTTGCTCCTGCGCCTTCTTGATCCCCGCCAGCAGGCGGTCGTGTTCCCGTTTGAGCGTCGCGAGCCGCTCGGACCCCACATGGATGAGCCCTGGCTCATGCCCCATGCCAGGCAGGGAGGCCTGATGGGCTTGCGCCGAACGACGTCGCGGCGAGGGGCTGGAACGTTCGCGCTTCTGCCTGGGCGAACTGGTCATGTGGCCTCTTCGGGCATCCAGTCTGGGGCGTGGGCCAGCGCCGCACGACACCGTCCGGTCAATGAGCGCGCTGGAGATAGCAGCTTCTGCTCCGCCTGGCTTGCCCATCTCTGCGGTCTTTTCGGCGTCCGCGCTCCTGGACGCGTTGGACTCCGGCTTCGCCGGGCCCGCGACGCGGAACGCCGGGCGCAGCCTCACGGGAACCCCGCGACGAGTTACCTCACGGGTTGGTACCTGCTGGCCAGTTGACGTCGTCACGGCAATGTCCCGTGAGCAGACACGCCGGCGGTATCCAGGGTGTGAGCCGACGCCGACTCACGCGCTGGATACTGGCGGCGCGAGTCCCCCGATCCTTGCCGTGACGACGTCAGATGACCAGGTGGTATCAGGGTCAGACGCGCACCGGCTTGGCGCACTTGGGACAGACCGGCTTGTACTTGCTGACCTGTCCCATCCACCCGCACGAGCAACGCGTCTGCACCACGTGCACGTTCTCCTCCTTGGTGGCGAACACCTTCTTGAGCACCATCACGGCCACCAGGATCACCACCGCGCCCACCACGTGCCCCACCGTGATGGGACCAAACAGCACCTGATTCACCACGCACCTCCGTTGGGACGCAGCCCGCTCCCGCAGCGATTACCGGGGTTCATCCGACGGAACAACCGTCCGCGCGCCGCCGTGCGTGGGTGCGCGCGGTGACGTGCATCCGCCGTGGACTCGACTAGGATGCGCGCCCCCTCCCTCCACGCGCCCTGTGAGCCGTGCGGGGAGCCTGCCGCGCCCTGTGTGCCGGCACGGAACCACGGAGTCACGCTCCATGACCACCACCCAGAAGAACGTGTTCAACCCCTTTGGCGCGCGTGAAACCATCACCGCGGGCAACAAGAAGCTGGGCGTCTACAAGCTGGAGAAGCTCAAGACGCTGGGCCACGCGCCCAACCTGGACCGCTTCCCCTTCTCCATCAAGATCCTGCTGGAGAGCCTGCTGCGGAACTGCGACGGCTTCCTGGTCACGGAGGACGACGTCAAGCGCCTGGCGGGCTGGAACGCCAGCAAGCCCGCGGAAGTGGAAGTGCCGTTCAAGCCGGCGCGCGTGATCCTGCAGGACTTCACCGGCGTGCCGGTGCTGGTCGACGTGGCGGCCATGCGCAACGCCATGAAGAAGCTGGGTGGTGATCCCAAGAAGATCAACCCACTGGTCCCGGTGGACCTGGTCATTGATCACAGCGTGCAGGTTGATCACTACGGCGCGCCCGACGCGCTGGCCCTCAACACCAAGCTGGAATTCCAGCGCAACCTGGAGCGCTACCAGTTCCTGCGCTGGGGCCAGAACGCGGTGCAGAACTTCCAGGTGGTGCCGCCCTCGACGGGAATCGTCCACCAGGTGAACCTGGAGTACCTGGCGCGCGGCGTGCTCACCGGCAAGGACAAGGACGGAGAGGTGGCGTTCCCCGACTCGCTCGTCGGCACCGACAGCCACACCACGATGATCAACGGCCTGGGCGTGCTGGGCTGGGGCGTGGGTGGCATCGAGGCGGAGGCCGTGATGCTGGGGCAGCCGCTCTTCATGCTCACCCCGCAGGTGGTGGGCTTCAAGTTGAGCGGCAAGCTCAAGCAGGGTGTCACCGCCACCGACCTCACCCTCACCATCACGCAGATGCTGCGGAAGAAGGGTGTCGTCGACAAGTTCGTGGAGTTCTACGGTCCGGGCCTCTCCGCCATCTCGCTGGCGGACCGCGCCACCATGGCCAACATGGCTCCCGAGTACGGCGCCACCATGGGCTTCTTCCCCGTCGACCACGAGACGCTGGAGTTCCTGCGTCGCACCGGTCGCGGTGAGGCGGCCACGGTGGTGGAGGCGTACACCAAGGCCAACGGGCTGTACCGCACCGACGACATGCCCGACCCCATCTTCACCGACACCCTCGAGCTCAACCTGGCCGACGTGGAGCCCTCTCTGGCGGGCCCCAAGCGTCCGCAGGACCGCGTGCCGCTCACGCAGATGGCCAGCAGCTTCTCCAAGGGACTCACCGCGCCGGTGAAGGAGCGCGGCTTTGGCCTCACCGAGGCGGAGCTGGGCAAGTCCGCGTCGCTGTCCTTCAAGGGGCAGGAGCACCACCTCAAGCACGGCGCGGTGGTGATCGCGGCCATCACCTCTTGCACCAACACCTCGAACCCCTCGGTGCTGCTGGGCGCGGGCCTGGTGGCCAAGAAGGCGGTGGAGAAGGGCCTCACGGTTCCCTCCTACGTGAAGACCAGCCTGGCGCCGGGCAGCAAGGTGGTGACCGAGTATCTGCGCGAGAGCGGCACCCTCCCCTACCTGGAGAAGCTGGGCTTCCACGTCGTGGGGTACGGCTGCACCACGTGCATTGGCAACAGCGGCCCGCTGCCGGAGGAGGTGGGCAAGGCCATCACCGACGGAAAGCTCGTGGCGGCGGCGGTGCTGAGCGGCAACCGCAACTTTGAAGGTCGCATCCACTCGCTGATCAAGGCCAACTACCTGGCCAGCCCGCCGCTGGTGGTGGCCTACGCGCTCGCCGGCAGCGTGGCCAAGGACCTGGAGAAGGAGCCGCTGGGCACGGGCAAGGATGGCAAGCCCGTCTTCCTCAAGGACATCTGGCCCACCTCCGACGAGATCCTGGAGCTGGTGCGCAAGTGCATCACGCCGGCGATGTTCGAGAAGACCTACCAGGACGTCTTCAAGGGCCCGCAGGAGTGGCAGAGCATCAAGGGCGTCAGCGGCGACCTGTACCACTGGGAAGGCAAGAGCACGTACATCCAGGAGCCGCCGTTCTTCCTGGATCTCCAGCCCACCACGGAGTCGCTCAAGAACATCAGCGGCGCGCGCGCGCTGGCGGTCCTGGGCGACAGCGTCACCACCGACCACATCTCCCCGGCAGGCGACATTGCCGAGAACAGCCCTGCGGGTCGCTACCTCAAGGAGCACGGGGTGGCGAAGGTGGACTTCAACAGCTACGGGTCCCGTCGTGGCAATGACCGCGTGATGACGCGCGGCACGTTTGCCAACATCCGCCTCAAGAACCTGATGGTTCCCGGCGTGGAAGGCGGCGTCACCATCCACGTGCCCACCGGCCAGCAGATGGACATCTACGACGCCTCCGTGAAGTACCAGCAGGAGAAGACCCCGCTCGTGGTCATTGCGGGCAAGGAGTACGGCACCGGCAGCAGCCGTGACTGGGCCGCCAAGGGCACGTTGCTCCTCGGCGTGAAGGCGGTGATTGCGGAGAGCTTCGAGCGCATCCACCGCAGCAACCTCGTCGGGATGGGCGTGCTGCCGTTGGTGTTCAAGGACGGCCAGAACGCGGAGAGCCTGGGGATCACCGGCAAGGAGACGTTCCACATCGAGGGCATCAGCGACGACATGCCGCCGCGCAAGGAGCTCACCGTCCGCGCCGTGAAACCCGAGGGTGGCGAGATCAAGTTCAACGTGGTGGCGCGCCTGGATACGCCGGTGGACGTCCACTACTACCGCAACGGCGGCATCCTCCACGCCGTGCTGCGCAACCTGGCCAAGGCCTGAGAAACGCTCCTTCCCACGCCCTCCCGTCGTCATGATCCCGGCGGGAGGGTGTGCGGTTGCCAGCGCGCGGGAAGCCGGGGAAGGTGTCCTGGTCCCATGGCACCGCGCGCCCGTCGTCAGCAGCAGCTCTTCCTGGTCCTGCTGGGCGCCTCCGTGCTGGTGCACGTGGCGTGGTGGTGGCCCGCGCTCACCGGCAGCGCCGTCCTCTACCTGCGTGACATCCTGGCGTTCCTCCTGCCGTACAAGGTGGAGGCGGGTCGGGCGTTGCGTGACGGCGGGATGCCGCTGGTGAGTCACGCGTTGGCGGGCGGGCAGCCGTTGTGGGCGCATCCGTCGGCGCAGGTGGCGGACCCCGGGACGGTGCTCTTCGCCCTCGTCGACAATCCGTTCCTGGCGCACGCGTGGGACCTGTTTCTCCACAGCGTGGCGGCGGGTGCGGGGGCGTTCCTGCTGGGGCGTGCTGTTGGTCTGCGCAAGACGTGGGCGCTGTACGCGGCGGTGGCGTACGTGGGGTGTGGACCGGTGTCGTCGTCGTGGTGCGTGCAGGAGGTGACGCCGGTGGCGCTGCCGTGGGTGGGCCTGGGCGGCGCGTGGATGGCGCGCGGGAGATGGACGCACGCCGTGATCCTGACCGGCGTGGGCGTGGCCTACTTCACCGTGTATCCCGACGTGCCCTCGATGTCGGCGGCGGGTCTGGTGGCGGTGTGCGCCTGCATGGGTCGCGCGCGCGCGCCCGGGCGCGGCGTAGGGGGCTTGCTGCTGAGCGCCCTCCTGGGACTCATGCTGGGTGGCGCGCGGGTGGTTCCGGCGTTACTGACGTCGCGGGACACCACGCGCGAGATGAACGTGATGTGGTCCGCGGACAGCTCGCTCCCCGCGCGACTGCTCGAGCTGGTGGCGCCCAATGCGTTTGGAGTGCCGGGCGCTTCGGGAACGTTGTTGGGTGCGTTCCGCCATTTCCGTCCGCCCGGAGAGTACGTGGGGAGCTTCTACCTGGGCGCATCCGTGTTGTGCGCGCTGCTCCTGGTCACGCGCCTGCGACTCCGACGGACGGATCGATGGCTGTTGACCTGCGGCGGGATCCTCGTCGTCACGGCGGCGGGAAATGGGGTGCCGGGCGCGGATGCGCTGTGGTCCCTGCTGCACGTGCGTTTCCCCGAGCGCGTGACGCCGGCGGCGTGGTTGGTGCTCATCCTGCTGGCGTCTCGGATGGCGCAGCGCGCAACTTCCAAGACGACGCAGCCATGGTGGATCGCGGGTGCGCTGGGCGTGGCCGGAGCAGTGGGCGCCCCGTGGATCGCGAACGCGGTGGCGGGCGCGTTGGGCATCCTGGGTCGTCCCCACGACGTGGACGCGGTGGAGTTGATGACCTCACAGCTGGGTACGGGTTGCGCGCTCCTGGCGCTGGCGGGGTTTGTGGGCGCCATGACGCTGCGGAGCACGCGGGCAGGGTTGGGGCCGGTGATGGTGGGGCTGGCGCTGCTGGAAGGAACCGCGTCGACGAGCACCACGCTGCTCATGGCGCCCGCGGAAGGGTTCTCGCTGCGTCCGCTCCGAGTGGCCAATGTGGAAGTACCGGCGGGAGCGTCGGTCCATTGTTGCGCGCTGGAGCTGGTGGATGCGCCGCCGCCGTCGTCGGCAAGTCCGGCGCTGCCACCCTATTCCGCCGCGCAGGAGTTCTTCCACGTGGGTGCGCCGTCCTCGAGCGTGGTGCGGGGTTACCAGCAGTTCCTCGCCGGTGACATTGGCGGATTCGAACCCGCGGCGCTGCGATGGTTGCTGTTCAGCGGCATGGGCACACTCCGCGCTGTGGGTGGGGATGCGGCGTTGGTGCCACTGCTGAGCGCGCTGGGCGTGGAATGGGTGGTGGAGGTGCGACCGGATCCAAGCGGGGCATTGTCGTCGGTGCGGGAGGAGAGATTGCCGCATCCGCCGGTCCACCTGACGCGACTGGGACCGGGGCGGCCGCGCATCAGTGTGCATACCGCCGTCCACTTCGAGGAAGACCGGCATGCCACGGTGGCGTGGCTGTCGCGCGACCCGGCGATTCCCGTCGTGGCGGGGCGTCCGTCCTGGTGGGAAGACGGTGCGCCGGAAGGTGTGATCAGTGAAACGCGCGTCTCGGACTCACGGGTGGAGCTGAGCGTGGAGTGTGCGCGGGGATGTGTGGTGATCCATCGCAGCCTGCTGCGCGCGGGGTGGACCGCCACCGTCGACGACGTGGCGACCGACCTGCACAGCGCGAACGTGATTCACATGGCGGTCGCGATTCCCGCGGGGAGACATCGCGTGGTCATGGAATACGCGCCGCCGGGGATGAAGGCCGGTGTGGCCATGACGGGCGTGGGAGTGGGCGCGTTGGTGCTCATGGGCTGGCTGGGGCGGCGACGACGGGTATGAGCCCGAGGCTGGGTGTTGGTGGAGACTCGGGTTGGTGGCGATGTGGCCCCCCCACCCGGCCGCCTCACCATGGCACTGTTTCACGTCGTGGCGGCCGACCTCCCCCACGACGTGGGGAGGCGTAGATGTGCCGCGTCGGGGTTGTTCAATGTGCCCAGCGCGGCACAAGGCCTCGTTGCGCTCGTGCCGCCCAATGTGCCCGTCGAATCAACGAGGCGGCACATCTACGCCTCCCCACGCCGTGGGGGAGGTCGGCCGCCACGACGTGAAAACAGTGCCATGGTGAGGCGGCCGGGTGGGGGGGCCGTATCGCCACCAACCGCGGCCCCGATCGCCCACGACGAAGCACCCCGACGTCCTACTGGTACCCCTCCGCCTGCAACCGGAACATCCGCGCATACGTCCCGCCCGCGTCCAACAGCTCCTGGTGCGTGCCCTGCTCCGCCAGCTTCCCGTCGGCGAGCACGAAGATGCGATCCGCCAGGCGCACCGTCGGGAACCGGTGGGAAATCACAATGGACGTGCGCCCCCGCGTCAGCTCCTTGAAACGCTGGAACACCAGGTACTCGGCCTCGGCGTCGAGGGCAGCGGTGGGCTCATCCAGGATCAGCACGTCCGCGTCCTGCCGCATGAACGACCGCGCCAACGCCACGCTCTGCCACTGCCCACCGGACAACTCCACGCCGCGCGCAAACCAGCGCCCCAGCGACGCATCCAGCCCGCCCGGCAACGTGCGCACCAGCTCCTCCGCGCCGCCCTTCTCCACGGCGTGGCGGATGCGCGTCTCGTCGAGGATCTGCTCCACCGCGCCCACACCCACGTTCTCCCGCAGGAGCAGCTGGTAACGGTTGTAGTCCTGGAAGATGACGCCCATCCGCGCGCGCAGCGCATCTCCGTCCCACGCGCGCAGGTCCTTGCCGTCCAGCAGAACGCGCCCGCTGCTGGGCGTGTACAGGCCGGTAAGCAGCTTGATGAACGTGGTCTTGCCCGCGCCGTTGGGCCCCACCAGCGCCGCACTGGTCCCGGCGGGGATGAACATGGAGACATCACGCAGCGCGGGCGCGGAGGCGCCGGGGTACTGGAACGTCACGTTCTCGAACCGCACACCCCGCTCCGCGGCTCCCTGGACGGAAACCGGGGCCGGCAACGTCGGCGTGGTCCCCACCTGCGCCTTCAGGAAGTCCAGCAGGTTGCTCATGTACAGCTGGCTCTCGTACATGCTGCCCATCGACGAGAGGACGGACTGGAACGCGCCCTGCCCTTGTCGGAACGCCAGCGTGTAGAGGGTCAACTCACCCAGCGTGATTTCCCCGCGCGCAGCGCGCAGCGCAATGACGGCGTAGCAGGCGTAGAACGCGCCCGTCGACAACAGGCCCAGCAGCGTGCCCCACACCGCGCGCTGCACGGCCACCACGCTGTTCTCGCGGAAGAGCTTCACGGCGAGGTCGCGGTAGCGCTGCAGGAAGTAGGCGCCCAGGCCAAAGAGCTTCACCTCCTTGGCGTGCGTGTCCGTGGCCAGGACGTATTCGAGGTACCAGAGACGTCGACTGTCGGCGGACTGGCGGTTCCTCAGGCGGAACGCGTCCGCACTGAATTTCACCTCGGAGATGAAGCCCGGGAGGCTGGCCAGCACAAGCAACCCCACCACCCACCCACCCAGCGCCCACAACGCCACCAGGTAGCCCACCAGGGACAACGCGTTCTGCACCAGCGAGAACGTCTGCACCACCACGGAGAGCGGCCGGCTGCTGGCCTCCCGACGGGCGCGTGTGAGGCGGTCGTAGAACTCGCTGTCCTCGAAGTGCGAGAGCTCCAGCGTCAGCGCCTTCTCGAGGATGAGCACGTTGATGTGCACGCCCAGCTTCTCACCCACGAGCTGGCGCACCAGACCGCTGGCGCGCTGCAGCACCACCTGCGCCACCACCAGGCCCAGCTCCAGGAGCACCAGCTCCACCACGGTGTTGCGCGCCGCCAGGTCGGCGGGATTGCCCGCGGCGGTCACCACGGCGTCAATGATGAGCTTGCCCACGTACACCAGGGCCACGGGCATGACCGCCGCCAGCACGGTGAGCAGCGCCAGCACCACGGTCCCGCCGACGGAGGCCTGCAGCACCAGCCTCAACGCATCCGGGACGTGTCCCGCGGTGCGGAGGACCTGGCGCCATGACACCCGAGGCGGTGGACCCTCGGGGGCTCCGTGGGCCTTGCCATGACCTGTGCGTGCGCCTTCACCCACTGTTTCGCCCCGGCTTCGTCCTGGAGAGGCGGCTCTTAACCGTCGCCTGGGACCACGCCAAGCGGCAGAAACCCAGTGGACCCCGGCCACGCCCCCCGCTAGCTTCAGCGCCCCCTTGGCGCCCGACGCCAGGAGCCCGTGTCGTGACCGCGCAGCGCTCTCCCATCCTCGGCTACAACCACCAGGTGGTGCACCTGGGTTGGCACTTTCACGTGCAGACCGAGGACTCCGGTCCGCAGAAGGCGCACATCTTCACGCACCTGTTCCACAACGGCAGCATCCTCGCGTCCAAGAAGCTGGTCTATGACCCCGCCAGCGCGCCGGAGTTCGTGAAGGACCTCATGCAGGCGCAGCACAAGGCGGTCATGCGTGAGCTCAAGCGCGGCGCCCACGACGAGCACATCAAGAAGCTGCTGGGAGAGCCCCCGGACGCGAGCGGCGGCTTCGAGATCTCCACGACGGAATCCAACCCCGCCATTCCCATCCCGTCGGAGCCGCCGCACACGCCCTCTCCGCTTCCGGACAGCGGCACCAGCCTGGAGTGGAAGCCGGTGCTGAGCACGCCGCCGTTGCCGTTCTCGTCGGTGTCGCTGCCGCCGATTCCGCCGCCCATGTCGTCGCGGA
>JBFMGU010000050.1:0-48899 GCA_040752415.1 Myxococcota bacterium
ACAAGCTTCGCCGCGTCCACGTCGTCCTCCCGCCAGCCTATGGCCAGGCTATGTGGTCGGGGGATACTGCCACGGCTCACCACTCATGCCCACGTCGTCACCGTCACGAATGGGCGAAGGACCGGAATGTGGGCCATCCAGCCCAAAACCCTGCCCGTTGACCGCCACAACAACGTCTCCCTCCCGAAGTGTCCGGAGAAAACCATCACCGGGATCGCGCTGCACCAGGACCCCGACCACCTCCGCACCCTTGAGCACGCGCTGCAAGACGGGCCGGTCCTTCGTTTCCTCAGCCTGGTACAGCGCATTCGCGTCAAATAGCCTTTGTGCATCGGCAGAGGACGGTGGCGCTGCACCGCATTGGCTGGGCCAGGCCGCTCCGGGACGTCGGTGCAGTTCGAGGCGCTTGTCCACCACCGTCAAAGCCAGACCAAATCTGACCAGCTTGCGATTGATGCTTTCGACGGCACCGGTGAGCGATTGCGGCTCCGTTGTGTGCGCCGTCATGAGCACGCAATGGAGCAGCGGACGCGTCTCCTCCGTGGCCTGAATCGAGACCCCATAGGCCTCGCCCACCGTTCCCAGCACATCGAGAAGCCGCACATTGGTGAATGCGTACGTTGTGAGGAACGGACCGCTGCCGCCGCCACCGCCACCATCCGGAGTTCCAGCAAGAAGTGCGGCCGTAACCATCAAGGCGAACATGGCTGTCACCTCGTGCGACTCCTCGCGGCCCGCGACGCAGCCAGGCCCGGCGGGACGACGCTCTCATCGAGCAGACCCCACCAGGGGCCGGCGTGCAAGCCAATCGCGCAGAATGGGCAGGACCACGTTCGCCTGCATGGCTTGCATGTGGTTCATCCCGTCGAGGATGTGCACGTCCCAGCCCAGCCGTTGGAGTTCCTGGCGGTGACGTACCACGGGCCCGCCAATGCTCACGCGCACGTCTCCCCAGTTCTTGCCGTAGTCGATCTCATCGGCTGAGCCCACGAAACACACGCGCGGAATCTTCACGCGCTCAAGCGCCGCACGGTCGTCGAATCCTTGTAGCGCTCTGTAGAGCGTGACGAACTGCTGCGCCTCACCCTTGGACCTGCTCTCCATCGACCACTCGTCGTGGGAAGGTTTGCCGGTCATGTCGTAGGCCGCCGTCGTCACGCGCAGCATCTCAGCATAGGGCCCGTCGAGCGGCGGATACCCGCCCACCGCCACACCGGTCAGGCGCGGCGTCCGCACCGCGAGCTGCAGACCCATCATCCCCAGCCACGAATAGCCGTAGTAGCGGAACGTCGTTGCCCCGGCGGCGTCGGCGACGGAGAGGAAGTCCGCGACGACGTTGTCCGGCGTGAGCGTGGTGGGCTTGGGTGTCTTGAGGACGTGGCCTTCGTAGTCGAATGCAATCACCCGGCAGATGTCCCGCAGCCCGTCGATCAGCGAGCGCCCCAATGCAGGGTCTGCGCCGTACTTCCGCATGGCCTCCGCCTTCTCGCCTTCCACGGGACGGGGATTGACCGGGAGAAGCAGCGGATCTCCGTCGCCACCCACCTCCAACTCGAGCAGGTTTCCATCGTGCAGACGAGCCTTGGGCATGGACGGAGCTCCCTCTAGTCAAGTTTGACTAGAGGAGTTCTATGGCGTGCGGTGCTGGTAGTCAAGTTAGACTAGCGGCAATGTCTCCGGTGCGTTTGCTGGTGTTGGGTGTGTTGCGGCTGCGTGGTCAGGCGCACGGGTATGCCGTGCATCGTGAGCTGGCGGCGTGGCGCGTCGACACCTGGACGCGCGTGAAGCCGGGCTCGGTCTACCACGCGCTGAAGCAGCTCTCGAAGGAGCGCAAGATCAAGGCAGTCTCCGTCGAGGAGAGCGCGGAAGGGCCGGGCCGTACGCGGTACGAGCTCACCCAGAAGGGGCATGCGGAGTTTCTCGCGCTGCTCGAGGAGGCGCTGTCCAGCATGGACATCATCGAGCTCAGCGCCGGCGTCGCCTTCATGCAGGCGTTGTCTCGTCCGCACGTGCTGCGGCTGCTCAAGGCGCAGCATCTCCGGGCCCAGGAGACTCGCGATGGGCTGGAGGCACTGAAGGCGCACTTTCCGCGACGGGAAGACCCGCCGCACACGCCGGAGCTGCTCGACCTGTGGGGCGGAAGCCTGTCCGCGACGATTGCCTGGATGGGTGGGCTCATCCATCGCCTCGAGGCGGGCGAGTACGTCATGGCCGGGGAGCGCCGCGCGTGATTGGTGAGGGGCGATACGCAACGTGCGCGGGTTGTCGGCCCGGCGCGCCCGCGCGCGCCGCGTAGGGACTCTCCTGACCAGTCGCAGGGGGGCGAAGGAGTTCGACTCGGTGACGTCGTTGGGATGGGGCGACGCCGGCTCTTCGAGCGAGCGCGTCACGCGGCGTTGGACAGAGGCTGTCCCGTGCCGGTGGTGATCAGGTTCCGAAGGCTCTGCAGGATGAGGAATCCCCACGCGTCGGAGCAGTCGGCGTAGCACTCCATGGCGGGAACGAGGCCGACGTGCGTGAACCAGAGCTCCGTCCCGGCGGCGGTCTCGGTAATCTCGAACGTAATCTGCGTGTCATCCCACTCGGTTTCTTCCTTCACGAAGCGGATGTGGCTGTCGGACACCCGCCACACCACCCGCTTTCCCGGCACCAGCTCGACGATCTCCTGCGTGCTCTCGTGCAGATCCCGGTGGCGGAACGTGAACTTCGCGCCGAGCCTGTCCGTACGCCCCTCAATGTCTTCCGACCACCACCCTCGCACATTGTTGACGGCGGAAAAGACCGCGTCCGGAGAGGGGGCCACAGTGAACGCGACGGAGTAGTTCTTCATCACCTTCTTTGGCTTCGTTGTCATGCGTCGTGCTCCCCGGCCCAACTGGCGCGGATGGCAGCGGGCCTTCCGACCCCGATGGGAAGGTGCAGATGCCGGCCGGTAACGTCCCGCCACCTCAGTTCCAGTTGTCGATCTTGAGGTCGTCCGGAGCGGGTCTGCCTTTGCCGGACTCCACGAGGTCCCTGAGGCTGAGCAGGAACGTCGCCCACTTCATGTTGCAGTGGGCCATGCTCTCCCCCGCCTCACGCCAGTGGCGGTGACCGAACAGCAGCACCGTCTGGTCACCCTGCCTGGACAGGGAGAAGTCCACCTCGGTCCCGATCCAATCGGCGGGGCCGTCGTTCACGCGCCAGCGCACCCGCTGGTCCGGCGTCCGTTCCACCACCGTCATCTGGAACTGCCCGATGGGTTCTCCCGCGGGCGTGGTGAACCCGAAGTTCATCTTCCCGCCAACCGAAGATTCCCCCGTCGTCAGCCGGGTCCACCAACCCGCTACGCCATCCACCGTCGCAATCGCAGCAAAGACCTTCTCCAAAGGGGCCCGCATCCCGATGCGGTGCACAATGTCCACCATCGTTGTCTCCATGGTCATTCGGCCCTCCATCAGGCGGGATGGACGCGGCGCACCAGCGCGGGCCGAGGGTTCGTGAGCTACTTGCATCATGATAGTTGCGGCACTTGCGTGATGCAAGCAGAATCGCTAGGACGCTCTCGATGCTTGGACGGACCTATGATCGGGAGGTGTGCTCGGCGGCGCGCGCGCTCGAAGTCGCGGGGGAGCGCTGGAGCCTGCTCATCCTCCGCAACGCGGCATTCGCCGGAAAGACGCGCTTCACGGAGTTCCAGGAGAGCCTGGGCATTGCTCCCAACATCCTTGCGGCGCGGCTGGAGCATTTTGTGGCGGAGGGGCTCATGGCGGTGTCCACGTCGCCAGAGGGGCACCCGGAGTACCGGCTGACCGAGAAGGGCCTGGACTTCAAGCCCGTCATCGTTGCGCTCACGGAGTGGGGTGACCGCTGGGCTGCGCCGGACGGGCCGCCAATTGCGTACCGGCACGACGGTTGTGGCGGCACCGTGCACGTGCAGATGCGCTGCTCCTGTGGCCAGACCCCGTCGGGGAGGCAGGTGACCGCGCAGCCTACGGCCGCCATGGCGCGTGCCCGCCAGCGCCGCGCTTTGGGAGTGGCCCGGCCCCGGCGCGCACGATGAGTCCAACGGACCTTACGCCGTCCGCCGTGCTCATCGAGGATTGAAGTCGGAAACAGATGGGGTTCGCCAAGACCGAGTGCGGTCGCGACGCCGCCGGTGAAATCCGTCACGACGTTCGGATCCGCTGGTAATGACACGGGGCACGCCAGCGATCACGTGCACGACCCGGCAAGAAGCTTCTCAACCGGCGTACTGGTCAAGGGCTCGGAGAGGAGAGCGGTTTCTGCATGAAGAAGCGTTGGTGAGGGCGCGGGTAGTCGTCGAGAGTGCCAAAGACCCGGTAACCCAGCCGTTCATAGAAACTGCGTGCCTGGAAATCCAAGGTCGTGAGGTGCGCATGATGGCACCCCCGTTCGCGCGCTTCCGCCTCGGCCCGACGCATCAATTCCGTGCCGATTCCGTGATTCCGGAGTCCCTCGGAAACCCAGAGCCACCCGACATAGAGCCATCCGTGATGGGTCTGACCCAGGAGACCGGCGACCACACGACGATCTTCAGCACAGGCGGTGATCGCCAGCTTCTTCTCCTTCGCCATGCCGTAATACGCAGCGTTGAAGCCAAGCAGACCATCCATGACAACGCGTGATGACGTCTCCGGCCATTCGTCTGCGACCGCGTAGCTCAGGGTTGGATGTTGTGGCATGGTCGTTTCCGCTGTGACGACGTCGTTTCGGCTCTGGCCTGATGGGAGCTTGCCGGGGCACGCGGAAGGTGTCCACCCGCCCGCGGTCGCCGACTTGCCCGGGTGGCCGGCGTAGCGGCGGGCCCCTGTTTCATTCCGGATGACCGACCACCCGCATCCGCCCACCTGCAGCTTGGGCGGGCCAGCGCGTCGAGTCGGAGGTACGCCGCGGGAAGGCACACCGGCACCGGGACGCTGCGGATCAAAAAAATAAGGCGTTGACCTAAGTATCGGCATCCTCTACAGTAAGGCACATGCCTAACCAATCCCAGCACCTCAACCGCGTGTTCCAGGCCCTGGCGGACCCCACTCGTCGGGCAGTGGTTGAACGTCTCAGCTCCAGCCCGTCGTCCATGAGTGAGCTGGCACGGCCGTTCAAGATGACATTGCCCTCGTTTGCGCAGCACCTGGACGTGCTGGAGGACTGCGGTCTGGTCCGGTCCCACAAGTCAGGACGGGTGCGGACCTACGAGTTGGTGCCAAAGCAGCTCGCCGCCG
The DNA here is from genome assembly GCA_040752415.1 of Myxococcota bacterium. Classification (GTDB taxonomy): domain Bacteria; phylum Myxococcota; class JACRCW01; order JACRCW01; family JACRCW01; genus JBFMGU01. The sequence continues at coordinate 5,223 of JBFMGU010000050.1, forward strand.
CCGAGCACTGGATGACGCAGCAACGCAAGACCTGGGAACGCCGCCTCGACCAACTTGATCGCTACCTCATGGACCTCAAGGAGCAGAAGAAATGACAACGCCAAAGTCCCCCGCCATCAATCCCAAGCTTGATCTCCTGTTGGAGCGGGTTGTCGACGTTCCCCGCGACCTGGTGTGGCTTGCCTGGACCCGTCCCGAGCACCTCAAGAAGTGGTTCACGCCCGCGCCGTGGACAACATCGGAGTGTGAGATAGACCTGCGTCCCGGCGGGATCTTCCGCTTCGTGAATCGGTCGCCTGAAGGCCAGGAGACCACGTACGTCGGGTGTTACCTGGAAATCGTGGAGAAGGAGCGGCTGGTCTGGACCATGGCGCTGGGTCCAGGTTTCCGGCCCACGGCTGCCACGTCGGAAGTTCCCACGTTCACGGCGGTCATCTCCATGCAGCCCCATGGGACCGGCACCAGGTACACCGCGATGGCCATGCACCGCGACGAGGAAGGTTGCAAGAAGCACGACCAGATGGGCTTCCACGACGGCTGGGGAGCAGCAACCGATCAACTCATGGCGTTTGCGAAGACTCTCTAATACTACGTGGTCATCTGACGTCGTCACGGCAGTGGCCGGACGGCAGTGGCCGGGAAGCACTTGCGTCGCAACACGCCCTGGATACCGGCGGCGCAAGTGCTTCCCGGCCATTGCCGTGACGACGTCAGATGACCAGGTGGTACTAAGCGCGGCTGAGCGGTCCTGCACAAATTCATTCTTCGAAACTCCATGACCAGCAATCGCGGACCTCAACGGGTGTCACGTCCAGCAGCGCCGGTGCGTCGACGGGAGGCTCCAGCAGCACGGGAGGCACCAGCACCTCCACCCCCGGCAGCACCTCCACCCGCGGCGGGTCCTCCTCCGGAGACATCAGCACCAGCACGTCCGGGGCCAGCACCAGCTCGTCGGTGAGCAGCAGTTCATCCAGCAGCAGCGGCTCCAGCAGCAGCAGTGGTACCAGCAGCAGCAGCAGCGGCGGGTCCACCAGCAGCAGCGCTTCGGTGAGCAGCAGCAGCTCATCCGGTGGCGTGGTGTGTACCGCGGACGCGGATCATGGCTCTCCCACGCTGCAGTCCCCGATTGCGCAGGATGTGGTCGGGGCGGTCTACTTCTCCGCTTCCATCGACGGTGGTGAGGACTACGTGGTCCTTGCCCTCTACCCGGGATACGGCGCGTTTGCGGGCGGGACGGTCACTACTGGAACGTTTGAGCTCACGGGAGAGGATCTCAACTACGCCACCTGCGGTATCTGCGTCCTGCTCAGCACAGAGTACGACGCGGACACTGGCTCCTTCTTGGACGACTACTTTGCCACCGGAGGCAGCGTGACGTTGAACTCCGTCGAGGGCAACCTGACGGGTAGCCTATCCAACGTCACCTTCCAGCAGGTAACCATCGATCCGGATACTTATGAGTCTTCGCCGCACCCCAGCGGCTGCCAGTCAGGTATCACGGCGACGTCGTTTGACGCGCCCATCCAGCAGTAAGCGCTCGAGCGGCCAGAAAGCCCAGCGGGCCTGCGGTTGGCTCGCTGGGCTGTTTCCTGTCGTGACGAGAGGGATCCCTGAGGTTAGCGGACCGGTAGGTAGAGCCGCCGGATGTGCCTGCCGTCCACCAGGTCGGACGCGCTCCGCACCATGTACGACAAGTCGACGCGCAGGTAGCGCTTCTCCGCGTCGGGCGCGCCGAAGATGCAGAGGCAGAGCTGGTTGTCGCCTTCGCGGTAGAAGCCGGCGTCGTCGCGGTCATGCCCGTGGATGACGACGTGCAACGGATTGTCGTCGGAGCCCAGCCGTCGCAGCGTTGCCGCGGCGACGTCGGATTGCTGGCCGTAGCTCGTCAGCAACGTCTTGAGCGCGGCGTTGTCGGCCGGGTTGTTGCAGGACATGTCGAGGGAGATGGCTTCCAACTGTTGCAGGCTGCGCAGCTCCGGACCGGGCGAGCCGTGCGTGAGGAGGAGGCCGTTCCTCGTCGTCACCGCGAGCAGCGCATGGGAGAAGAGCCAGCGCATTGCCGCCAGCGTCACCGCGTCCATGCGCGACTCCAGCGCGGCAACCTCGTCGTCATGGAACTTTGACGGGTGTGGACCGCCGACGTGGCCGTGATCGTGATTGCCGAGCACGTAGTGGACGCGGTCCTGATTCCGGCGCATGACCTCGAGCACGTCATGCACCATGCGCGGGGATTCGTCGGTGTAGCCGTAGAGCGCGGGGTCTTCGCGGGAGGATGCGTCGTCGGGCCCGTGCACCAGGTCACCAAGGATGACCCAGTGGATGTCGATGTTGTTGCGCCGTTCGGCTTCAAAGATGGCGACGAGACGCTGCAGGTCCGCGCGATTGCCGTGCACGTCGGTGCTCACCATCAGGACGCCCGTCGCCGGCAACTGGATGTGACGCGTCATGCTCCGTCCCCGAGGTGAGAGCCACCAGCGTAACATTCGTTCCACCGGCCGCAACACCCGCGACAACGTGGCGGTGACGACGGACGCATCCCGCGCAGGCAATCCCTGGCGACGCGAGCCGCCCCGCGCGAAGATCACCGTGGCTTCGATCCCGTGGTGCGCCCGGGGCGCCACGCCGCTTCCAGCCAGCGGGCGCCATTCCAGGAGAACGCGTCACCGGGCTGGGCCCGTCCGCGTGCCGCGAAGTTCCGCTAATTTCAGCGCACTCCCGGCGGGGTCTTCGCGCGCAGGTTGGGCGGGAAGATGGCGTCCTGCAGCAGCAGGAGCCCGTTGTTCTGCACCAGTTGTCGCCCCCGCTCCAGCACCAGCGTGCTGGCGTCGCGGTCCATGACGCGGATCTGCGCAGGGTCGAAGTCCTTGGCCTGCATGTCCTTCTCGTAGGTGAAGCAGTGGTGGCCGGCGAAGGTGGGGTCGTAGCCCTCCGGGCAGTACGGCGGCATCCACTTGAAGCACGTCTGCCCCGAGGCATAACAGCGGTCATTCCCCTGCCGGATGCTCCACGCGTTCTCGTTGCCCATGATCGCAAAGCGACGCTCCGGCGGAACGTGCTTGGCCAGCAGGCTCACGCCCTGGAAGCTCTGCGCCGACTCCAGGCCCAGCAGGTCCAGCACCGTGGGCGCCACGTCAATCTGGCTGCCCAGCGTCTCATTCCGCTGCGGCGGCACCCGCCCCGGCGCCCAGATGATGAACGGCACCCGGAAGTACACGTCGATCTTCTCGTCCTGCGTCAGCGCGCGCTCCCGCTTCTCCGGGAACACGAACACCGTGTGATCACCCAGGAAGATGAAGACCGTGTTGGCAAACCACTTGCGCTTGCGCGCGTTCTCCATGAAGCGGCCCACGGCCAGGTCCGTGTAGTGCAGCCCCGTCATGTAGTCCTTGTAGAGCTGGCGCTCCTTGCTCTCCTTGACCTCCTTGGGCAGCGGGATGCCGTACCTGTGGTTGAAGGGGTGATGGTTGGTCAGCGTCATCACCTCGGCAAAGAACGGCTCCTGCGCCTTGTCCAGCACGTCGGCGGCGTGGTCGGCCAGGTCCTCGTCGGAGGGGCCCCAGCCCACGGAGGGCTTCATCAGCTCGCGCTGCTTGATCTCCTTGTCGTCATGCACGAACTGCATCCCGTGTACGCTAAGGAACCCGAACTTGTTCCCGAAGTTCGAGGTGTAGGAGCTGATCCAGTGTGTCTGCCAGCCCGCGTCGCGCAGCACCTCGGGGAGGCAGCGCGCGCTCAGGTCGGGGAAGGCGCTGTACACCTGGCCGCCGGTGAAGTTGGGCAGGATGCTGCACAGCGTGGCCATCTCCCCGCGCACGGTCTGGTGGGCGTTGGCGTAGAAGTTGGGGAAGAACTGTCCCTCCTGCGCCAGCTTCCAGAGGTTGGGCGCCAGCCCCGGCTCCGCGCCGGCAATGCCCGACTCCCACAGCCGGAAGCTCTCCATCAGCACCACCACCACGTTGAGCTTCTGGCCCGCGGCGGGCGGGTCCTGCACGGGCTGCTTGAGCAGCGGATAGGCCGGGTTGGCGCCGGTCTTGTATTGCGTGGCCTCGGGCAGGTTGTAGGTGTCGGAGAGCCCCGCCAGGATCCTCTCCCGCTTCTCCAGCGCGCCGCCGCCGTGCAGCAGCACCATGCGGTCCACCCACTGCCGGCCCACGTTCATCAGGCCATTGCGCTCGGCCAGCAGGAACGTCTCGTGGCTCACCATGGGCCAAAAGCCCACCAGCGCCCCGCCCGCAAACAACGACGCCAACGACGGTGCCGCGCTCCGCCGCGTGCGCTGGTGCAGCGAGAAGAAGATGGCGCCGCCCAGCAGCGAGAAGGGCACCACGACGTGCAGCGCCAGAAAGCGCGGGGTGAGGATCTGGTGGATGGAGCTGGAGGCGCCCTCCGCCTGGCCCAGCTGGGTCCAGGAATCCAGGTTGAGCAGCGTGTCAAAGAAGGTGAGGAACCCGGCATTGAATGAGGTGAACAACGTCACCAGCAGGCCCAGCAGCCCCATGAGCGGCACGCGCATGAGGCGCGGCGCGGCCTCCAGCGCCAGGAAGGCGGCCAGCAGCACCGCGAAGGTGGCCGCGTCGTCCATGAGGCCCGCCAGCGAGTAGCCGGTGCCCATCACCACGCGGAAGCCCAGCGTCTCCCACAGCAGGAAGAGTCCCCACGCCAGCGCGCCGGGCCGACGCAGCAGGCTCCACCACATCCCGTCCAGCAGCTCCCTCATGGCAGTGTCGCGCAGGCCTTCTGGGGGTCCTGTCCCTCGGGCGGGATGATGACGTCGGTGGCGGGGATGGGTCCGGGCGTCTCCCCGTCCCAGCCCACCTTCACGAAGATGGACGCCGGGCCCTGGCTCTCCTGGTACTCCACCAGCACGTAGTGGCTGCCTTCCTTGAGCTCGGTGGTGCCCTGCGCCCACTTCACCGCGTGGCTGCCCCAGTTCTCCACCACCTTCTTGCCGTCGACGTAGAGCCGGCTCCCGTCGTCGGAACCCACGGAGAAGGTGGCCTTGCCGCCCTTGCGCACGCGCAGGCACGTCTCCCACTTCACGGTGAACTTGTCCTCCTGGAAGTCCGGCATGGGCTTGCCGTGGTCCCAGAAGAAGGCGAGCTCCGCATCCTTGCGCACCACCGGCGTCCCCTCGAACCTCTCACCCCGGTAGTACGCACCGCGCCACCCGTTTTCCACCGGTTTGCTGGGCCAGGCCAACGCCGTCACGCCGCCCACCAGCAGCGCAAGGGTTGCGGCCACGCCCGCCAGGCGCACCACCGTGGCCGCGCGCAGGGGCTCCTTGCCGTGCACCGCGGAGACGCGCTGGCGGGTGTGTCGCACGGTGCGGTGGAGCAGGCGGGTCAGCGTCCACAGCTCACCGCGGGTCAGGGGCAGGGGTGGCTCTCCCTCGGGGAGCAGGGCCTGGTAGCTGCTGAGGCGCTGCAGCAGGGAGACGCAGTTGATGCGCTGCGGCTCGGGCAGGCCCGCCACCTCGCCCCTCTGGCCCACCGTCTCCGCCAGGGAGCGCGGGGGCTGGCCGGCCAGGCGCGCCTGGACCTGCAGGGCGCGGGTCCAGCCCAGGTGGAGCAGCACCGCGGCATCCCGCGTGGCGCAGCGACGGTCCACCAGCACCGCGTGCGCGGCCTCCGCCTTCTGCCGGGCGGAATGCAGCAGGTCATGAAGCTCGGGGCCGGGGTTGGTCTTGGTTCCTGCTTCCACGACGGTCGAACACCCCTCATGCACACCCCGGAGGGCGCCGGGGGGGCTGGCCATCTAAGCAGATCTCCGCGCGAACGCCAGCGCAAAAACGCCGCCCGGCGTCGTGACGGCTTTCGCTCCCGGCCAGGCCCGCTCAGGGCTCCAGGAGCTCCGTGCCGGGGGAGGGCGACGGTGCAGGCGGTCGGGGTCGAGCCGGACCATGCGGGTTGCTGGTCACGGCCAACGCGCCGTCCAAGGTCGCCCTTGCGGACGCCTACGCGCCGGGCAGGGAAGCCAGGTGGTCCTTCACGTCGGACGCGGTCCAGCGCAGATCCAACTGCAGCGTCGAGAACTGCTGGTCGTGCCATGCGTCGGCGGCGCTGCGTGACCTGGCGCTGGCGAGCCGACGCGCCTTCCCAAAGGCCTCCCGCGCACCCTGCCAGTCGTCAGCGGCGGAAGATTGCTCCGCCTTCTCCCGAAGCGCGCAGCCCAGCTGGAACCACGCGCTCGCGAAGTCCGGTGCTCGCGCGGTTGCGGCCTGGAAGCACGTGATGACGGAGGAATCACCCGCCGACGTCAGGTGTCGCGCCACGCCGCGCACGAACCACAGGAGCTCCTCCCGGCCGCTGGGAAGCTCCAGGAGTCCGCCCACGGCGTCATCCACCACGCGGCCTCCCTGGGCGCGCAAGAGGTGGACCAGGGGATCCAGCGCGGTGAGCGGGGCAGGCTCGGGCGTGGCCTGGAGCGCGGTCACCACCTCGCGCAGGGCCAAGGACGCCACGGCGGGTGGCGGAGCGTGGCTCCGCGCCAGGCCAACCACCTCGTCGCGAAGCGCGTCGGCCCCCGTCGCTGGGCTGGCGTCGCGGCGGGCCAGCGCTTCGGCGCAGAGGCCGTGGACCGCCGCCGGCCACCGCCGGTTCATCCTCGCCAGGAGCACCGACTTCCAGCGCCACACCGGCTCCGCCATGGCAAGGAAGGCTTCCCCCTCGCGCCCCAGGAACCGCGCCGGGTCGCGCTCGTCGAGCAATCCCAGCAGCATCGCGTCGTCACCCTGGCGGACGGCATGGGCGACCAGCGCATCGAAGCGATGTGTCAGGACCTCCACCGGCCTCGGACTGGTGAGCAGGTAGAGGGACGTGTCGGCGGGCGCCCGCGTCGCGAGCTGGACAATGGCCCGCAGCAGCTCCTCCGCGTGGGATTCCTTGAAACCGAGGGCGTGGAACGCCTGCCCACCGCGGATCTTCGCGAATTGTCGCGCCTGGCTTCGCAGCGCCTTGTCCCCCAGTCCCGCAACCTCTTCCGTTGGGAAGGCGTACAGGGAGCGCAGCTCATCCGCGGAAGCTGCCGCGGTGCGCCGGGACCGCCGACGAACAAGCTCGGTGCCCAACAGGGCGGTCAGCTCGGGGCCGTCGAGCCAGAGCTCAGCGAGGATGCGGTCATTGTCGGGCCCGACGTGGGGATGGGACTTGAGCGCCTCCACCAGTCCCGCCGCAAAGGGCTCCGGAGAGGGAACCGGCGCGCCCTGGCGCCAGCCGGGCAGCAACTTGTCGACGACAGAATCGGCCGCGACGAAGAACCAGGACGTCATGGCAGGAGCGTACCGTGCCGCAGCCAACCCGGGCCAACTCAGGGCTCCAGGAACTCCGTGCCGGGAGAGGGCTTGTAGTCGGGGTTGAGCCGGATCAGGACCAGCAGCGCGTTGATGCTGAACCACAGCACGCCGGCCACCACCAACGCGGTGCTCACCATGGCCAGCCCAATGGCGCTCATCCACGCCCCGCCCATCACCGGCGAGGCCACGTCCAGCCCCACCGCGGCGCCGAACAGGTTGGCGGCCAAGAGGTACGCCAGCGCTCCCACCACCAGCGCCCCCACCGACGCCAGCCCGAATCCCCCACCCACCGCGAAGATGGCCGCGCCCACCGCCATGTTGCGCAGCCCCTTCATGATGCCGCGCATGTCCATCTCGGTCAGCACCAGGGCGCCGCCGTTCCCGACGGAGAAGCCGGGCGCCACCGTCGCGGCGTGGGCCGCGGGCCGCGCGGTTTCCCCAGCGAGGGGGCCAGCGGGGAGCAACAGGAGGGTGGCGGAGAGCAGCGTCGTGAGCATGCGCCTTCTTTAGCCCACCCTAAGGCCCCTGCGCACGTTTCAGGACAGCCCGGCGGCCAGCAGCGCCTGCAGGATGGCCACCGCCACCGTCGTGGAGAGCAGGGTGATGGGCACGCCGTAGCGCAAGAAACGCCAGAACCCCACCTCGATGCCGGCCTTCAGCGCGTATTCCAGCACGATCACGTTGGCCACCGAGCCGATGGTGGTGAGGTTGCCCGCCAGCGTGGAGCTGAGGGCGAGCACCAGGAACAACGCGCGGCTCTCGCCCAGCGTCGAGAGGTGCGGACCCAGGGCCTGCACCAGCGGCACGTTGGAGAACACCTGGCTGCCCACCACGCTGACCCAGGTGAGGTGCCAGGTGCTGGTGGCGTCCCCGGCCTGGAGCAGCGGGTGGAGCACGTCGTAAGCGGCGCCGGTGAGCCCCACCTGGCCCAGCGCGCCCATCACCACGAACAGCGCGGCAAAGAACACCAGCAGCGGGAAGTCCACCTTGGCAAACACCACCCGGCTGTCCCGACGGGAGACCAGGATGCACAGCGCCGCCCCGCTCAGCGCCGACCACGCCATGGACAGGTTGGTCACGAACCCCACCACCGCCACCGCCAGGCCGGCCAGGCCCGCGGTCATGGCGCGCGGCGCCTGCTCCTCCGCCAGCACCCGCGGCGCCTGCGCCAGCGCGGCCAGCTCCGCGCGACACAGCCACAGCAGGAGCCCCACGGTCACCCCCATGGCCGCGACCACCGGGAGCGCCATGGTGGCCATGAAGCCGAGGAAGGGGATCTTCGAGAACGCGCCGATCAGCATGTTCTGCGGGTTGCCGGTGAGGGTCAGCGCGCTGCCCACGTTGGCGCCGCAGCCCAGCGCCAGCAGGAACGGCAGCGGCGGCAGCCCCCGACGGTGGATGACCTTGAGCAGCAGCGGCGTGAGCAGGACGCAGACGGGGTCGTTGACCAGCAACGCGCTCAGGCCCCCGGACACCAGCGCGGTCCACACCAGCAGCCCGCGAGGGGAGCGCGCGTGCCGGTCGATGAGCGCGGCGGCCCACTCGAAGAACCCGCCGTCCTCCAGGTGGCCGCAGATGATCATCATCCCCAGCAGCAGGCCCAGGGTGTCGTGGGAGAGGATCTCGTCGGAGTAGGCCTGCTGCGGGGTGATGACGCCGCACAACACCATCAGCACCGCGCCCAGCAGCGCCCCCGCGGGTCGACCAATGGGCAGCACCGCCAGCCGTCGCCCGCTGATGAGCACGTAGGTCAGGATGAAGATGGGCAGCGCCAGGAGCTGTGGGGCGATGAGGAGCATGGGCAGCGGCGAGTTCGGCGCTCCTAGCACGGGCGGCGTCGGCGCGTTCGGACAAGGCCACGGCCAAGGACCTGCGCCGCCGTCACGCCGGGGTCCTGGGCACGGCCGCCAGCGCGCAAGTGCCGGTTGGGATTCGCGTTTCCCGACGCCGGTGCCGGGCACCAGGGCGCCGCTTGGCCCTCTCGCGGGTCGGGGCGACCGCGTCCCCCGGCTCAGCGCGGGCGCGCCAGCTCCAGCTCATCCTCCGGCCCCAGCGGCTGCTCCGCCTTCCGGCCCAGCTGCTCCGCGGAGAGGCGGGTGACCGCGTGCAGGCCCACCGGGACGCCCCACTGCAGGATGCCCAGCCCCAGCACCAACGAGCCCATGAACAGGCCAATGGCCATGGCGGTGTGCTTCTCGGTGGCGGTGACCGGTGCGCTGGCCAGCCCGCTCGTCGACGCGCGGAGGCTGCGGGGGATCCACAGGATGAAGTAGAAAACGAACGCGGCCACGTAGAGGGAGGCGGCCAGCGCGGCGGCGGGCACCACCAGCAGTCCCGCCATGCTCACCGCGGCCACCCACGCCAGCACGGTGGCCAGCGGCTTGCGGGACACCACCAGCGACAACGGCAGGCTCACCACCGGCGCGCACAGCGGCACCAACGCCACGCTGATGGGCAGCACCACGAAGCTGGCCAGGGAGGCAAGCCAGAAGGCCCACAGCTCCAGCGCGGTGACCTCGGAGGGGAGCAGCATGGCGCGACCTCCGCTCGAGCACGCCGTGCCGCACGTGGCGGCGGAGACCATGGTGCTGAGCACCACCACGGTGGTCCAGGGCACGCCCACCGCGGCCAGCTCCATCACCGCGCGCACGTTCTCTCGTCGACGGACACGCTGCGGGTCCTCCTCCGCGGGCTCCTCCAGCCGGTCCTTGCGCTCCTCCGCGGGCAGGCGTCCCCGCTCGCGCAGCATCACCGCCTCCACGCGTGCGCGCCACGTCTCGGCCACGGAGCGCGCCTCGTCCCACGGCTCACAACTGGTCCCCGGCGCAGCCGCCAGGCTGGCCCACAGCAGGCTGACGAGCAGCATCTCCTCCGACGCTAGCGCCCGCCCACCACGGAGCGGAAGCGCGGCGCGAGGCGGGACGGCCCGACGAGACGCGACGGAGGTGCGTTGCGGACCCGCATCTCCGACGGTAGGTAGGACGTCCTTTTGTCCTCCCGGAGCAGCATCCATGGGCTTCAACATCATCGGCCAGACCCCCATGCCCAGGCCCTCGGCGCCCGGTGGCAAGGTGCAGCGGGGCTACGTGCAGGTCTCGCCGTTCCTGCCCATGACCATGGCGGAGGCGCGCAAGGAGCGGGGCTGGGATGAGCTGGACGTGGTGTTCGTCACCGGCGACGCCTACGTGGATCACTCCAGCTTTGCCATGGCCGTGCTGGGGCGGGTGCTGGAGGCGCGGGGCTACCGGGTGGGGATCCTGGCCCAGCCCGACTGGAAGAACCCGGAGGCCTTCCAGGAGTTCGGCAGGCCGCGCATCTGCTTCTGCGTCTCGGCGGGCAACCTGGACTCCATGCTCAACCACTACACCGCGCACAAGCGTCCTCGGCGGGATGATGCCTACAGCCCGGATGCGCGCGCGGGGCTGCGGCCGGACAAGCCCACCATCCTCTACACGCAGCGCTGCAAGCAGGCCTACCCGGACGTGCCGGTCCTCGTGGGGGGGCTGGAGGCGTCCATGCGGCGCCTGGCGCACTATGACTACTGGTCGGACACGGTGAAGCGGTCCATCCTGCTGGACAGCAAGGCCGACCTGCTGGTCTACGGCAACGGCGAGAAACCGCTGCTGGAGATCCTGCGTCGACTCAAGGAAGGCCAGGCCATTGAGACCATCCGCGACGTGCGCGGCACGGTGTACGCGCTGGGCGCGCGCGAGACCCAGGAGCGCCTGGGCGAAGCGGCCCTAAGTCCACGCGAAAGGGCGCGTAAGCTCCCGGGCATGGAGGGCTTCGAGGGCGCGCTGGAGCTGCCCGCGTTCGACCTCATCCGCACCGACAAGCAGGCCTTTGCCTGGTGCCAGCACGACTTCCACCGTGAGCAGACCCCCGGCAACGCCCGCGTGCTGCTGCAGCGCCACGGCGAGCGCGCGGTGGTGCAGAACCCGCCGCAGTTCCCGCTCACCACCGAGGAGATCGACCAGGTCTTCGCGCTGCCGTTCAACAAGGTGCCGCACCCCTCCTACGGCCAGGCGCACATCCCCGCCTACGAGATGGTGAAGTTCAGCGTGAACATCATGCGCGGGTGTTTTGGCGGCTGTACGTTCTGCGCCATCACCGAGCACCAGGGCCGGGCCATCCAGTCCCGCAGCGAGGAGTCCATCCTGCGGGAGCTGGAGGACCTCAACCGCGTGCCCGGCTTCACCGGCGTGGTCAGCGACCTGGGCGGCCCCACCGCCAACATGTACCGGCTGGAGTGCCAGGATGAGGAGGCGGAGCGGGTGTGTCGTCGCCACAGCTGCGTGCACCCCACCATCTGCGTGAACCTGGGAGTGGACCAGGGACCGCTGGTGGACCTGATGCGTCGCGCGCGCGCGGTGCCGGGCGTCAAGAAGTTGCTGATTGCCTCCGGCGTGCGCATGGACCTGGCGGTCAAGAGCGACGCGTACATCCGCGAGCTGGTGACGCACCACGTGGGCGGTCACCTCAAGGTGGCACCGGAGCACGTGGACGACGAGACGCTGGCGCGCATGAAGAAGCCGGGCGTGGACACGTTCGTGAAGTTCAAGAACAAGTTCGAGCAGTATTCGCTGGAGGCGGGCAAGGAGCAGTACCTGGTGCCGTACTTCGTCAGCAGCCACCCCGGCTGTGACATGAACAGCGCCATCAAGCTGGCGGAGTTCCTGCGGCAGGGGAACTTCCGGCCCGAGCAGGTGCAGGACTTCATCCCCACGCCCATGACGCCGGCCACCTGCATGTGGCTCACCGGCATTGACCCGGTGACCATGAAGCAGACCTACGTGGAGAAGGACATCAACCGCAAACGCATGCAGAAGGCGTTGATGCAGTACTGGCGCCCGGAGAACCACAAGCTGGTGAAGGAGGCGCTGACCGAGGCGGGTCGCGAGGACCTGATGGGGACGCACAAGACCGCGCTGGTGGAGAAGTTCCAGCGCATGGGCTGGCGTCCGCCGGTGAAGCAGGGGAAGAACCACGGCCGCCCGACGAAGGGACGCCACGCCAACAACGAGCGCATGGGCGGACCGCGCCCCAAGGGCAACGGCGACCGCGTGGTGCGCCACGGCGGCGACCGCTAACTAACCGGGCCAACACGTCGCAGTCCTTCCGCTTGCGTGCGGCCCCCGGGCGAGAGATCAGAACGAGACCTGGTGCACGCCCAGCAGCTGCGGGGTGGAGCCCAGCATGTCCGTGCCCGCGGGGTTGACCTTCCATTTCTGGTCGGCCTGGATGTTGCCGCCCGCCAACATGGTCCCGCCCATGACGTTGTTGTTGGAGTTGCTCTCCAGCTGGATGTTTCCGCTGGCGCGCATGTTGGTGCAGAAGCAGTTGTTCTGGGGGTTGCCGCCCTGCTGGATGTTGCCGCCAACCCAGATGGTGGACACGCCGCCCGCGCACGCAGTGGCAACGTCGCAGGCGGGGTTGGGATTGGCGCAGGGGGTGGCGCTGAAGGTTCCGCCGCACAGCGAGGTGTTGTTGTCCTCGATGGTGACATTGCCATTGGCGTAGATGTTGCCGCGGATGTTGGCGCCACCTTCAATCTCGAGGTTGCCGCCGCACTGCACTCCGCCCTGGAAGCCCAGGTTGGCGGCCTCCAGCTCGCAGTTGCCGTTGGCCATGGCGGCAAGGGAGTTGGCGTCCACCGGATTGCTCAGATACAGCGGCCCGGTCTCGAACTCGGCGCTGCCGGACGCCGCCACCGCGTAGTGCCGGATGTCCGCCGTGCCGCCGCCCACCACGTGCAGCGTGCCGCCGCCGGCGTAGTAGTAGGTGCCGCGTGGTGCCTCTCCGTCGGTGGGTAGGGTGAGGGCGGGGGTGCTGGCGCCGCCCGCGGGATCCCAGATGGCGGGCCCGGTGCCGTTGCAGGAGGGGCAGGAGCACTCGTCGGTGTATTCGAGGTCGCCGAAGACGATGCCAGTGACCAACCCCAGCGAGCCGTAGGCCGCGGTGCGCGCGCCCGAATCCAACACCACGATCTCGCCGGCGGTGGTGCTGCCCGGTTTCCAGTTGTTGGAGCCATCCCGGTCCTGCGCGTTGCCGGTGCTGAAGACCGGCGCCCAGCAATCCGCCGGGATGGACCAGGAGCCGTAGTTGTTGTCGGGCGCGGGCACGGCGTCGGCGGAAGTGAAGGCCGCGCAGGCGGGGTCGGCGTTGCGGTCCCAGATGTGGACCGCGTTGTCCGTCAGGTAGAAGTGGCACAGGCCGTTGGTGCCATCCGAGGTGGGGAAGGTGTTGCCGAAGGCGGCCGCCGTCACCGGGCCCAGCGGAAGCGCGGGCGGGTCGCTCACCGGCGGACGCGGGCACACCGCGGTGTTGGAGATGGCCTGGCTGGCGCACTGCACGCAGTACCCGGGGAAGGCGGTGTTGCAGGAGGGCGGGCTGCCCACGCCGGAGGAGGTGAGCGCTCCGTCGTGCGTGATGGTGCCGCACCAGCAGTCAAAGTCCGAGAGGTCAATGCTGCCGCACACAATGGCGCCGTTGCCGCACAGCCGCGTCTGCGCGTTCATCTGGATGTTCCCGTCCGCAATCATGGCCACGCCGCCGGAGGCCTTGAGGAGCGCGCGCAGCGTGATGTGTCCCGTGGCGCTGGCAAAGGACGGCGTGCCCGTCTTGTCGACGATGCCGATGACGGTGATCACCACGCCCTGGTCGCGGTCGCGGTAGGAGATGTTGCCGCCCGCGGCGGGACCCTCGGCCGCGCCGTTGTTGCCGGTGGTCTCCACGGGGTTGGTGGCCATGGTGTCATCCACGTTGTCGTCGTAGCGCACCAGGTAGGCGCCGTCGTTGACGCCGTTGTTGTCCACGTCCACGTAGACCTTGCGGTAGACCGAGCCCACGCCGGCCGGCACCGTCTCCGTGGTGGCGCCCCAGCCGCCGTAGCTGCAACCGCTGCTGGAGGGCATGTTCACCACCGCGGAGGCGGGCGTGTTGTCGTCGGTGGTGGTGGTGGGCGAGTCCAGGCTGGGGTCCAGCATGCGGTCCAGGTCCATCTCCCCGCACGCGGCCAGCTTCTTGGCCTCCGCCAGCGCACGCGTCATCCCCATCTCCGCAATCTGCGCGGCCAGCGCGGTGTCGTGGCCGCGGATGGAGGCGTTCTGCACGCTCCCGCCGGCCTCCAGCAGCGCCATGGCCAGCGCGCTCACCGCCACCATGAACACCGCGGCAATCACCAGCACAAAACCCCGGGCCCCGCGGGGCGGTGGATTGGCCTGGTCCTGGTTCATCCGTTGCTCCTTTTGCAAGAGCCGTCACGGTGTGACGGACCGGAAGATCATCCGTTCGACGAGGAGGACGCTGACCGGGCGGACCTGTTCCGCGCCGCCCTTCTTGCCCACGCGCACGTTGCGTTTGAGCGCCAGGGTCACCTCCACGGAGCGCACGTTGGCGGGAATGGTGACGTTGCAGGCGCCCGCGTTGCTGCAATAGCGGAACAGGGAGGCTGCGGTGTCCACGTTGCGGGCCACCACCTGCCAGCCGGTGTCATTGTTGGCGGTGCTGCAGCCCGTGGGGGTGGCCGACGCGCTGGGCGTCCCGAAGTTGGCGAAGTTGGACTGGTCCGGCTCCGGTCGGCCCCAGCACTGGCGACGTTGCAGCGTGCCGGAGGTGGCGTCGATGGCGTAGGCGATGCGGTCGACCTGCGTGACGCGCCCGGCGGGGAAGGGCGTGCTGGGGGAGGTGTTCACGTTGGTGGTGAGATTGAGCAGCGCCGGTGGTCCCACCGTGAAGCCGCTGACCTGGACGTTCTCGTAGGTGCCGTTGGGATGGACCAGCGTGACCTCGTTGTAGCCGGCGTTGGAGACGTACTTGCGCAGGCTCCACGGACAGCCCGGGTCCGAGGCGGCGGCGCACGCCGCACCCGGAACCAGCGCGCCCAGCGCGGTTCCGTCGTACCCGCTGAGCTCGTTGAGCGGCGCCACCTTGTCGGTGGCCGCCTGGTGCTGCACGGAGGACAGCTGGTCAAAGTTGGTGTCCGGCCGCGGCACGTCGCCAAAGATCACGAAGCGGTCGCTCACGAGCGAGGCCGCGGTGGGGGAGGTGCGGTTGGCCTCGATGGTCATGATGGGCGGGATGAGCAGGGAGCTGTTGGCGCCCACCGCGTTGCCGTAGCTGCCAAAGAGACGCGTCCCGGTGGCGCCGGAGTTTCCCGCCGCGTAGATGTCGCGCCGCAGCCAGTCCATGGCCAGCTGCCCATCCCGCAGCAGCGTGGTGCGCGCCGTGGTGGTGCGACGATAGATGTCCAGCGCCAACAACGCCTGCGTGGCGGCGGTGTAGACCAGCAACGCCAGCGTGGAGGCGACCACCATCTCAATGAGCGTGAAGCCACGCGCGCGGGGTCGGCTCATGGCTGGTACACGTAGGTGGTGCCGCTCAGCACGCGGTTCTGGCCACGTTTGCCGTACGCGTACGTGACGTTGACGATGATGCGCTTGCAGCTGAGGCAGAGGGACGGGTTGTTGACGTTCTGGGCGCTGATGGTCCGGGTGACCAAGCCGCCGGTCCCGCCAATGGTGCTGGTCTCCAGGGTGCCGGTGCCAATGGAGCCGTAGGACATGCCGCGGTACTTCGACATGCCGTCGGCCAGCGCATGGCCGGCAATGGCGCGGCGCTGGGCCATGGCGGCCTGGCGTTCTCCGTCGGCGAGCATGTGGAAGACGCTGACCAGCACCGTGGCCACCACCGCGCCGCCGATGACCGCCTCGATCAGCATGTAGCCCCGTGCGCGGCGCTTGGGAGGGTGTTGTCTCATGGGCAGCTTGCTCCCAGGGCCTCACTCACACAGATGAGCCCAATGGGGTTCACGGTGATCTGGATCCGGTTCTGCCCCGCGGGCAGGTCGGACCGGCTCAGGTTGATGCGCCACGCGTCGTCGCTGGGCGTGGCCACGGGATTGGTGGCGGAGCCCATGTTGTCCGCGCGCATCCAGCCATTGGGCCGCCACACCAGGACGCTCTTGGCGGCCGGAACGGAGGAATCCACTTCCAGCGCGAAGGTGGCGTCGGTGATGTCGAACGAGATGTTCTTGAGATAGACCTCGTTGGCGTCGGAGATGGTGGCCCAGTTCATGCCGTCGGGGTCGGAGGCCACGAAGGTGACGTTCTCCTCGTACGCGGTCTCATCCGCGTCAAAGGCCACCACGGCCAGGCGCTTTCCGCTGTTGCCCGGGGCCACCGCCACCAGGGTGCCGTGGGAGATGGCGTGCATGCGCGCCGAGGCAACAACGCCGGCCAACGCCTCCGCACGCGCTCGCAGCACCGACTCCTTGCCCACGTTGGCCAGGCCGGGCGCGAACAGGCCCGCGAGCACCGAGACCAGTGCCACCACCAGCACCAGCTCCACCAGCGTGTAGCCGCGCCGCCTACTGGTCATCCGGCGGATTGGCACGGTGATCCCGTCCGTCATGACCGCAAGTACCGCGCTGCGGATGGGGCCGGCTCACGGTTCACGTCATGGGATGCGCCGAAACTCGCAGGATGATCAGGAGATCTGGCCGGGGGCGCGGTGCCTAAAACTCCTCATCGAGGCTTACGCAGACTTCCCGCGCGCGGGTCAACCGAAGTGAAGCGCGTGGCGTACCTCGTTGCTCATTTCGAAGGTGCGGCTTCCCTGGGGCGACGCTCTTGGCTCCGGCCAATGAGATTGGGTGCGGCCTTTTGAAACGACGCTTGGCCGCAGGCGAAAGCACATCCGCAGTTGGCCGGCAATGGTCAGCCCGGGCCGCGCTGGCATGACGACGGAAAACGGCACGCGATGCGACCGGACCGACCGATTCAGCGCGACGGAAGACCGGCCAGCAATGTAGGGGCTGCCCGTTGCCGGTAACGCGCGAACGGGACCAATGCCCGGCAATGGTCAGCCCCGGGCGGCGCTGTCATGACGACGGAAAACAGGTCCGCACGTTGCCGGCAGCTGCAGTTGACCCGCAAACATGGTCGCGCTGAGCCAAGTACCTGGCCAGGAGTGCTTTCACAGAGGAGCTCCGGTTGAGCCCGGACAGCCCGAGCCAAAGCGGTATTTCAGACCGCACTCCCAAAGGTGCGGGCGCCGCGAGTGCGCTTTCATCGGTTTGCCCGCACCGCGGCTGCTCGTCGGGAGACTCTGCGTGCCGGCTTCTCCGCCCAATGGGATGGGCGCGGCCGGCACTCTGGGAATCTGGGAGTGCGGTCTGAAATACCGCTTTGGCTCGGGCTGTCCGGGCTCAACCGGAATCTTCCCAGAAGTGAAGGAACTTCAAGTGAAGGAGCTTCCGGCCAGGTACTTGGCTCAGCGCGACCATGCTTGCGGTCAACTGCAGCTGCCGGCAACGTGCGGACCTGTTTTCCGTCGTCATGACAGCGCCGCCCGGGGCTGACCATTGCCGGCCACCTTCACCGTTCGCGCGTTACCGGCAACGGGCAGCCCCTACATTGCTGGCTGGTTCTCCGTCGCGCTGAATCGGTCGGTCCGGTCGCATCGCGTGCCGTTTTCCGTCGTCATGACAGCGCTGCCCGGGCTGACCATGGCCGGCCACCTGCGGAGGCGGACTTCACCGCGTCTTCTTCTTGCGCGCCTTGGTCTGCTGCTTCTCATCCATCTCCGCCACGCGGAACTTCACGATCTTCGCCACCAGCTTGAGCGGCAGCGGCTCGTCGATGGGAAACTGCACGGAGCCCTTGGCGCTCTTGTACTTCTTCATCTCGGCGGCAAACGCCGTGATTCCGCTCGGGGTCGGATAGAACCCGATGTGGCTCTCGTGCGCCGCGAAGTGCACCAGATTGCCGTGGTAGTGGAACGTAGGCATCTGATAGCTGATCTTCTCGGTGGATTCGGGCGCGGCGCGCTGGATGGTGGAGCGCATCTGGGAAAGCAGGTCCCGGACCTTCGGGGGGAACTGCTGGATGTACTCGTCGATGGTCGTGATCTCGGCGGTCCGTGGTTTCACCTGGGAATCCTCCTTGTCACCGCGGGCACCCCGCGTGGGCCTTCACGGCGACGTGATGCGTGTCCCTTCCACCACGTCGCGGATGGCCAGGTCCAGCAACGGGTCACGACCCATGGCGGTGAGACGGAACGCCGCCGGGCCATCCTGCCAGTAGACCTGGGTGAGCCCGCCGCGCTCGTCGCCGAGCTTCAGCTCACAGCGAGGTCCGCGCGGCGAGCTGACCACGCGCGCCCAACGGAACGGAAGCGTCTGTCCCGCGCGGCTCCGGGTCACCTGGGCCCCCCAAGCGCTGCAACCCTCCTCGGTGACCACGTGCGGGTCGGGCGACTCCGCGGTGACCGCAATGAGCGCGGAGCCCGGACGCCCCGGCTGGTCCGCCGCACCGACGAGCACCACGCCCTGGGCCTGGATGGCCAGCTCCGCGGTGCCGCCGGGCGCGGTGAGGCCTTCATCCTGCGGCAGCGTCATCTGGCGCATACCCGCGGGAATGGGCGTGGAGATGCGGGCGGACTCGGCGCGTGCGCCGGGCGCGGGTTCCACCACGGAACGAACCCGTCCCCCCGGCGGATACAGCGCCACCCCACCCACAATGGCTGCCCCGACGAGGGAAATCACCACGGTGACAGTTGTGACTGGCCGCTTCTGGCGTGACATGGGTGGTCCCGCCCGGAGGCTATCCCAGGAGGGCGTCCGCCACCACGCGCCGAATTGTTCCCGGAGGGTCGTGATGTGGCGTGGCCCTGGCGCCGTGACGACGTCGTTCAGTCGCCGCGCAGGCAGTTGTCGATGGACACCGAGAAGACGTTGGGGCTCATGGTGCATTCCACGCAGCCGATGGCCGCGTTGCCCACCGTGGAGCAGGTGAGGGTGAGCACCACACTGCCCGTCTCGTTCTGCTGTGTGGTGTTCTGGATGGTGGAGGAGGTCACGTCAAAGGTGCACTCCCACGGCCCGCACTCATTGCCCTCGGGGGCGCCCACGTCGGTGCAGCAGGTCTGTCCGTCGGAGCCGGTGGGAGCGCGGAAGGAGATGGTGGTGTTCCCGCCGGTGGTGTACTGGCCCGGTCCGTTGAATCCGCCAATGGTGAAGTCCACATACTCGCTGCCTCCCTCCTCCAGGCGGATGTCCAGGATGGAATCCAGGCCGAAGTAGACGCAGCTGGTGAGGTTGTTGACGCTCAACGGTGCGTTCCAGCTGGGACCCTGGGTATCTGTGCAGGACAGCGTGGTGGTGACGTCGGCGCTTCCGGTCAGCACGTCGCCGCCGCCGGAGGAGCTGGAGGAAGAGGACGTCCCGGTGGAGCCGCCAGAGGAGCTGCTGGTGGACGTGCCGGTGCTGCTGCTGCCTGTCGCACCACTGGAGCTCGTCGAGGTGCTGCCCGCGCCGGACGCACCACTGGAGGTGGAGGCGCTCCCGCTGGAGCTGGTCGAGGCGCCCCCGGAGCCGGATGACGTCGATGCCCCGCCCGTGCTGGTTGACGTCGAACCACCGCTCGACGACGAGGAACTGCTGCTGGATGAGGAGGACGCCGAGCCGCTGCCCGACGATGAAGAGCTGCTGGAAGAAGACGCCGAACCGCTGCCCGACGACGAAGAGCTGCTGGAAGAGGACGAAGAGCTGCTGGATGACGACGAGCTCGTGGTGGAAGTGGAAGCGCCGGTGCAGGCGGCGAGCGTGCTCAAGAGGGCCAGGGCCAGGGGTCTCATTTTCATCGGAAGGATCCTCCATGTCGCCAGGGTTCGGCGCGGAGTGTCAATGTACCCGCGTCTGGAGATTTCGCGAGATTATTTTGCGACGCGAAGCAGGATGTGACGGAGAGCATGCGCAAACGGTGGCGCGTTGTGAGGCCGCGCACAGAAGACCGGGTGCGCGCGGCCGTCGGGATGACGGCGCTCACGTGGTGACGAGCGCGTGGAGCTTCATCACGGTGTTCCAGTTCCGCGCCGTCCCGCGCACGCCGAGCTTCTTCTCGATGAGCACGTTGGTCAGCCTGGAGCGGCCGATCCCGTCCGGGTAGACGATGTACGCCTCCCGGCCATGCACGCGCAGCACCTCGCGCCCGGGGATGGCCGCCTGCAGCGCCTTCACCGCGGCGCCATCCGGCTCGCCCTTCAGCGTCATGACCACAAGGTGGCCCGGATCCTGCGCGGCCTCCCTCGGAAACGGGTTGCGCGCGACGATGTGCTGCCACTCCTCCGCGGTGCGCACGAAGTAGTCCGGGGCCTTGCCCAGCCGTTTCTCCGTCTCCTTCTCCAGTGAACGCTCCAGCACGTCGGAGGCGGTGGTGGCGCGGGTGCGGAAGAGGAGATTGCCGCTCTGCAGCAGGGAGCGGACGTCCGCGAAGCCCAGGTCGGTGAGCATCTCCTTGAGGTCGGCCATGGCAATGGTGGTCTTGCCGCCCACGTTGATGCCGCGCAGCAGGGCAATGCGGAGGTCGTTCTTGTCGTTGTCGGAGGAGGTCTTCTTCATCTGTGACGACGACGTTCCATGCCCCGGTGGGAGGCGCCGGGTGGGAGATTCGTGCTGCTTCGTGAGTGATTAGCGTCCGCCCGGGCGCAGGCTGCGCTTGCCCAGGTATTCGCTCTTGAGCACGTCGTCGGGCGCCATCTTCAGGTTCACGTTCATCATGTCCGAGGGCGCCAGGCCGGGGTAGCTCATCACCGCCACGTGGTTCTTCAGCTTGAAGGGGTCCTTGCCGCGCAGGAAGGACGCCTCCTGGGCTTCCTTGTAGGTGGAGCTCATGGCGTCGCGCACGCGGGCGAGCAGGCGGCCGGGCAGGCCCTTGAGACCGGGATTGTTCTTCTCCAGCTCGGAGAACTCCTCGGCGGAGCCAAACCCGGCGCTCTTGTCGTTCTCGTAGGCGCGCTTCAGCTCGGCGGAGGCCAGCGCGTCCACCACCGCGGCGCTGTCGGAGGCAATGGCCTTGCCCACGTCCAGCTGCTCGCCAAAGTCCGGGCCAAAGGAGCTCACCGTCTTGCGCATGTCCGTGAAGGTGAAGCGCTCCTTGTCCTTGAAGAACAGGTTCAGCTCGGCCAGCTTCTCGAACCACTGCTGGCCGGGGCCCTCCGCCTCGTTGCCGCTCTCGTCGGCGAGCTTCTGGCCCTCGCTCTTCATGTTGGCCACCCACTCCGCGGCGGTGTTGAGCAGCTCCGCTTCGTTCTTCTTCCAGTCGCCCAGGCCGCGCGCGTCCCGGCCCACGTGCGGCTGGCTCTTGACGTCGGCCTCGTTGACGCCGCGGTCACCCAGGAAGGTGACGAACTCCTTGATGCGGTCCACGTAGTTCCCCGCCGTCTCCCCATCCCGACGCGGCGGCGTGCGCGCCCACTTGCTGTGCAGGTTCTCCGAGCGGTCCACGCCGGACATGAGGCCAATGTAGTTCTTCACCGCGCCGGTCAGGCCGCAGTTGCTCATGATGCCGTGGCGGCCGGGCGGCTTGGGCAGGTTGATGATGTCGGTGACGTCCTTGAGCGCGGTGGAGACGCGGATGCCGTCTTGGAAGTGCTTGAGCGCCCTCAGCTGCTGCGGCGTCATGTTGGCCTCGTCGGGGGCCACCGGCTCGCCTGGGCCCTTGCTGACGGGCTTGAGGACCATGGTCTGCTGCTCGTCGAGCGGGATCACCACCACGCCGGCCTCCCGGGCGCGGTCCAGCAGCTCGGTGTGGTTGCGACGGACCAGCGGCGCCACGTCGGCGGCCTTGGCATTCTCCGGGACGTTGACGCCGGCGGCGCGCAGCTTCTCCGCCAGGAACTTCACCGCGGCATCGTGCGCCGCGGCGCCGCGCAGGCCCTGCTTGTTGAAGCTGACCTCGACGCCGGCGAGCACCGCGCCGCCCAGGATGCCGGTGTCCTCCATGTTGTCCATGGTGGTGCGACCGAAATCCTTGTTCTCGATGCCACTCTCGTCGGCGACGGTGACCTTGACGTTGGAACCCACCGCCGCGCCCTTCTGGTGGGTGGCCATGGCGGCGGCGTAGACGCTCTCCCAGCTGCTGACGGTGGGATAGCCGTTGATGCCCCAATTGATGCCGGGCTTGACGAGCACGTTGTGGTTCTTGCCGGGCTCCAGGAACTTCCAGCCGTTGATGGCCTCGGTCTGCTCCAGGAAGACCTTCAGCACCTCCTGGGCGTTGGCCTTCACGGGCAGGTCGGAGATTGCGGCGTTGGCGCGCACGCCGGAGGCGGCCTTGCGCGCGGCCTGGAGGTACGCGGCCTCGGCTTCTCCCGTCGAGACAATGGCGCGCACGGTGCCCTTGATGTACTCGCGCATGACCTGCGAGTTGGCCGCCAGCGCCGCTTCCTTCTCGGAGGTGGCCGCCTTGGGATCGATGTCCGCGAGGTGCATCACCGCGAAGCGCAGCAGGTCGAAGCGTGCGGCGCGCGCCTCCTCGGTGAGCTCCATCCTGCCGCCCACCTTGACGCGCTGGAAGTTGTCCTCCTTGAGGCCCACCTGCAGCAGGTAGACGGCTTCCTCGTCGGTGACGGTGCCGCCGTCAAAGGCGGACTTCTGCAGCTTCTGGACGTCCTCCGGCCCCAGCGCGCCGCCGCCGAAGATCTTCTTCACGGTGTCGCGGACCTTGAGGTTGAGCGTGGTGTCCGGCAGGCCGAAATCCAGGTTCTCCGACCCCACGCCGCCCTTCTTCGATCCGTCGAGAAGGGACTGCGTGAACAGGTTCATGGCCTGGGTGGTGAAGCGCATCCGCGTCATGGAAACCCTCCCTGGGAGCAGGCAGAAGGGCTGCACCTATAGCAAGATTTGCGCGTTTTGCGAGGACGGGGCGGGCGCCAGGGGGAGGATGGCCTCGGGGACCCCCGGGCTCAGGGGGTGGCCGGTCCCGGGCAGGGCGGGTGCACCAACGTCACCGCGGAACGCGACGCCACGACGAGGCGGTCCTCGAACGACACCGCGTGCGTGGGCGGCTGGGGCAGGTCCAGCAGGCCCAGCAGTACCGGCGGGTCGCTGGTGACGTCCACAAACGCCAGTCCGGTCACCATGGACACCAGGGCGGTGCGCCCATCAAACGCCACGAGGTGGTTGCTGTCGTCGAGCGGCAGGCCGGTCACGCCGGGAGTGAGCGTGGAGCCCTGGAGGCGGTGCACGTGCAGCACATAGGGTCCATAGTAATCGACCACGAAGCTCGAAGCGTCCTCGCCCACGGAGCTGAGCGTCACCACGCGGTCACCGGAGAGCGCCACCGAGTGCACGAACAGGCCGGGCAGCTCCGTGCGCGCCACCAGGGAGAGCTCCTCCGGCGTGTGCTGCACCACGAATAGCTCGGCGGGGTGTACCGGGTACCCGGCCACGACGGCGGCGCGGTGGACCTCCCGCTCCACGCCGAGCACGAGGTGCCCGGTGTAGAGCTCCAGGCTGCTCGTCGAGGGAAGCGATGGCGTCAGCGTCAGGCGGTGGGAGCTCTCCAACTCGAAGGCGGGGGTCTCGGCGGAGAGGTCGTAGCTGTGGATGAGCAGCGTGGGCACCGCGTCCATTCCCGCGCTGAAGAGCACGGTGCCGTCGGAGCGCAGGTTGCGCACGATGTTCTCCGTGAGCGCCAGGCTCCCCACCATCTGCGGCGACGACGGGTCGGTGGCGTCCAGCCACGGGAGCAGCGTGGGCCGGTTGTACGCGCGGCGCATCAACGGGTCATGCTCGCCCCAGAAAGGTGGCACCATCTCGTCGTGGCGGACGCCATCCAGGCTGATGCGCTGCAGCGCGGAGTCATGCGGCACCGACGTTCCCGCGGCGAACGCGGGCGGGCCGTGCGCCGGGATGAACACCGTGCGCACCCCGGCACCGTCGAGGGCGAGCACGCCGGCGGAGAAGGGGACCAGCTGGAAGATGGCGCCTTGGTCGGGCGCGGAGAGCATGCGGAATCCGTCGCCGGGCTGGGTGGGCAGGCGGTAGACGCGGAATCCGCCGGCCTCCAGCGTGAACCTCACCGCCACGTAGTTGTTGGTGGCCGCCACGAGGTTGGCCGAGCTGGTGGGCAGCACCGTCTCCGAGATGAGGGAGGGATCCGCGGGATTGGTCACGTCATGGACGGTGAGACGACGCTGCTCGAACTGGCCCGCCTGCAGGGTGACCAGCGCGGTGTCGGTGAGCGCGAAGTCCCACACCGGTTGCGCTGCGCTGAGCGCGCCCCGCGGCTGCAGCGTGTCGGCGTCAAACAGCTCCACGCGGGTGGCCGCCATCTGGTCCACGGCCGCACCCACCAGCCCGCCGTGGACGCGCGCCTCCGACACCACCTGATCGGACAACAGCACCGTGCTCTCGACGGGCGCGAGCGGATTGGTGAGGTCCAGTGCGTGCAGCCCGGTGTAGGAGCCCATCCACACGCGGTTGCGCACGGGATCCGCGGCCAGCGACGTGCAGCCACCGGCGGGAGTCTGCGGCTCGGGAGCGACCGGCGCGTCGGGCTCGGTGAAGTCGACGATCCAGAAGTGACCACCGGTGTCGGCGCACAGGTACAGGACCTGTCCCACGAACGCGACGCCACTGAGGTTCAATCCCGTCAGCGGCAGTGTGCCGCGCGCCTGCACCTCACCGCTTTCCGTCCACGTGTACATGCGCGCCTGCAACGTGGTGCCGCCCAGACGGGAGATCACCACCATGCGCCCCCGACCCGCCGCCACCACACCCACCAACGGCGCCGCGGCGACCCCGGTGGCGGTCCAACGCGCGACCAGCCCGGTGTCCGTGACGTTGACGAGCGTGACATCCATGCGCGTGGTCAGGTCCTTCCAGTACAGCGGCCAGTGCGGGTCCAGGAACACCAGGGTCCCGTCGTCATTCACCGCGGCCTGCGCCGAGGCGCCGCCGTACGTGGGGAGATACGCCGCCACTTGCGGTGTGCTGGGCGCGCGCGTGCCCACGCAGGTGCCCTGCTGGCAGGCGTCACCGGTGGTGCAGAGGTCTCCGTCGTCGCAGCGGCTGCCTTCCGCGATGGGAAATGGCGTGCACACGCCCTGCACGCACAAGGGGATGGAAGCGCACCCTTCCGGCAGGCCGCACGGCGTCCCGTCGGTGACGGCGTCATGCAGGCAGCCCAGCGTCACGTCGCAGGCGTCGGCGGTGCAGGGGTCGTCGTCCTGGCACAGCGTTCCGTCGGGAACGTGGGTGCAGCCGAGCGTGGTGTCGCAGAGCTCGCGTGTGCACGGGTTGTCGTCGGCGGGACACGCGCGTGCCACGCCGGAGCATTGGCCGGCAACGCAACGGTCGTCGTCGGTGCAGGGGTTGTTGTCGTCGCAGGAGCCTTCCACGTTGTCATGGACGCAGTGGTTCACGGTCAGGTCATACCGGTCCAGGGTGCAGGGAATGTCATCGTCACAGTCCGGGAGCGGCGTACCTTGCGCGCGCAGGGAGATGCGGAGCTCAGCGCCGTTCTCGGCGTCGGAGTGGACCACCAGCTCCGCGGTGCGCTCGCCTTCCGCCAGGGCGAGGAACGCCACGGTCACCGTCGTCGACTCATTGGGCGGCAGGACGTCGCGTCCCCGGTCCAGCACGGTGAACTCGGTGGCGCCGGCCACGGTGACGGCGTGGATGTGGAGCTCCCGCGTTCCCGCGCTGTGCAGCTGCACGGTGCGCTCCTCCTGGGTGCCCACGTAGACGTCACCGAACTCCACCGCGCGCACGCTGGGCGCCATGAGCGCCACCGTTCGCTCCAGCGACGTCTCTCCGCAGGTGGTGCAGGAGGAGAGCAGGAGCAGCGCGGGGAGCAGGACGCGCTTCATGTGGGTCGACCCGCGAGGCGCCGCAACGCGTCGACGATGTCCTGCACCCGTTGCTGCCACGGCTCGTCGGCAACGACCTCGACTCCGTCGGTGCCCTTGGCGGTCTCCACGTCCAGGTCGCCGCCGAGGACCTTGAGGACCGGAGGGAAGCCCGCGCCAAATCCGACCTCCGAGACCACCAGCAGCGTCGCGGCCTGTCCGGTGGCGGAGGTGAGGCGCCACAGGTCCGTTTCCACGACGTCACCGTGGGACATGGGCGTGGTGTGTCGCTCCCGGATGGTCCAGCCGGCCTGCTCCAGCGCGCGCGTGAGTGGCTGCTCCCGACGTGAGGCGAGTGGCATCCCCGTAACATGCCATAGGGGAGGTTACACGTCGTGTTCACTGCCAGGGAACGGCCTCCCGGAGTGCGCACCAAGACGTCTTGCTCTGGAAGCCAACACGTCTTGCCGTGGAGTACAAGACGTTCAACGCCGACCTTTCCACGCTGAGCAGCCTGGCGGCTCCAGGATCCGTGCGCCAGGATGGCCCGCGCGCTGCTTGGGATTCTCCGCCGTGACAAGCTCGCCCGCACCGAGGACGCGGCTGCGGAAACAGTCGTGACGGTTGCCCTGGGCGCATACGTGTTTCCTGAGCCGGAAGCTCTTGCTACGCTGCCGCTGCTGCATTCTGCCAAATGGAGCTCACCATGCGACGGGACCGGATGGGTGGATTGTGGGGTATTTGCGTGGCGTTCGTGTTCTCCGGTTGCCTCACGGCGACGGGATCAGAGGGTGAGGACGCCGGGCCCGCCCAGACGGAGGCTTCGAGCTCGACATCACAGGCTGCCAGCAGCTCTTCATCGTCATCCAGTGCCGCGGTGAGCAGCGCCACGGCGTCCAGCTCCAGCGCAGCCGCGTCTTCCAGCTCCACCGCCGCCTCGTCCAGCTCAGCATCCGTGACATCGACAGCGTCGGCGAGCACTGCCACCTCCACCGCTGCGTCGTCCTCGTCTTCCAGCGCGGCTCAGACCAGCACGGCCGCCTCCACGTCCAGCTCCACCTCCTCGTCAGGCGCGACCTCGTCGTCGGGCTCGTCGGCGGATGCTTCCTCCTCGTCGTCTTCGTCCTCGTCGAGCCAGACGTCCAGCACCGCTTCATCGAGCACCGGTACGACGTCGTCATCCAGCGGCTGCCCCGCGGTCACCTACTACCAGGACTTCGACTCCGACGGGTTCGGGAATGCCGCGGTCTCCCTCTCCGCCTGTGAGCAACCCGAGGGTTACGTGCTGGATGCCACGGACTGCAACGACAACGTGGGGGCGGCAAACCCGCTGGGAACGGAGGTTCCGTGCAACCGCATTGATGAGGACTGCAGCGGCTCCGACGGAGGCGATCACATCGTGGATGACGACGGTGCCACGGGATACACGACCATCCAGGATGCGATTGCTGCCGCCGCGGCCGGAGACTGGATCTGTGTCGAGGACGGCACGTACTTCGGTCCGGTGGCTGTCGACAAGGGCGTCAATCTCCGCAGCCTGGGTGGGTCGTTCGCCAACGCAAATGCAGTGATCAACGGCGCGGGCTCCGGGCGTTCCGTCGTCATCACCGCCGACAGCGCGCGGTTGGAGGGCTTCATTGTGACGGGGGGCCTTGCACCCACGGGAGAGCCGGGCGGCTGCGTCCTCATCGATGGTGCCGACAACGTGGTGGTGTCCAACACCGAGGTCAGGAATTGCGCCACCGACGCGTCGGGCGCCGGGCTTGCCGTGCGCGATTCCAACACCGCGCTGCTCGCGGGCATGTACGTCCATGACAACACGGCGTCGCTGAACGGTGGTGGTGTGTTCATCACCGGATTGTCCGCCGACGCGCTCATCACGGAGTCCAACCTGGCGAACAATCGCGCCGACCGGGGCGGCTGCCTGGCGGCGGAGGATGCGGTGGCTCCCCGGGTGGTGGATGCGACCATGTCCGGTTGCGCGGCCACGACCCGGGGTGGTGCGGTCTGGCTCCTGCGCAGCCAGGGAGCCCGGCTGGAGAGCGTGACGTTCACCTCCAACACCGCTCCGACGGGCGGGGCCCTTGCGGTGGAGGCTGGCAATGGCTCCGTCGTTCAAGGGAACACCTTTGCGCTCAACACCGCGGTGACCACCGGCGGCGCCGTCTACGACGAGAACGGTGTTGACGCGGAGTACTCGGGCAATCAATTTGATTCCAATGTCACGAGTCCTTCCGTCGACACTGACCCGACGTATGGTGGTGCAGCCGTGATCACGGGTGCCACCGGGTTGTCGCTTGTTGACAACGTCTTTGTCGCCAACGAGGCGAAAGGTGACGGAAGCGGCGGAGCGGTTTGGATCGATACCAGCCCGGCTGCGGCGCTGGACGCGAATGAGTTTACTTCGAATATTGGATGGACGGCCGGCGGTGCCATCTGGGTCGTGGGACCGGACGTGGCCATTCGCAACAGCACGTTTACCGGCAACCTGGGCATCATTTACGGCGGCGCAGTGTACGCGTCGGAAGCGGACCGCCTCACGGCGGAGTTGAACGCCTTCAACCAGAACGATGCCTATCTGTACGGCGGCGCGATCTATGTGCGGAACAGCGCGTCACCGACCATCACCGGGAACGGTTTCGACGCCAACTCGGCGCACTTCAATGACGGAACCAACTTCTTCGGCATTGGTGGCGCGGTGGCACTGGTGACTGTCCCGGGGGGAGGCGCGCAAACCGCATCGGCGGTGGTCAGCA
The DNA here is from genome assembly GCA_040752415.1 of Myxococcota bacterium. GTDB lineage: Bacteria > Myxococcota > JACRCW01 > JACRCW01 > JACRCW01 > JBFMGU01. Next base: position 33,903 of record JBFMGU010000050.1, read on the forward strand.
ACAACACCTTCACGAACAATCAGGCACTCCTGGCGGGCGGCGCCATCTACCTGGAGGACGCCGACCAATCAGAGCTTGTCGACAATCGTCTGGAGCTCAACGACGCGGAATTTGGGGGCGCCGTGTACGCGGGAGGCTCCTACGATCAAAACACCGGCCTCCTGGTGTCGGGGATTGACGACTTTGTTTCCAGCGGGAACACCTACCTCACCAACGCGGCCCTGCTGGACGTTGGCATGACGGGGAATGCCTGGGGCGGGGGCGTCCTGCTGGACCTGGAGGGCGCCACTCCGGCGGCATTCGCGGATGATGTCTTCACGACCAACAGCGCATTGACCAATGGCGGCGGTATCTATTGCGTTGGCGCGGCGGCGATCACCGTATCCACGTTTACGGTTGCGAATGTCACCTTCTCCGGGAACACGCCCAACGACGTGTTCTGCGCAACGGGGTGTGACTCTTCGGCCTGCCCGTAGGCTTTCACGAAGGCCTTCTCCCTGAGTTTTTGGGCGGTCATCGCACCGTGTTGGACCCAGGCGCGCCCACGGACGTGGAAGATGCCATTGGCCGGGCGCGGCTGTCGTCGTCAGGCGCCAGGGCCGCGGACCACGTCGTGGCTGCGTGATCACTGCCAGGGAACGGCCTCCCGCAGGTTCTCCGTGCATTCCACGTAGGACGCGTTGAAGCCGTCCTGGGTGTAGCCCGGATCCAGGGGCAGCATGCCCAGCGAGAACGCTTCGCCGTTCACGGTGACCTGCCCGTCCACGAAGTTGCTCTGGCCACCATAGGTCCCGGCAAACGAGGTCAGCTGCGCCGTTGACACCGTGAACCGCAGCGTCTTGGGTCCGGCCTGCAGCGTGACGTCGACATCCGCCACGTTGAAGTCGGTGATGCCGGTGATGGGCGTGGGGATGACGTAGAGCATGGGATAGGCGGAGTGCTCGCCCATGATGGGATGCACGGTGGCGCTCAGCGTGCCACCGCGGAAGGTGACGATGGGATCGTCGTCGTCGGGATCCGGCGTCTGGATGAACACCGTCCACGTTCCCAGCTGCGCGTCGACCCGCACCTCCACCCCGTCGCGCGTGGTGGGACCGATGGGAGGCAGCGGCGGGAAGGGGATGCGCATGTTGAGCTCCACGCTTGACGTGGCGTGGCCGGAGGCGCTGACGCGTCGACCGGTGCACTCCTGCAGCACCAGGGCGTCGGCGGCCTGCAGCGCGCAGCTCTGGGTCTGCCAACCCACGTCGACGCCGGTGGGGTCGCCTTCCAGCGAGTCCGGCGGCGGAGGCAGCGCGTCCATCTGGGGCAGCCCACACTGTTCCGAGTCCTGCGTCACCTTCAGCACCGCGCCCAGGCCCAGCACCAGCATGCGCGCGCCGTTCTGGGCCAGCATCTTGCGGACGGAGCAGTCCTCGTCGGAGGCGGGGATGACGAGGTGGTCCGTGCACTCCTGGTACTTGTTGAAGTCCACCGGGTCATAGAAGGGGTTGAGGCCGGTGGGATCATCGGAGAGATCCAGGGGCTCTCCGTCGAGGAAGATGGTGCCGGCCAACACGTTCTCCTCTCCGTCCTTGTTCCCGTTGATGGCGCGCACCTGGGAGTCCGTGACGCTGGCCGTCAGCTTCACGCCTTGCGCGGAGAGTTGGACCAGCCCGTCGCGGAACGTGAGACCGGACAGCTCCATCACCGGCGTGGGGATGGCACACAGGCCAAGCTCGCTGTTGAAGGCCAGCCGCGGCTTGAGGGAGGCGGACATGACGCCGTTCTCGACGGTGAACGAGGCGTCCGTGCCCGGAGGCAGCAGCGTGAAGTCGTCAAAGGACATCTCCAGGCGGTACTCCACGGGGTCACGCGCGGTGGGCACGGCGGGCTCGACGGGGTCGCCGGTGGGAATGCCGCGGAAGATCCGGGTTCCCGTCACCGTCACACGCCCCTTCACCGAGGGAGATGCCGGGTGCGCGCAGTCGATGGATGGCAGCGTCCGCGCCTCGGGGATCTCGATGGTGCACGGGGTGGTGATGGTGTCGATCACTTCTCCGCCCTCACGGCCAATCTCGCCGTGAATGACCTGGTGATCGAGAACCTGGGGACTGGAGAAGCCGCAGCTTGTATCCATCTGCACGAGGCCCAGCACCGAGCCGAACGTGGCCACGGAGAGGCGCGCCACGTTGGTTCCGATCATGGTCTTGGGATCCACGCACTCGTGCGAGACCGGCGTCTCCAGGTCCGACGTGCAGGCGTAGCTGGCGAGGAAGGATGACTCACTGTACGTGGGGTCGAGCCGGCCGTCGCCCTCGCCGGGAAGCTCGTGCTTGCGACCGAACAGCGTGAGCGTCCCCTCGAATTCGTTGACGCGCTTCCCCCAGCGACCCGCCTGGGCGGAGAAATCCGAGCTGTCCACCGACACATTCATCTGCACGCCGGCAACGGCCAGGCGCAGCTCCGCGCCGGAGTAGCGGATGGAGGAGATGGTGGTGATGGGCGTGGGCACGGCGCACAGCCCGGTGGACCCAGACCTGGCCAGGTGCGGCTGCACCACCGCGGACAGCGTGCCGGACACGAGCTCCAGGCTGGCGTCGGCGCGGGAGGTCCCGGACTCAAAGCCCTTGCCGCGCGCTTCCAGGATCTCCACCGTGGCGGCGTCGGGCCCGTCGGGAATCACCGGCTGCAGGGGATCCCCGGTCAGGTATCCGACAATGGTCCGACGAGCACTGATCACCACCTTGCCATTGGCCCACAGCGCCGTGCCCGTGCAGTCCTCCATCAGCGGTCGACGGCTCTGGCCCAGGTCGATCTCACATTGCCGGGTGAGCAGCGTGACGCTGCCGCGCGTGCCCGGTTTGCCTTCAATGCGGGCCCGCGCGATCACCTCCGGGCTGGCGAAGCCGCAGTTGTCGTCGTTGTTGACGGCCGCGGTCATGGCTCCCACGCCCATCACCGTCAGGCGCGCCACGTTGTTGGCGGCAAACCCGTCGGGCTTCTCCACGCAGCCCGCGAGGATCAGTGCCGCGGCGAGATTGCCCAGGCCCACCACTTCCCGTGTCGTGTTGGTGCTCATGTCCGCCTTATCGCGACGCTCCGGAGAAAGGCGCGGCGACGTCGGGCGGTGGGCGGACCGCCGGGTGGCCTAGGTTGGGTGACTGAGAGGGAGTGACCGGGCGATCGCGATAACGCCTCCAGGAGGTGGGCATGACCACCGAGGACGCGGTTCACGCTTCGCTCTCACGCATGTGGATGGTGTTGGCGGCCGTCTGGCTTCCCGTGGCATGCAGCGGCGCGGCCGACGAGTCCACGGACACCTGTGGCGACCAGGTGTGCGAGAGCTGGGAGGTCTGCGTGGGCGGCGTGTGCCATGCCACGTGCAGCGAGGACGCGGATTGCCCGGTGGGAACGGTGTGCCAGGGCGACGTCTGCATGGCGGCGGGAAACCCGACGTCGAACAGTGGTACGTCAGGTGACGGAGGGCAGGGCGGCTTCACGTCCTCGGTGTCGTCCTCGTCGTCGTCGGGCTCCGGGGAGATCAACCCTTCCCCCACCTCCTCGCTGCCGCCTGCTTCAACGTCATCCTCGTCATCTTCTTCTTCCGCGTCGTCGTCCTCGTCGGGCGGCGCGTCGTCGTCCTCGTCGGGCGGCGGAGGGACGGGCAGCAGCAGCTCCAGCTCGTCCAGTTCGTCCAGTTCGTCGTCGGGAGGCGCGTCCACGTCGGACACCGGGACCACGTGCAATTGCCCGGACACGCCGTGCTTCACCGGGACCTGTGATGCCAACAATGAATGCCAGTTGGCCTACCAATGTGGCGCCGACGAGGTCTGCGTGGGCCCCGACAACCACTGCGCCCCGCTCAACAACGAGGACTGCGTGGTCCGGGTGGTGGGCACGCGTGTGCTGGTGGTGTGCTCCGCCATGTTCCTGGGCTGGGGGGATGCGCGGTCCATGTGCGCGCAGTGGAGCGGCTTTGACATGGCCAGCGTGCGCAGCGACGCCGAGGATGCGGTGATCCGGGCGGAGGCGAACGGCGGACAGGCCTGGATTGGGATGTCCGATGCCAACGGGTTCAGCAGTGAGGGCAACTTTGTCTGGCTGGACGGAAACAGCGCGAGCTACCGCGGCTGGGGGTTCAATCAACCCGACAGCGCCCTGGATGAGGAGGATTGCGTCATGCATTCCGGAGGCGCCTGGCATGACGTGCCATGCGACTGGGATGCGGGCGGTGTGGTGTGCGCGCGCGCGGACCTGTGAGTGGGCAGCCCGACGGTAGCGGTTCACGAAGCCGGTCAGCGGAACACGCAGCGCCCTCAAAGCCTCAGGGCGACAACGTGTAGCGCATGCGCAGCGTGAAGGTGTCCGCGCTCACAGTGGCCACGTCGGCGGAGGCGCCGGAGTCTCCGCGCGGTCGACACTGCAGGGTCACGCGTGCATCCCGCACGGAGATGAGCGCGCGCGCCTGGTCGGCGCTCGTCGAGCTCCAGCTCAATGGGGTGGATGGTGCGGCGCCGCCGTCGACGGAAACGGTGGGCGCGCGCGCCAGCTCACGCCATCCGGGGGCATCACCCGTGCCGTGGCCCACCCAGCCCATCAGCCGGGCGCCGTCCTGGTCTCCCGGTGTGGTGCCCGAGCAGGCGGCGCTCACCGTCAGGGATTCCACGTCGGACCACGCCACGCGTGCCTCGTCCAGTGCCACGTCCCATTGGATGGCGGGCTCGCGTTTCACGGCGTCCAGCTCCCAGGTGTCGCCGCTGGGCGGGAACTGGTTGCCACCGAACACCACGAGCCGCTTGCGCTGGGAATCAAACGCGCTCGCCGGGGCCACGCGGGGAAAGGCCAGCGCCCGACCCACCGACACCTCCCGGCGCCAGCGCGTGCCGTCGTAGGTCCAGGTGTCGGCGTAGGGGCGTCCGGTATCCGCGCCGCAGGAGAGCACCATGAGCTGCCGGTGGGTGTCGTAGACGAGGGTGTGGGAAGCCAGTTGGCCAGGCGTCTCACCCTCCGGCTGGATGCGCCACCACCGCTCCCCGTCCCACTCCCAGGTCTCGTCGGAGATGGGGCCGCCCAGCGCATAGAAGCCGCCGTACAGCACGGTCCGGTCCCTTCGTGCGTCATAGGCCATCCCGAAGGCGGCGCGCGCCGTGGGGACCTCGCCTTCCGGGAACCGCTGCGCCCATTGGTCGTCGTGGAAGACCCACGTGTCATTGAGGAAGGTGAACCCGTTGCGATTGTCGATCCCACCAAACAGCACCACTTCGTCACGGCTGGCGTGGTAGGCCAGTTGGTGGTCGCCGCGCGGCGGGGGCGGCGTGTCGACGGTGATCGGCGTCCACGTTGCGCCATCCCACTCCCACGTGTCCTGGAACGGCTGCGCCGCGTAACCGCCAAAGAGCAGCACGCCACGCGGAGGAGCCAGCGTCACGAGCATGCCGGAGAGACGTGCGGGTGGCGTGTTGGACAGGTTGGTGCGTGGCGCCCAGCGGTGACCGTCCCACGTCCAGGTGTCGCCGAGGATGCTCCCGTCGTAACCGGCGAACAGCACCGTCTCACCGCGCTGGGGGTCATAGGCCATGGAGCTGAACACGCGCGCGGGAGGCTCCGGACCCACCAGCGTGGTTTCGGCCCAACGGGTGCCGTCCCAGACCCACGTGTCGGCGAACGTGATGTCGTTGTCGGGGGCCTGCCCGCCGTAGAGCAGCACGCGCTCCTGCAGAGGATCATAGGTCAGCGAGGCGCCGGCGCGCGCTTGAGGAGCCACCGACGGAGACTGGGCCTCCCAGTTGGTGCCGTCCCAGGTCCACGTGTCATTGAGGCTGACGACCTCAGGAGTGAATCCACCAAACAGCACCGTGACTCCGCGCGCATCGTCGTACGTGGCCGTGGTGCGGAGCCGCAGCGGCGGGTTGTTGGTGGGCGTCAGCAGGTACCAGCGTGTCCCGTCCCACTCCCAGGTCTCGCCGTACACGTAGTCCCCCGCCAACGCGCCGTACACCACCATCCGCCCCCGCCCGTGATCAAAGGTGCACGCCAGCGGTCGACGCGCGAACGGCTTCAGCGCGTCCGCCGGTGTCAGCGCGGTCCACGCCTCGCCGTCCCAGGACCAGAGGTCGTCGAGCTCGCCTTCGGTGTCGCCGGTGGCACCGCCAAAGAGGAGCACGGTGCCGCGGTGTGAGTCGTAGACCAGGCAGTGGTCGAGTCGGGCGGTGGGCGCCGGTCCCGGAGCAATGCGCTCCCGCCAGGTGAGGCCGTCCCATTCCCAGAGGTCATTGTGGACCATGGTGTCGGCGTCACGCCCGCCAAACGCCACCACGCGACCACGCGCCACGTCGTAGACCAGCGCATGGCGCGTGCGTGCGCCCAGGCCGGAGGTGATCGCGGGCGCCCTCCAGAAGCTGGGATCCAGCTCCCAGGTGTCCTGCAGAACCGCAATCTGGGAGCCGCCGTGGATGACGAGCACGTTGCGCGCGACGTCAAACGCAGCGCCGTGCAGCCAGCGGAACTGCGGCACTCCCAGCAGGGCACGACGGTGCGCGCCCAGTGGCCGGCCCTCCGCTTGCGCCACGTTGTCATCCTGACCGGCAACCAGCCGCGGGTCCACGTCCTCACGCAATGGGGAAACGCGGTCGTCCTCGACGTGGTGGAGGCGGGTGACCACGTGCGGCGCCCGGCTCCCCACCACGTGGGGCGTGGCCATCCATTCCGCGTGGCGCACCAGCTGCGGGGCCGACTCATTGCCCGCCACATCCAGCGCGGTCACGTACACGGCGGGCGAGTCCACGTTCTGCAGCGGGATGACGGGAAAGCGGCCGTTCTCGTCAGGCAGGGCCGTGCCCAGGAGCTGCTCGCGCGTGGCGGAGGACCACACGCGAACCATGACGGGTGCACCGTCCGAGAGCATGATGGCGCCGGCGGGGAGGAGTGGCCGCGTCCAGTCCGCGCGGCCCAACAGCGCAAAGTAGGGACCCGGCGGCACGGTCAATCCGTCGACCACCTCCGCGACGGTGCTGCCCTGCGGGCGACGCACCAGCAAGAGCGCATCCGGGTCCAGCGTCAGCTCGGGCGGCGTGTTGTCCACCACCACCGGCGTGGCGAAGGTGACGTCGGTGGCGCGGTTCCCGGCAATGTCCTGCCAGGCAACGCGCGCGAAATAGTCTCCGTCGGTGGGATTGGCGGGGACCTGGAAGGAGAACACCACCGCGCGCGCATTGGTGTCGAGGACACCGCGCAGATCCTCGACGAGGGGCGCAGGTCCCTGGAGCGTGAGCGTCACCGGCGCGCTGGCATCCAGCGTCTCATTGGCAATGACGGAGACGGTGACGGTGCTCCCCGCGCGGGCCGCGCTGGGCACCACGAGCGGATTTCCCGGTCCCGCGCCGTACGCCACGGTGGCGGAGATGACCTGCGGCGCCATGTTCTCCACCTCGACGAGCCCCACGCTCCTGGGAATGCCACGGTTGCCCGCCTCGTCGGTGAGGGTCACCAGGAGCTCGCCCAGGCCCAGGGGGTCGCTGGCCAGGACACGGTGTTGGAACGTGTAGGTTGCTCCCTCGTCCGGCGAAATGGGGGCCACCTCGCCCACCAGGTCCAGCAGCACCGGCTCACTTCCCTGGATGACCAGGCTGACCTCCGGCGTGCGGCACGGCTCCGACGCGGTGAATCCCACGGTGACCACGTCGTCCACCGTCACGCGCGTGCCGCCCTGCACCGACTCGTTGCGGACCTCCGGCAGCGCGGTGTCCACCACCACCGGGTCTCCCGGCTCCACCTTCGTGCGGCCCGCGCGGTCCGTAAGCTCGACGGAGAACGTGTACGCCCCGTCCTCCGGCGTGAGCGCGGAAAGCTCCCACGTGGCGGAGGTCAGCGTGCTGCCCACCAGGGTCAAGGACCACGGGACGGGATTTCCGTCGTCGCCAAACACGCGGAGCACCGGGAGACGCACCGGGCTCTCCGCGGTTCCCGTGGCGCGCAACGGCTCCGACCAGGCCACCGCGTAACGCAACGTCTCACCGCTCAGCACCGGCGTGCTTCCCGAGGCCGAGAGCACGCGCGGGTCCTTCACGTCGAGAAGCACGGGCGCGGAGAAGGTGTCCGAGGGGTAGCCGTCAGCGTCCAGGAAACGCACGAACACCTCACGCGGACATTCATCCTGCGCGCACGGCAGGGCGGCGCCTTCGTCCAGGTTCCACGCGTCCACGCGTCGCCAGGAGGTGCCGCCGTCGTCAACGACGGGAAGGTCGTTGACCACGCGTGACGGCGCGGAGTCCAGGTCGGGCAGCGCGTTGGCCAGCTGGACCCGGACCCCGGTGTCGGTGAGGAGGTGCACCGTGACCTCGGGTGCGCTCACGAAGCCGTCCTCACCGGTGGCCACCACGCGCACCGCCGGCGTTTCCGCGGGGACCAGCAGGTTGGGCTGCGCCACCAGCTCCACGTCGACGAGAACCTGGTGACGGCCGATGCCCAGCGTGAAGGGCGGCGAGGTGCCGTGGAAGCGGACCGGTGCCGCGTCGGTGTTGCCTTGACGGTATTCCACCACCACCACGCGCTTCTCGCCGTTGGGGACGTCGCGGAACTGCAGGCGCGGCGGATCGTTGTCGGCGTTGAAGGGGATGGGGCCCGCCGTCCGCAGCACCGAGGGGCGCATGGGATCCGTGCGGTCCTCCACGCGACCGAACACGAAGAGCCCCGCGTCATGGGAGGGCTTGGGAGCCTTCCACCGGAAGCGGACCTGGAAGGTGCCCAGGCTGGGCGGGGGCGCATCCTGCAGCACGCCGCACGACGTCACCAGGAGCACCGCGAAGAGGAAGGAGCGCATCATCATTCGCCCGCCACCACCGTGCCGCTGGACGTCTGACCCGCGGGGCTGACCAGGATGGCAACCGTGGTGGCCACGCCCAACCCCACGGCGGCGAGGATTCCGACGGTGACCGTGGTGACCGCACCCGCGCCGGCCCACAGCCACCAGCGCTGGTACCAACGCAGCGGCTTCTTGTGCAGCTCGACCCAGACCGCGGTGGTCTCCGCGGGGTCCACGTACACGTCGCCACTCCAGCCCTCGTAGCCGTCCTTGGTGACCTGCAGCGCGTGCGCTCCCGGGCTCAGGTTGGAGAGCGGTTTGAGCGGGGTGGTGCCCAGCGCCTTTCCGTCGAGCTGCACGCGCACGCCTTCATGGGGCGCGGCGATCACCAGTGTGCCCGGCTCGGCGGAGGTGATGCCCAGCAACGCGCGCCCGGCGCGACGCACGGCGCGGATGAGCTGCTCCTCCTGACCGGAGAACGACTCGGTGACGAGGTTCTCCACGCGGCTGTTCCTGGCGGAGACCAGGCGCAACGTGACGATGTACGTGTTGGAGACGCGACCCACGCTGCCGGTGACCAGCTTGTCCACGCCCAGCGCGCCGCCAATCTCGACGAGGCAGGCCATGTCGTCGCAGCCCACGCTGGCCTTGGCCGCCTGCAGTTGCAGCATGGCGCGCACGTCCTCCCGGCCAATGACGCTGGTGCCGCGGATCTTCTTGAGCTCCACGGCCAGCACCTGGGTGAGGTTGTTGGCGGTGGTGTCATGGACGCCGTGCGCCCCCAGGTCCAGCACCGCCAGCGACGTCACCTCGCCGGGGGGCAGGGAGAAGGCGGGCGTGGTCTCGTCGGAAGTCTCGCCCATGAGCCGCGCCACCAGCTCCTTGATGCCGCGCGGGAGGTCCTTGGGCGCGCTCACGGTGACGGCCGCGCTGCTCACCACGGTGGCGTCGGCCACGCGCACCAGCGACGTTGTCACCGAGATCTGGTCCCCCACCGCGCCAATGGTGCCGGTGACCAGCAGCTCCGCGTTGAGTCCCTGGGGCAGCTTGCCGCTGCAATCGGGTTTCTCCGGCGGGCACGCCAGGGAATCCCGCAACGCGTTCCACTGCGCGCTGTTGGCGGCGTCGGACAGGGTGACCAGCGCGTAGTCACGTCGTACCGAGAAGGAGCCCACCACCAGCTCGGTGGCCTGCGCGGCGGTGGTCTCGTCGACGCCCTGGGGACGCAGCGGCATCACCACCACGGTGCGACGGGGGCCCGCGGCGGGCGACGGAGCGGGAGCAGAAGGAGGCGTGTTGGCTTCACCGGCCCCCAGCAGGGAGGCCAACAGAAACACGACGCACAAAGTGGATGACTCCTGGAATGCGCGGAGGTGTGTCTCAAGGGTCTGCGCCGGATGCTGGACCGTGGGGCACTCCCGCGGCAAGGCCCATGCAGGCTGGACCTGGACCCACACCGCACCACGCGCCACGGTCACTGCACCGCAAGCAGGCCGCCGTAGAACGCCCGCAACACCGTCCCGTCGGGCCCACGCACCGCCACGGAGTTCCGCTCGGAGGTGCACGCGACACACAGGCCGGACAGGTCATCCACCACGTGCAGGTGGAAGGTCACCGTGGCCCATGACTCGTCGGTGTCGACCTCGGTGGGTGAGATGTCGATGGCGAGCACGAGGGGCGCGGTGAGGTCGTCCCCGCTTCCCGCCGAGGATGGCGGCGTCGCGCTGGCGGAAGAGCTGCGGTGCTGGCCGCTCGAGGAGGAAGACGCGCTGACGGTGCTCGTGGATGAACCGGCCGAGCTGCTGGTGCTCGACGTGGTGGAGCTGGAGCTCCCTTCCGCCGCCGTCGTGGATGCGCCGGAGGACGAGGAGGACGAGGAGCTGCCTTGGGAACGCTTGCGGTCGCGGTCATCCTCGTCGGAGTTCGCACCGGAGCAGGCGAGGGTCACCAGGACCGACGGGGCGAAGAGGCCGGAAAGGCCGAGTCGCATGGCCGTCCTTGCGCTGAGGGAGGACCAAGCGTACCAGCTCCACCTGCACGCGCGTCGACGGAGCAGCGCGAATTCCTTGCGCGAGCCCTCCTGGGTGTCGACGAGAAATCTTTGCCGTGCCGCCGCTCTCGGAAACCCGCTCCCGCCGTGAAACAGGCGGTGGGCTGGATGCCCGTGCTGACGCGACCATCACGGCCCGGCGAGACGGATGGTGCTGTAGCACGCCTCCGCGTCCCAGCCCCGCGCTCGGACCACTGCATTCCACGTCGTAGGACGCGTTGAAGCCGTCCTGGGTGTAGCCTCGTCGGAGGATGGGCGGGATTGAAGGAGGCTCGCCGTGCGAACGGGCCCGCGAAGCCTGAGGAGCCGCGCAGGAACCGCCGGGAGTGCGCACCAACACGTCTTGCTCTGGAATACAAGACGTCTTGATGGAGCAGGTGATTTTTCACCTGGCGCCACCGCTCCTCAAGCAGGACCGCCAGGATCTGTGCGCCAGGATGGCCCGCGCGCTGCCTTGGGATTCTCCGCCGTGACAAGCTCATCCGCACCGACAACGACGCTGCGGAAACACTCGTGACGGATGCCCTGGGCGCATGCCTGGTGGGGGCGATGGACCGCGGGCAGCGTGAGAAGCGGGGCCTGCGCTGGCGGCCAGTGCGAAACCGACGCGCGTGTGAGGGCCCACCGGAGCTGGCCGCCTGACCTCGCATGGCACCCCCATGACGTGACGCCATCGCCCGCGGATGGATCACTCCGCCTGCGGGTACCCATGGACCCGGGCGAGGTGGGGAAACCCCATCGGCGGCGCCGTCCTGCCGTGCCCCGACCTGGACGTACCACCTCCGGGTGAAGACGAATCCCGTCCAAGCCGTCCGCCAGCCGCTCCGTGGTGAGCGGGATGGACCGTCATGCGGACGCAGGGGCGTGCGCGCAAATGCCATCCCGCCACCGGCCTTGCGGCAAGCGTGAATCGCGAACAGGTGAACATCACCGTCGGGACGGGCCACGCGCTTCCGAGGGGAAGGATACGCTCTGCTCCGCTGACGCCGGGGCCACGCCCACATCGGGGATGCGAGTCATGTGAGTTGTCAGGCAAAGACCCCGCCGTGAAGGGTTCGCGCGCCATGACAAGGTGGCTTCGACGCTGCCAAGCCGCTTGACCACAGGCTTGCCCGAGGTCTGCCAGCGTGCTGTCATTCATCGTGCCATGAGCCTCCGACGCGTCTTTCCACGGCTTCTTGCGCAGGGGCGCCAACCTCGCGTTTTCCAAGGCGCAGCAGGTTTTGCACATGCCGCCACCGGAACGTGCGGGTAACGTGCCGGGACACGCCATGACCGGATTCAGGGTCTCCGCCCGTGCGCGTGAGCTGTCTGCGCCGCTGGCGTCGTTCTTGCGCCGCTGGTCCGGGCGGCGTGCCCTGGTGATCGTCACACTGCTGGCGCTGTTTCCCGGGACCCGGTCGCTGGTGACGGTCTTTCTTAACGGCCTGGACGGCATCTGCCGGCTGCTGCATTCCGAACTCATGAGGTGGGCATTGGTAAGGCTGGCGCGGAGCCCGTATCCCGTGCCGGTGCTGGAAACGCTGACTGCTATGGTGACGGTGGTTCTGGCGCTCGTGCTCTTGCCACCTCTGCAGCGCTGGGCCAGCGCCCGCAGGTCTGTGGAATCATTGTCGACCTCATCGGCTGTGCCCGCGTGGGAGGTACCGTCGCCGCAGCGCTGGCCCTTGGTGACCGCGAACGTGTGCGTGCTGTTGGCGTTGGTGCCGCGGCCGTCTCCCAATCTTTGGTACTGGGAAGACCGGCTGCACCGGGAGATGCTGCACGTCCACGTGCGCCCGGAGCTTCTGGACGACGCGGCGTACCGGCGGCTCCCCGTTGAGGCCCAGATCGATGCGCGCCTCGAGGACTTGGCCCGCCAGCGTGACGTGATCAAGCAGTGCGTGCTGCATGATCTGAAGTCATACTCACCAGAGGTAGAAGCCAAGGTGCAGTTACTGGCCCGGAACCGCTTCAGTACTGCGTTAGGAATGGACCTGGATGAAGCGTTGCTGGGTCCCACTACAATTCTGCCGCTGCCGTCGGAGCGGCTTCTGGAGCTGTTGGAGCGCGAGTCGTTGTGGGAGGACGTGGACTGGCAAGGCGGCTATTACAACCTGCTCGTAATACAGCTTCTGGGCTCCGCGGGGCGGTTCTTTGGCCCAGAGAACCTGCCACGGCTACGCGCGCTGCAGGAGCGTGAAAAGGAGAACTTGTGGTGGACGGGAAAAGCGGCGTTGGTCGTCGGCATTTCCCGGCTCCTTCCGCCCGCAGGCCCGAACATGCTGGATGACGTAGAGACGAGGCAGGGGTTCCTGCGGGACGCCATCCGCCATTGGCGCGAGCGATCCGTGGCCAGTAACGTGGCGCGGGAACTGATGCGCGTGGATTTGGAACAGAACTGGCCGTTCCTGCGCGAGCAGTTCCTTGCACGGGAGGATCCCGTGGAGGACCAGCACTTCTTCCGGTTCACGTTGCTGCTCGCGTTAGGGAATCCGCCGCACACGGCGCCGCAGCGAGCGGCATTGGCGGACCTGCTCCTAGATGAACGCTTGGTCCCACTCCTGACACGAAGCACGGGGCGCATGGGTGATGATTTGGTCCGGCGGCTGGCCGTGCGGGCAGTGAACCGGCATGCCGGCAGGGAAATGCTCAGCATTATCGACGAGCAGGACCTCGGAGGCTCTCGGAATCCCCATGCAATTGCCAAGCTCCGCGCCATCGCCCTCCAGGTCCTTCGCGGCCAGGACGTGGTGGGACCGCGCTGAAGAGCTTTGTCACCGCAGAGTGGTCGTTGCTCGCAAGGACGACCCGCTGTCGCACGCAGCCGAGCTCATGCGGGACAATCACGTTGGAGATGGCGTCGTCATTGAGTATCGCGGTAGCGCCCGCATACCCGTCGGCATCGTCACGGGCCGGGACATCGTGGTGGGGATCCTGGCCCAGGAGGTGGCAATTGCCCACCAATCCCCGGCTGCCGTCGGCGGTGACCACCGCCCCCAGCGGGTCGCGCCCCACCGGGACCAGCGCGGTTTCGGTCATCGTCTGCAGAACGACAATCGAGGCGTTGTTGGACATGGCGTTGGCCACCAGCAACCGGCCGCCGCCGAACCCGATGCCGTGCGGCATGTGTCCGCCGAGCATCACCCGACGTCCGGAGAACGTCTGCGTGAACGGGTCGATGGTTTCCAGGTAATGCGACCCTCCGACGCTGACCAACGTGAGCCCCGACTGCGGCGGAGACATCCCGTGGGCCGGCGTGGCTCTGGGCCCACCGGACGCACCCGCCGGCGCCTTCTGCAGGGGGCAGGACGGCGCTGTGCCGGATTCTCACACCCGTTTCCTCTTCCTACCCGTGCCAACATGCGCCCCATTCACGTTCCAGAGCTCGGAGACGTCATCACGCTCCCGCAGGTTGGCGGCCTGCATCACAAGTACGTCCGGCGCATCGCCCAGTAGCCCGACGTCAACCACGACCGCGGCGTTTGGCATGCCTCCCCTCGCATGCCGACAGTCGAGGTGTTTTCTCGTCGTCACTCAACATCGCCCGCCGCCACCGTACAGCCTGCTCCGTCGGAGAAACCAGCGGCCAATCCAATATTCGGAAGAGACACGCTAATCCTACCGCTTCCTGAGCAGTCGCGATCCGGCTACCAATACGACCAGCGCCAACGCCGCCCACATCAATTCCTGCCCTAGAGACACACGCAGGCAGCCCCAACGTGGGCTGTGGTCATCCCCCGGCGCCGCGTCACGAAGAGTTGGTGTGCCCCACCCGCTGTCGTGCCTGCCTGCGTCGGCCTTCACCGAAGGAGCGCTGCTGATGCTAGACGCTGCACCATCCCGTCCAGCGCCAACACTTCCATCCGTGCGGCGAAGCCCTGCATCCAACTCCGCCGCAAGTCTAGCCTTGGTGAACCAGCCCGCTTCCAGCACGACCCCCTCTTTGGGGTAACTGTCGGTGCAGGTTTTCTTCCGCTGCTTATCTAGCGCTTCGTACAACAAAGGCGCAGATGCTCTCAGCGCAATCCTTGTCTCATACTCTAACCCACTTACATGCCCAGGGTGATCGCATCTAAACCGCTGGGATTTCGATCACTTGGCCGACAGCGTTCCCGCGCGGTTGTGCCCAGATCGGAGCTGTGATCTGGCGCTCTCCTTCCACAGGAGGGTTCCGTGCTCAAGG
>JBFMGU010000500.1:0-1864 GCA_040752415.1 Myxococcota bacterium
GGAGCGCACGCGTTCCGGGCTGCTGACTCACCCAGCGGATGGCGGAGACCAGGCGGTCCGCGAGGAAGCCGATGTTGAAACGCAGGTGCCCGGTGTGGCGGTCCAGCTCCTCCTCGTCGACGGTGAGCAGGTCCATCAGCAGCGTGGCCAACCCACCGCGCTGCAGCTCCGACGCCACGTACCGGTTGCGCGGACTGTGACGACTGCTCCCGCTCCCATGCGCGAACAACACCACGCCGCGCGGAGCGGCGGGAATGGCCAGGTCGCCCTGCAGGGTGGCGCGACCAGCCTGCACGCGCGCCGGCATCTCCCGCATTCCCTCCACGGTGGGACGGCGCGAGGCGTCGAGCAGGGCGCGCACCTCGTCGTCGGAGGTCTGGGAGAAGTCCTGGTACCAGGCGCTCACCGCCACGAACGGGTCCGGTGTGGCCACGGACACCGCGTCGTCGACCACCGGGCGCAGTGACTCAATGGATTCGGGCGCCGCCACCGGGACTGCCATGATCACGCGGCTGGGTCCCAGTTTCCGCAAGGCCTGCACCGCGGCGCGCATGGTGCTGCCGGTGGCCAGCCCGTCGTCGACGAGGATGGCCGGGCGTCCGGAGAGCTCCGCGCCGTGGTGGTCGGTGCGGTAGAGGTGCTCGCGGCGTTCCAGCTCTTCCAGCTCCAGCCGGGTCACGCGGTCCAGCACCTCGCGCGGGATGTGACCCTCCAGCTCCGGGTTCAGCACCACCACGCCGCCGGAAGCCAGCGCGCCCATGGCGTATTCCGGCTGACCGGGAAACCCCAGCTTGCGGACCACGAACACGTCCAGCTCCAGCCCCAGTTGCCGCGCCACCTCCGCCGCCACCGGGACGCCGCCGCGCGGCAGGCCCAGCACCACGCCACCCTCGTAACCCCCGCGTTCACGCAGCGCGTCGGCCAGCAGCCTTCCTGCTTCTTGTCGATCCCTGAAGAGCGCCATGACGGACCCCGCGTCCCAGTCCTTTCGCAGGAGGTAACGCCGTTGGGGCCCCTCGCCATGCTCCTCAGCCGTCGGAGCGGATGCGCGCCACCAGCTCCCGCACGCGCGCCTCCACGTCATCCCCCTCGAACGTGAACATCACGCCGTATCCGCGGTCGCCTTCCTCCCGGTGCCACGCCACGCGTCCCTTCACGTCAAACCCGCCCAGCAGCTTTCCCGGCGCCTTGAGCGTCACCGTCACTTCCTCGTTCAGCGGCAGCAGCACCGCGGAGGCAACGAAGATGCCGCCTTCACTGATGTCCATGGCCTTGCAGCGTCGTCGTTCTCCGTTCCTGGGGGCCACCTTCACCTGCAGCTGCGTTTCAATCCGACGGTGCTTGCGGTCGGCCGCGCTGGGCGAGTGTCCGCGGGCCAGCCAGAGCAGGCGGTCCACCGCGCCCCGCTCCGACGGGAGGAACTCCACGCCCACGCCGGGACGCAGGTTGCCGGAGCCCTTCATGCGTCGCCACGCCACGCGACCCCGGATGTCGAACTCCTTGATCACGCCCTGGCGGAAGCGCAGCAGCAGCTTGACCTCCTGACCCAGCGGCACGTTGGTGCGTGCATCCAGCACCACGCCGCCCAGCGGGCCTTCCTGCATGTACGCGTCCAGGAACGACTCCGCGTCGGGGAAGGGCAGTGTGAGCTGCGGGGTGGGGTCTTCGGGATCCGGGGAGAGTGAGAGCGCGGGGACGCTGGCAACACGTCGGCTCCCGTCGGGGCGCGCGGTGCCCACGGGTGTGTCGCCGAACGGGCGCTCCTGGATGTTCGGCCGGCCCTCCGCCCACGGGTTGTGCGCCTTCAGCCCCGGCGAGGAGACGCTGCGTGACGGCGTGGGCGGGTCGCTGGGCGCGGGGGGCG
>JBFMGU010000501.1:0-1862 GCA_040752415.1 Myxococcota bacterium
GACCGTGGTTCCGTCGCGGGAACGCACCGGCGGCTCAAGCCAGGCTCAAGCCGGCTCAAGCCTACCCAACCGCTGGGCGCGGGTCTGCTCGGAGCGCCCGAAGCCAAAGCGGTGCTGCGCGCCCCACTGCGCCGCGGTTCGCGAATGGGGCGCTTGCACACGCACTCCCAAAGCTCGCGCCGCGCGGGCGCTCTCATGCCGTAGCGCGAGCTGGCCGAAGTGGCTGCGCCTTGACATCTCGTGCCGGAATGGTGCTCATGCGCCATGGTCGCCGTGTCGGAGTCCGTGCGTACGCGCGTGTTTGTCGTCGGAGCGTTGCTGCTTGCGGCGGTCTCCCTGGTGTTGCCGCTGCTGGCGTTCCCGGCGGTGGTGGCGGTGATGCTGGTGGCCATCCAGCAGCAGGGGAGGGCGCGGGCCCTGGTGGGGGTGCTCGGCGGCGCCATGGCGCTGGTGGCCACGGTGCGCTTCACCGTCGAGTACGCCGTGCCGGGCATCGTCGGAGGCGGGCAGCGCGCGGGTGAGGAGAAGGCGGTCAGCCGGCTACGGGAGATCCTGTGGGCGCAGGACAAGGCGCGTGAGCTGAAGCTGGTGGATCGCAACGGCGACGGCGTGGCGGAAGCGGCGCTGGCCTCGCAACTGACGGGTGCGCAGCCGCTTCCCAACGGCACGCCCATGGAGGTCCCGCTGCTGCGCCCCGACCAGTTCCGCCCCGTGGCACCGGGCTCTCCGGTGTTGCAGTCGGAGAGCTACCTGTACGTGGTGTACCTGCCGGACGCGGCGGACAGGGGCACCACCGAGGAGAAACAGGTCGACGCGACCCGCGCGGCCAAGCGCTTTGTCGCCTACGCGTGGCCCGCGGGATACGGGAAGGGCGGGCGCCGCGTCTTCTTCATGGACCAGGACGAGCGCATCTGTGAGTCGGTGGGGCCGCCGGAGTACCAGGGCGTGGAGCGCATGCCTCCCGCGCACGCGGCGCTGCAGGGGCCCGCCCTGTCCGCCACGCCCTGCGGCACCGGTTCCGACGGGGCCACCTGGACGCCGTGGAAGAAGAAGAAACCGCGCACCAGCCCGCCGGGGTGAGCTCAGCGTTGGTATGCGCACGGCTCGTAGGTGATCTGGAAACGCGGACGGTCCCACGGGCAGTCGTGGCACAGCGGCACGCGGTGCGCGCACATGGGGTAGGGCATCTCCCGCGCGGATTTTCGCGTCAGGTATTCGGTGGGCTCCTGGATGGGCTGCAGCATCTGCTGCACGGCGGCGAACGCGGGGTTGCTGGTCAGCGCCCTGGCCTGCGGCGGGAGCAGCGGGTCCACGCTCTCCGCCTGATCCTGCGGCAGCACAATCTTCACCCGGTATCCGACGAGGAGACGCACCGTCTCGGCGGTGTGGAACAGCTCCGCGGGTGGATTGGGCAGCCAACCGGCGTGACGCGCGGCGCTCAGCGCAATCTCGTCCAGGAACTCATGGGACCCGCGCTTCACCAGCTTCACCTCCACCACCTTGCCCGCGCGGTTGATCGTGACCGCCACGGTCGACTCGCCCTCGCTGGAACGCTTGAGTTCGCCGCGGATGAAGTGGTGGTCCAGCGTGTCGGCCGGTCTCCAGCTGCTCTGCATGACGTCGTGGACGCGGGCGATGAAGGGCTGGTGACGGAACGCGGTGGCCGCCAGCGCACGGGGATTCCGCTGGTCCGGGTCACCCTCCGGCGCCACCAGGCGCAACGCGTCCCCCGTGGACAGCAGCAACCCTCCCGACGAGCCCCCGCTCCCACCGGAACCCTGGCCCCCGCCCGCTCCGCGCCGCCACAAGCCCTCACCAGCGGACGTGGTTGCCGGTGGCGACGACGCGGCCGGGGCTGTGGT
>JBFMGU010000502.1:0-1833 GCA_040752415.1 Myxococcota bacterium
GATTGCGCTGAACCTTCTCAAACAGGAAAAGACGAAAAAGATCGGCATCAAAGCCAAGCGGAAGCTCGCTGGCTGGGATGAGCCCTACCTCCTGAAGGTGCTTGGTGTTTAGGTGCGATTGCCCTGGGTGACGCCCCCGCTCATGGCTGCCCGCGCACGCCTGCCGCGCCCGCGTTGCGATGCACCGGGGGCCGCTGGTACCGTCGTCACGGCCTCCAGAACCGCTGCGCAGTGAGCTCCCACGTGGCCCCTCGGATCATCCTGGTTGCGGGACTCCTCTCCAGCGTCGTCGGGGCGCAGGCGTGTCTGCCGGCCTCCCGCTGTGAGACGGACGCGCACTGCAACGCCAACGAGGAATGCGCGGCGGGCCGGTGTCGGGTCCGGACGGACGCCACCTCGTCGAGCAGCGGGGGCGGAGCCGACGCGGGCAGCCCGGACGCCGGACCGGTTGACCGCAACTGGGCCGACTGGCCCCTGGCGCCGGACCGCCCCACGGATTTCACCACCACCCCGGAAACCGTCACCGACAACCTCACCGGGCTCACCTGGCAGCGCACGGTGATCGCGGAGCCCCTGGCGTGGTCCAACGCGGTGGCGTACTGCAACGACCTTGTCTACGCCGACGCCGACGACTGGCGCCTGCCCACGATGATCGAGCTGGTCAGCATTGTGAGCTTTGACGTCTACGAGCCGGCCATCAACACCACCGCGTTCCCCGCCACGCCCCTCGACTACTTCTGGTCCGCCACGCACTACACCAACAGCCAGCTGAAGGCGTGGACGCTGCATTTCAAATTCGGCTTCACCTACAACGACGACGTGGCCGTGCCGCACCAGGTGCGCTGCGTGCGTGGGCCGGGAGGATGAGCATGCGCGGCGCGGCCAGGATCCTCCTGACGGTGCTGGTGGTGGCCAGCGCGGCGGTGGCCGGGGCCTTTGCGCCGACGGGGAGGTACGTGGTCTCGGAGGCGGAGGTGCTGGACACGCGCACGGGTCTCACCTGGCAGCGGGGAACTTCCGCCGCGGGCCTCACCTGGCAGGAAGCCCGGGCCTACTGTCAGTCTCCCTGGCGGCTGCCCTCGGCGCGGGAGCTGGCGAGTCTCGTCGACGTCACCACCGCGTGGCCCGCCATTGACACCGACGCGTTCCCGGACACGCCGGTGGAGGACTACTGGACGGCAACCCCGTGCGCGTTCAATCCCGGGAGCGCCTGGTATGTCGAGTTCCGGTGGGGTCAGGTCTACAACAACCTCTACGAGTCGCATTACTGGGCCCGGTGCGTGCGCTGAGATGAAGGCAGAACCGCGTGACAGGTTGGGCGCGTGGCTCGTGGTGGTGGGCGCGCTGCTGTTGGCTGCACCCGTGCACGCCCAGCCCGCCGACGCCGCCAGCACCGCGCGGGAGCACAACCGCAAGGCCATTGAGGCGTTCACCCAGGGTGACTACGAGCTCGCGTTGCAGGAGTTCACCCACGCCTTCGAGCTGGAGCCCGACGCCAAGATCCGGCTCAACCTGGCGCTCACCTGCGACAACCTCCATCTCCTCGACGAGGCCCGGAGCCATTACGACGCATTCCTGCGTGAGTACCCCGAGCACGAGAAGTCGACCTCGGTGCGTCGCAAGCTCAAGGAGCTCGAGGGGCGGATGGCCATCTGGGGCAAGATCCTCGTCGTGGTGGATCCGGCGCCGGACCGCGCGGAGCTGGACGGCAAACCGCTGCGCAGGGTGCCGGGCAGCGTGTGGGTTCCGGCCGGGACCTACGTGCTCAAGACGGAGCGGAGCGGGTTCCAGCCCGTCAGCAGGACGGTGGAGGTGTTGCCCGGCGCGCGCATG
>JBFMGU010000503.1:0-1748 GCA_040752415.1 Myxococcota bacterium
GGACCCCCTTGGCATAGCGCGGGGGCGCAAACCCGCGAGAATCCGCGGCGGAATGGGGTTGGGGATGGGTGGGAAGGGGTGGTGCCGGCGGGCGTGGTGCGGTGCCGGCGGGGGCGGGTGCCGGTGGGGGCGGTGCCGGTGACGGCGGTGACGGCGGGTTCGTCCGGCGGTGGCGGTGCCGGCGGTCAAACGGAGGGAACGGCCTTACGCCGCGGCCGCTTGCGTTTCGCCCTTGTGAGCGAGGGAGCCCCGCAGCAGCCACTTCCGACCCAGCATGAGCCCCACCGGCGAGCTGATGCCGACGAGCGCGTAGATGAGCCACATGGTGCCAGTGTTCTTCGCTCCCTCGGCGGGACAGAACGACTCGAGCATGAACCCGGAGTACAGCCCCGTGGTGAACTTGGCGACGAACCACGGAATCTGCGCCACCCCCATGTAGACGCCCACCTTGTCCGGCGGGGCAATCTCGGCAACGTACTCGAGGAACCGGCTGGACCACATCGCCTCGCCGATGGAGAAGATGATCACGTAGGCCAACAGCGCGGTGAGGTCGGGGCCGGGCACCAGCAGGAACGTGGCGCCCGCCGACACAGCGGTGCCCACGACCATCATCGTGACGACGTTGACGTGGCGCGTGACCGCCGCCACCAGCGGCGTGCCGAAGAGGATGATGAGCGGGTTGAGACCGTTGATCCACTCGAAGCGGGCCCCCACTTCCTGCGGGTACGCGCGCGTGACGTAGTCCGGCATGGTCAGCCACTGGTGCGCGAACAGCGTGCGCACGCCCAGCAGCACGAAGATGAAGAACAGGAAGCGCGGGTTGAACAGTGCGTGGTCGCGCAGGGAGCGCTTCTCGCCGGGCTGCGGGGGAGCGGCGGGGACGGGCGCGCCGGCGGAGCTGGGGAAGAGCGTGAGGTGCACCAGCAGGTAGAGCAGGGTGATGCCGGTGCACATCCAGAACACGCCGGTGGTCTGCCACCGCTCGCGCACCAGCGACGAGGCGAACGCCTCCAGCACGATGCCGCCATTCATCAGCGCGTACAGCAGGCTGAAGCCGATGGCGGACGTTTCCTTGTTGGTGGCCTGCTTCACGCCGGCGTACACGGCGGGCTGCAACGCACCGGCGCTCACCGCCATCAACGTCAGGCCCACCCAGGAGATGACATTTCCCGCCGGCAGTGAGGGCGCCAGAGTCAACACCGCGCGCCCGACGAGCGCGAGCAGGATGGTGATGGTGATGGTGCGTCGCACGCCCAGGCGGTCCGCCACACCGCCGAGGGTGGCGGAGAAGAACGTGACCAGGCCGGTGAAGTAGGAGACCGACAGGCCGCTCCACCGGTCGCTCATCCCGACGGACTGCCCGAGGAACAACGTCAGGATGTTGAGGATGCCGAAGTAGGCGGCACCATCCAGCATGTAGATGGCGTTGCAGACCCAGAAGGTGCGCCCGAGCTTGGCGGTGGCCTTGAAGGTGTCCAGCGTCTGCTTCAGGACTCCGGCGCTCGAGTTGTTGGCGGCAGTCATGGGCCGGGCCTCATAGCACGCACGTGGGGAATGCCCAGGCGCCGCAGGGTTCCCAGCGCGGGCCGGGGCGCAACCACGAGGAAGGCGCGAGAGAGGATGGGAGCGCGGCGCTTCCCGGAGTAGTGTCGCGTGCGTTTGGAAGAGCCTGGAGTCCCAACATGAGCGACACGCGCCAACCAGCCCCCCTGCCGGGTTCCGCCCCCCAGCGTCCCGCCAACGCGCCC
>JBFMGU010000504.1:0-1720 GCA_040752415.1 Myxococcota bacterium
GTGCTTACCAGCGCACCCGCCTCCGACGAGAAGAAAACCAAGGCAGAGCCGGAAGTGATTGATATTGATCAGGAAAAAGAGTGCGCCCCCGACGTGATTCGAACACGTGGCCTACAGTTTAGGAAACTGCCGCTCTATCCAACTGAGCTACGGGGGCACCAAGGGCAGGGCGACTGATTTCTCACGCCCCATCCCCGCTCGCAAGCGTGGGCGTCAGGGGCTGGGACCGCCGTCCACGCCGAGACACGCCAACACCTGTTTCTGGCAGCGCTCGGTTTGGGCGGGGTTGGTGGCCAGGATGCAGCGCTCACGCTCGGGCGTGATGGTGT
The DNA here is from genome assembly GCA_040752415.1 of Myxococcota bacterium. GTDB lineage: Bacteria > Myxococcota > JACRCW01 > JACRCW01 > JACRCW01 > JBFMGU01. Next base: position 330 of record JBFMGU010000504.1, read on the forward strand.
CGGTGGTGAAGCAGCTCTGCTCACAGCGTTCCTGGTCGCTGCTGTCCTCGGAGATGGGCACCGGCGTCTCGGCCGCGGCGTAGCTCACCCGGCACTGGATCATCCGGTGGCACACCGAGGTGCAGTCCACGCACGCGCCCGTGGACCTGCAGGCTGCGCCCGCCGCGGAGTCCTGACATGCGGCAGCAAGAGAGAGGCCCAGCACCACGGCCAGATACAACGCGCGCATGGCGGGTACGGTGCTTTGTGCCGGGCGTGGCGTCAACGTCGGGCGGCGGCGTGGTGTTGCGCCTGGGCGGCGAGCTGGTCGGAATCAAACGTGACCACGGGGCGCCCCTCCTGGCGGAACACGCGACGGAACGTCCCCACGTCCACCAGCACCAGCGTGAGCACGCTCGCGGCCAGGGTCAGCCACGCGCAGGCGCGCATCCAGGGGTTCTCGTCCACGATGCCGGCGGGCCCCAGCAGCTCGGGTGCCGCCAGACCCACCACCGTGAGCAGCAGGAACACGCCGCTCCCCAGGTTGGCCAGGAGGCCGCTCATGGGCATCCGGACCGCCAGGGAGGCCGCCAGGAGCGCCAGGCCCCACGCGGCGAACTCCACGCCCGCCACGTAGGCCGGGACCGCGGCGGCGCCGAACAGGAGCGCCACCAGGAGCACCCGCGCCAGCGCCGCGGCCATGGCCGGGGACTGGGCATAGGGCAGCCACCGCAAGTGATTGGGGTTGGGCTCCATGGGTGCCTCCTGAAGCCTTCCTACGCAGGGACCGGACCAACCCCGCGCCGACCCGCGTCTGATAGCCCCAACGCCCCGAGAATGCACGGGTTTTCGCCCCGGGTCACACGCGGACGCAACCGCGGCCACACCACGCGGCGTGTGGCGCGGGAGTGGTCGGGGTGTTCCCGGCGTGTGGATGGCTCGCGCTTCAGGGAATGGTGATGGGGCGGGGGCGCTTGCGGAGGCGCTGGCGGTCCACCTTGGTGGGGGACAGCTCGTGCCCCTTGGAGAGCGCTTCCACCAGCGAGGCGTCCGCGGGCGGGAAGGACAGGCCACGCAGCTCCTGCGAGGTGATCCAGCGCATGTCCGCCACCTCGATGGCCTTGGGCTCGGCCAACAGCGTGGTCCCGTAGACCCGGAAGTCCAGGGTGAAGCCGCGGTACTCGTGCAGGATGGCGAAGACGCGGTCGCCCACGCGGCAATCCACGCCCAGCTCCTCCTTGATTTCCCGCTTCAGCGCAGCTCGGTCGCTCTCGCCCTTCTCCACCTTGCCGCCGGGAAACTCCCAGAGGCCGCCCATGGGCCCGCCTTCCGGCCGCTGCGTCACCAGGAAGCGACCATCCGGCCTGGTGCAATACGCGGCCACCACGCGCAGCCTGCGCGGCGTGTGGCGC
>JBFMGU010000505.1:0-1692 GCA_040752415.1 Myxococcota bacterium
CGGAGCAGGGGAGGACGCCGGCGGGGAGCCGCGCGACGCCGGGCCCACGCGGCCGGATGCGGGCGGAGCGGATGCGGCGGCGCCGTTGGGCGCGGATGCGGGCGCGGGGGACGGGGGCGCGACGCGGCCGGATGGCTGCCCGGGATGCCAGGGCAGCGCGCCGGCCCTGCCGCCGGTGGCGCTGGTGCTCCTGGCGCTGTGGCGCCGCACGCGGCGGACGCTGTAGGGTGCGCGCCCCGTCCGGGGGCTGATCATTTCGTGACGATCCGGCCCGTGTCGCTGCCTGAGCGGTGGCGTCAGGGGCTGCAACTCCCCGGGACACAACGGATTTTTCCGAGCGGCAGGCCCGCCCGGAGATGGCACCACGGTTGCTGTGGGTGCCGCGGCACCAAGCGCCGGAGCGGCGAAGCAGGAGCTGGGATGAAGGCGACGCAGAGCAGACTGTCAGCAGTGGTGATGGCGGCGATCCTGGGTTGGTCGTCCGGGGCGAGCGCGGCGGAGCGCGTGGCGCAGGGTGAGGCTCCAGCTCCCGCGCCGGTGGCCCCGGTGGAGCCCGCTCCGGTGGCGCCGCCCACGGTGACGCCGCCGGCCACCACGGAGGCCGCGCCCGCGGTGACGCCCAGCCCCACGGCGCCCACGCCGGCCACGGTGGCGCCGCCCGCGCCGTCCAAGCCGTTCCCCGTGCACATGACGCTGATGCACAGCCAGAGCGTGGGGGAGGGCACGTTCGCGGTGAACCCGTACGCGCGGAACCCGCTGTACGCGTGGTGGTTCAGCGTGCGCCCCAAGTTCGACCTGCCCTATGGCTTTGCGTTGGCGCTGCGCCAGGACATTGACCTGGAGCTGACGCCGAGCGAGCTGACCACCTACCAGCGCCAGGTCATCCTCTCCGACCCGCGCATTGGCCTCCGCTACGAGGGTGTGAAGATCCCGCTGCTGGGGCTGAGCATGCTGTTCTACAGCGGCGTGCGCATGCCCATCAGCTTGGAGAGCCGTTACCGTCGGCAGCTGGGGACGGCGGACCTGTCGGGCAGCGTCAACTTTGCCAAGTGGGGCTTTGAGGCGAGCGCGGGCCTGGCGTTCTCCGCGAACGCGCGCCTGCCGGGCAAGCCGGTGCATGACAGCAGCCCACTGGCCAAGTGGTGGGGCTCCGACGAGGAAGCGCAAGCGTACACCGACCGCTCCGGCCGCGTGATCACGCCCAACAAGTGCATTGCGCGCGCTTCCGACATCAGCGCCGGTGGGTGTCCCTCCGTGGGCGCGCTCAACGGCACGCTGGGTGCCGCCATTGGCTCGTTCTCCATTGGATACGACCTGGGAGCGCTGACGCCGGTGCCGGTGTCGTTCTCTCTGGGTCTGCTGATGTGGCACTCATTGAGCGACTACTACGGGCCGCAGGACGAGTTCACCTCGCAGTATGCGCGGGAAGGGTTTGCCCGACGTGATTTCACCTGGGGCACGTTCTCCATCAACGTGCAGCCGTTTGACTGGCTGGGTCTGAGCGTGGGCACCAGCAGCCTGCAGCCGCTGATGAACCGCACCAACCAGTACATCCGCTTCCCGTGGTGGAACATCCCGTACTGGGAGCTGCGCAGCCCCGACACGGCCAAGAACATCAACAACTACACCGGCGCCGCCAACTATTCTTCGTTCCAGGGAAGTGTAACCCTGACATTCTGAGACTGCGGCTTG
>JBFMGU010000506.1:0-1584 GCA_040752415.1 Myxococcota bacterium
GCCCGCGGCGGCCGCGCCCGCCGAGACGCCCGCGCCCGTGGAGAACAAGCCGCCCGCCACGCCGGAGCAGATGGTGGAGAAGGCGCGTGCCTTCGCCAAGGCGGTGGGCGCCACGGTGGGGGAGGCGGTGCAACACTCGCTCATCAGCTCCTCCCACAAGACCGACAAGCTCTGGCACGTGGTCTTCCCGGACCAGGCCACCGTCGACATCGACGAGCGCGCGGACCGCGTGGTGTTCTTCTCCAACGACGCGCGCGTGGCGGAGCTGCAGAAGCTGGAGAAGACGCCGGAGACGCTGGTGAAGGACGAGGAGGCGCGCGCGCGGGCGGTGGAGGCGCTGAAGGCCGCCGGCGTGGGTGACGACGTCATCTTCAAGAAGTCCGCGGTGGACACCGTGGGCAAGGCGCCCGCGTTGCTGCAGCGCTGGAAGCTGCACTACCCGCGGGTGCACCAGAAGGTCCGCTTCCGCAACCAGGGCGTGGAGCTGCTGGTGGATGCGCACAGCGGCAACGTGCTCACCATGGACGTGAACTTCTACACGCCGCCGCCCAAGGTCGTGGAGTTCCCCTTCCCCAACTACAAGGCCGGCAACGCGGCGCGTGACCAGCTCCGCCTCGTCGGTGTGCCGAATGCGGGGCTTTCGTCGGTGGAGGAGATGATCGTGGAGCCCAACCGGTTCTGGCAGGACAAGACCACGGTGCCGGCGCAGCCGGTGCACGCGCGCGCGGTCTGGGTGGCCACGTTCCACATCAAGCGCTTCCCCGTCGAGGTGTGGTTGGACGGGGTCTCCGGCAGCGTGGTGGGCGGGTGGCAGGAGGGGGACATCCTCACCAAGCCGCCGCCGGAGCTGCCGCGGCAGAAGTGAGCGGCGAAGCCTGGAAACAGGGCTGCGCTCAGAACGGGTTCCGCTTCAAAGCGTCGGAGAGTACGCGGGGCGAGCGCACGCAGCGCGAGTGCTGGAGAACATCGGCCGGAGAGGGCACGGGTGCGAGCGAGAAACCGTGTCGCTGGTGCCACGGACGCGTTTTCCTCGTCGGCGTGGCTCGCCTGGTAGCGCTTCGCTTTTTGCGTCGCGTGAGTGACCCCGTCGTGAGAGCGCGGAGCGGTCGAGGCCGTTGAGAGCGCGAAGCACGTCGCTGGACCACTGTCTCGCGTCTTCTCGCTCAGCGTGGCGCCAGGTGCCCGGTAAGCGTTTCGCGCCTGGCAAGTGTCCGGGTCGTCAGCCCGCGGAGCAGAACAGGGGTATGCGTCGCGTGCGAGAACCGCGTCGCTGGTAGCTGTCTCGATTGTCCGATTGTCGTCTTGGGCGTTGGCACGCCTGGTACCCGCTTCGCGTTTCGCGTTTGGTAGGTGTCCGGGTGGTGGCCGGGTCGTCAGCGCGCGGAGGCGAACAGGGGTATGCGTCGCGAGCGCGAGTCGCGTCGCTGGTACCTGTCTCAAGTTTCTCGTTCGGCGTCGGCTCGTCTGGTACCCGCTTCGTCTTTCTCATCTCTTCGGTACCGCCTGCCTTCCGCCTTCCGTCTTTCCGTTTCGTTCTTCCGTGTTCCGTCGTGGTGCTCCTTGCTGTTGGGTTGAGAAAGAAAA
>JBFMGU010000507.1:0-1502 GCA_040752415.1 Myxococcota bacterium
GCTCCGTCGACGGCACCCCCCGCCCCCGCCCCCGCCACGGAAGAGCCGGGATCGCCCATGGCCACGCCGCTGATGGCGACGGGAGGCGTGCTGCTGGGCCTGGGCGCGCTGGTGGCGGTGGTGGGCGTGCTGGGGTTGGCGTCGGGGAGTGCCGGGCTGGGCGTTTTCGCGGGGAGCTACCTGGTGCAGACCACCGTCATTGGCATCCAGAACGCGTGGTTCTACAGCGGCCTGGTCGCGGTCTATCAGTACAGCCTGTGGCCCTCGCTGGTGGCGACGGCGGCCGGCGTGGCGGTGCTGGTGGCGGCGCTGCTGCCCGGCGTGCTGGGCGCGGTGGTGCTGCTGGTGGCGCGCACGCTGGGCTGACGACGAGGAAACAGCCGCATCACGCGATGTTGCGGATGGCCTCCGAGCGCATCTGGTGGATGGAGGCCAGCATGTTGCTCAGGAGGTCATACATGCGACGGAGCTGCTTCATCATGCTCATGAGCATCTCCATCTTCATCGTGTCGCTCATGCCCTGGATGGCGGCGGTGCCCGGCACATCCGGCGCGGCGGCCATCTGCGCCTGCATGCCCTTGGTGATGGGCAGCTTACCCAGACCGGTGCTGGCCTGCGGCCCCATGGCCACGGCGGTCTGACCCACCACGCTGCCCAGCTGCTGCATGGGCACCGGCGGGACGCTGCCGTCCTTGGCCACGCGGACCTTCACCAGGTTCATGATGTTGGCCTCCATCCGCTGCAGTCCGGTGAGGATGGAGCCCATGGCCGGAGGCGGCTCGACGAGACCAGGCGCACGCGACTCGGTGATGAGCGGCACGTTGAAGCGGGAGGCGGGAGCGCCGGGCGCGGCGGGCACTTCCGAGGCGCCAGGGGCCATGGGGACACCGGCCACGGGCGCGGGCGTGGAGCCATCCCCCTGGGGCGCGGTGGCGGCCAGCGCGGGGGCACTGCGCGCGAGCTGCGGGATGCGGTCGGGCTGCTCGGGACGCCAGACGGTGAAACCGGTGTCGCCGTCACCGCCGGTGATGTTCCCGCCCAGCGCGATCTCCAGTTGCAGCTTGAACAGCGGGTCATCCGCCTGCGCCCGCTGCACGGAGCGACCGACCTCTCCCTCCGAGCCCCCCAGCGACGGCGCGTAACCTCGCGGGACCGGCGCCCCGCCCTCCGCGCGCGCACGCAACACGTCCTGCGGCCGGGGCACCACGCTGCCTTCCGGGAGCAGCCGGCCGTAGAGCTGGTCCAGCAGCTGGACGTAGCGGACCTGGCGGTCCATCTCGTCGCGGCGGAGCTGGGCGGCCAGGTCCACACCCTCCGGCCGGGCCACGCCCACCACCTGCAACATGCGCCCCACCAGGGTGCCCACCGGCCCCTGCAGGATGCGGGTGAACGCGTTGGGAGATCCGACGGGCGAGGCCATGGCGCGTTCCGGGCGTGAGAGGAGGCTGGATTATCGCCCGCGGGGCCGCCCGGTTGCCAGCCGTCCGCGGTTGCCGCCTCGG
>JBFMGU010000508.1:0-1456 GCA_040752415.1 Myxococcota bacterium
CCTACAACCGCGGGGATTGTCGGATCCACGCGGCCAAGGGCTGTCTTCCACGGTTGTGATGGGTTAGCGTCTGCGGGTTGGACGTCTGACTGCCAGGGTGACATGGGCCAGAAGTTCGGAAATTACGAGCTTGTTCGCCGCATCGCGCAGGGCGGCATGGCCGAGGTGCACCTTGCACGGTTCTCGGGCGTGGAGGGTTTTGAGCGCTGGGTGGTCATCAAGAAGATGCTGCCCGAGCTGGCCGTCCGGAAGGACTTTGTGGACATGTTCCTGGATGAGGCCCGCCTGGCGGCGCGCTTCAGCCACCCCAACATCGTCCAGGTCTATGAGCTGGGGCAGCATGAGGGCACCTACTACATGGCCATGGAGTACATCGATGGCCCGCATCTCGGCGCCCTGTTCGCCCACAGTCTCCGCATCAAGAAGCCGCTGCCCATCCCGCTGTGCGCCCTGGTGGTGGCACGCGCCGCGGAAGGTCTGCACCACGCGCATGAGCTGAAGGACGCCAACGGCGTTCCGCTCCAGATCGTCCACCGCGACGTCAGCCCGCAGAACGTCCTGGTCAGCCGCCAGGGCGACGTGAAGGTCATGGACTTTGGCGTGGCCAAGGCCATCACGCAGGGCACGGTGACGCGCACCGGCGTGGTCAAGGGCAAGGTCAGCTACATGGCGCCGGAGCAGTGCCTGGCGGACCACGTGGACCGTCGCACCGACGTCTTCGCGCTGGGCATCGTGCTGTATGAACTGGTCACGCGTCGTCGCCTGTTCCGTGACAAGAGCGACCTGGTGGTGATGCAGAAGATCACCCAGGAGGACGTGCCGCCGCCCTCCACGGTGAATCCGCGCCTGCCCAAGGAGCTGGATGACATCATCATGCAGGCGCTGCAGCGCGACCCGGCCAAGCGCACGCCCGACGCGCTCACGCTCAGCGACCAGCTCGACTCCTTCCTGGCCAGCAGCCCCGACCCCGTCTCACGCTCCAACCTCGCCCGCTGGGTGGCGGAGAACGCCCAGGAGCTGACGCCCAGCGCGGAGAGCTTCTCCGGGGCCACGCCCAGCTGGTCGCAGGCGGCGCCGTCACGCAGCGGCCCTCCGCCGGGAGCCACGCCGCTGGAGCCCACCGCCCGCGTGCAGATGCCTGTGGAGGGCAGCGCGCCACTCACCGAGGACACCGCGCTGGGCGACGCCCCACCGCCAGAGCCCGAGGAGAAGGGGACGCCCGACCCAAGTGAGGGATTTGGCAACGCCCGCTCCTCCATGACGCCGGCGCAGCAGCGGCTGGCGGTCCAGGCGGGCAGCGTGGTCACCGCGGCCGTGGTGGCCATTGTGGCCTGGGCGCTCCTCTCGCGCTCCACCGGTGGCCCCGAGGCGCAGCCGAGCAAACCGCCCGAGGTGGCCGGCACCAACACGCCCCCGCCCGTCGCCACGCCCACGCCCGCCAACCCCGCGCCCGTGG
>JBFMGU010000509.1:0-1454 GCA_040752415.1 Myxococcota bacterium
TGGGGGCCATCCGGAGCCACCAACCTCCCTGGGAACGCAACACGTGGCACAACCACCAACGTCGCCGACGCCAGAAACGACAAAGCAAAACCCACCGTCACCGGGTCCCACAACGGCCCGGTCCACGACGTCACTCCCACGTCAGAACGGACCGCGCCGCCGCACGAGCACCACCTCCATGGCACCCACGCCAGCCACCGGCGCATTCCACGACGTCACCGTCCACAATGGAATGCCGCCGCAGGCACGTGGATCACTGCTCATCCGCGACGGAAACCCACGTCCCCGGGTCCCGCAGCAGTCGCATCCCGCCGCACGGATCTCATGGTCACGCCCACGCTTGACTGATAATGTGTTCAGTATGCCGGTTCCTCTCCGTCGTTCCCCAACGCCACTGGTGCTTCAGACCGGCGGGCTGGTCTGGCGTGGCGGCGGGGAGGAGGTGGCGGCACCGGCAGGCCTCTCGGTCAGCTCCGGCATCCCCGCCCTGGACGCCGCGCTGCAGCTGGGAGGGTTGCCCATCGGTGGGGTGACGGAGATTCGCAGCCGGCCCGGGTTGGGAGGACTTTCCCTGGCCATGGCGGCCTGCGTTGCTGCCCTCCGACGAGGCGCCGCCCGGTGCGCCGTGGTGGATGGCTCCGGCACCTTGCACGCGCCCGCGGTGCTGGAGGCCGGTGTTCGCCCCGGCTGCTTGTGGTGCGTCCAACCACGTCAGCCACAGGACGCCGCCCTGGTGGCCCTGCGGCTGGTGCGGAGCGGCGCGTTCCCGGTGGTGGTGGTGGACCAGTCCCCGGCTGCACCCGCGCAGCCGGAGCTGGCGGTGCGCAGGCTCAGCGTGGCGGCGGGGGAGGGCGGTACCGCGGTCATCCTGCTCACCGGTCCCTGGGCCTTCCAGGTTCCCCTCCCCATGCCCGCGGCCCTTCGGCTGCAGCTCCAGCGTTCCGCCCGTCACCGCCTTGTGGTGGAGGTGGAGAAACAGCGCGGGGCCGCCGCCGGCGCGCAGGTGGTGCTCTCCTGGCCGTTGTCGGTGGGACGCGCACGGCAGGTTCCTGTTGTTCCGGTTCCCGCTTCTGCTAGGAGACGAGCCAGCCGTCCACGCCGGATGGGATCACCGGGTTGAATAACCCTCCCCACAACGCGTCTGAACGGTGAATTCAAGAGGCCGGCGGCTCCTTGCAGCGCTGCCCGGCTCCACCCGGAAGCACGGGCCCACGTGGTCAACCGGCTTCAGCAAGAAAGGCTCAGCACTCTCATGCGCATTGTCCGTCAGTCCCTCGTCGCTCTGGCCCTGACCTCCTTCGCCGGCGTTTCAATTGCCGCCCCCGCCACCCCGGTGGCCGAGGAGAAGAAGGACGACAAGAAGAAGAAGGAAGAGAAGAAGGAAGAGAAGAAGGACGAGAAGAAGGAGGAGGCTCCGAAGGCCATCGCCGAGGAGAAGAAGGACGACAAGAAGA